>CALLQC010000046.1 GCA_938015255.1 uncultured Erythrobacter sp.
GGCCATTACCCCACCAACTACCTAATCTAACGCGGGCCCATCTAAAGGCGATAAATCTTTGGTCCGAAGACATTATCCGGTATTAGCAGTCATTTCTAACTGTTATTCCGAACCTAAAGGCAGGTTCCCACGCGTTACGCACCCGTGCGCCACTAACCCCGAAGGGTTCGTTCGACTTGCATGTGTTAGGCATGCCGCCAGCGTTCGTTCTGAGCCAGGATCAAACTCTCAAGTTTGTGTCACATACTAAGCAAGCACGGGGCGAACCCCGCCAACCTGCTAGGCATGAGCTTCAAGGAGCCGATACCTGCACTGTCAAACGTAATGGATACGAATGAACATGCATCATCACAAACCGCCTGTGGAGGCGATAAGGATGTGGCAATCGGCTTCAATTTAACCGGTTACTGGAGCCTTGAGGTCCCCAGACCGGGCGCCGTCGCCCACATGTCCCTTCATCAAAAACTAACAATGTCAAAGAGCCAACCAACATTAAAACGCGGACAGCTAGTGATCCCCGATTTACACCGGGGGACCGGCTATCCGATTATGTTGGCGACCGTTCGCTGCGGAGCCGGTGAAAACCGTCAGCGCCGCGTCGGTGAGAGGGCATATATGGGTGACCTCAGATTCGGTCAACGCCTTTTTGCAATTTTATTTCACAAATGCGCACAAATCCCAGTTTTCTGCGGTTTTTGAGACCCCCGCCCCTGTGAACGGGTCTGCTGTACCAGCGGAAGAGAAGGTGAAATTAACGATCAAAGCTGTTGAATCGCCGTGATTCACCACTGGACCGGCGTTCGATGCCGACAGAATCTTCACATTTGCGACCTAGATACAGCCTCGATGACGATGAAGCCCATCGAATCTGATTCTCTCATCGGAGAATCGGGAGCGACCCCGGATGCGATTCCCGGGGCCACGCCGCATGCCTATAGAGATAATGGTGACGACGGCGGCTTCGCCAACCGCGTGCGGTCGGCGGTGGCATGGAGATGGGGCACGCAAGTGGCCGCGCAGATCATCACGTGGACCTCTACGATTCTCGTGGTGCGGCTGCTCGATCCGACAGATTACGGCCTGTTTGCCATGAGCCAGGTGGTGATCACCGCCCTCGCCTTCCTTAACGGGCAAAGTTTCGCCACTTCGATCGTCCAGACCGACCGGCTTGATGAGCGCCGGGTCGCGCAGGTTTTTGGCATGTTGCTGATGTCGAACGTCACCCTTGCGACGATCCAGTTCTTCTCGGCGCCTTATGCAGCGCAGTATTTCGGCGAACCCATGGTCGCTGACCTGCTGCGGATTCAGGCTGTCATCTTTTTGACGATTCCCTTCATCGCGCTCCCTTCGGAATGGCTGGCACGGCAGCTGCAATTCAGGAAGCAGGGTCAGGTCAACATGATCAGCGCTGTTGTTGGCGCTGTAACCGCGCTTACATTAGCCTGGCTGGGCCATGGTGTCTGGGCGTTGGTGTACGCACCAATCGCCATGTTTGTAACGCGGGCCGTCGGGCTGACACTGGCATCGGGCTTACGCCTGAGGCCCGTCTTCAACCCAAGCGGCGCGTGGGACATGGTGACATTCGGCGGCACACTCACCCTGTGCCAGCTATTCTGGATAATCCAGAGCCAGAGCGACATTGTGATCGCTGGCCGCTTGCTGCCGACATATGATCTGGGGCTGTATTCAGAGGCGCTTTTTCTGACCCTTATCGTCACCGGCCGGTTTATCCCGCCAATCAATGAGGTCGCATTGGCGGCATATTCCGAGCTCCACCGCGCGAACAAACCCCTTGGCCCATATTATCTGCGAACAGCCAGGATGGTGATGATGGTTTCGGCGCCGATATATATCGGCCTTGCACTCACCAGCGAAGCTGCAATTCTGACCCTGTTCGGAGAAAAATGGTCCGGCATGATCCCGATTGTTGGCGGGCTCGCGCTCGCTATGCCGGCCTTTGCGCTGCAATTGATTTGCTCGCCTGTGACCAATGCGATGGGACGTCCAAAAGTCTACCTCTTCACCGCGATTTGCGGGGCGATCATTATGCCAAGCGCATTCCTGTGGGGTGTGAATGGCGGTTTTCTCGAAGGAGAAAGCACGGCGATGGGCCTAGTCCACGCATGGTGGGTCGCCGCACCGGCCTTGCTTGCGGTAACGCTTACCATGACCCTGCCGCGCATTGGCGTTTCTTTCTTGGCGCTTGCACGTGAGCTTGCGCCGATTGCCCTGGCCTGCGGGGCGATGGCCATCGCGGTCTACAGCGCGCAGAAATACGTGCCGCTCGATACACCGTTCTTCGACCTGATCTGGAATGCGGCCATCGGTGCCAGCGTATATGCGGCAACGTTCCTGCTGTTCTTCCGTCCGCTTGTTCACGAGACATGGGAAATGCTGCGCAAGCGTGACGGCGTTTCGGGCCCGGCTGCCGCAGGTGGAGCCGGATAGGCCGCCCGTAGAGAAAATTGTCCGTCCGCTTTGGCATTTACCGCCGGTCTGATACCTTCTGACTCGAAGAGAGGAATTGCGATGACCAAACTGGCGGCGATATTCGGAGCCTTGGCTGGGCTAGCCACAACTGCGGCAAGCGCCAACACGGTTGAACCCGTCGAACCACCCATCAAGGCGTTGCAGTCCCAACCCATAGCCCCGGACCTGACAAACCCCGACACCGAGATCCTGGCTCTGGAGGAAGAGCGAAACCGCAGGCTCACTATTCCTGTCACGATCGGCGGCGCCGGGCCGTTTAACTTCATGATCGATACCGGCAGCCAAGCAACGGCTGTAACGCATCAGATCGACCAGGGGCTCGCGCTGCCACGGCTAGGCATTGCGACAGTCGTCGGCATGGCCAGCAGGCGGCAGGTCGAAGTGGTCGAGGTCAACGATCTGGTCGTGGGAAGCCACACCCTGCACAACATCACAGCACCGGTCCTTAATCGGATTCACCTGGGTGCGGATGGGATTATCGGTCTGGACAGCCTCCAGGATTTCAGGGTTCTGATCGACTTTCGCAAGGATACGATCGCGCTTGAGGATGTGACCAAAAAACATTCGCGCGCAGGGTTTGAGATTATTGTGAAGGCGCGGCAGAAGCTGGGCCAGCTGCTAATCACCGATGCCATTGTCGAAGGGGTCAAAGCGACGGTCATCATTGATACGGGCGCGCAAGCGAGCCTCGGCAATGTTGCCTTGCAAGAACGCATCCGGGCACGAAGGGCGCAGGAAGTCACCACCATGGATGTAAACGGCGTGACCATGAAAGGTGATCTGGCCAATGTGCGCTCCCTGGAGATCGGAGGGCTCGCTCTTAAAGACGTGCCGCTGACATTTGCCGACGCTCCCGCGTTTGAGGCACTCGGCCTGAAAGACAAGCCGGTCCTGTCACTTGGCATGCAGCATCTCAAAATTTTTGACCGCGTTGCGATCGATTTCGCGAACCAACGGATCCTCTTTGACGTTCCTCGCGATGTCGCGCGGGCAATGCGCCGCGTCAATCAGAGCAATTACGTGTCGCCGCGTCGTCGATGAATTGAGGCGCGGCCTTGCTGACAGAGTAAGGTGCGCCCACATGGGGCAGCACTATGCCGCCCGATACCGCCACATCTGACCGGCCAGCGAGCCCGCCCGACGCCGAAGGCTGGGCGACACTTAAGCGGTTTCTTCCCTATCTCTGGCCCAAGGGTGACTGGCCGCTCAGGCGTAGAATCATTCTTGCATTGGTTTTCGTGCTGGGCGCCAAGGCGACCATTCTCACGCTTCCATTTGCCTATAAGGGTGCAGCCGACGCGATGGCCGGACCTGTCAGTGATGGCGCAAGCGTCGCGCTGGCGCTGGTGGCGGCATATGGTTTGGGCCGGTTCACCTCGGTTTTGTTCGACAACCTGCGAAACATCGCTTTTGAACGGGTCGGTCAGATCGCCACCCTGAACCTGGCCCAGGATGTTTTCCACCGCCTTCACCGGCTTAGCCTGCGGTTCCACCTGACTCGGCGCACGGGTGAAGTGACCAAGATCATCGAACGCGGGACGAAAAGCATCGACTCCATGCTCTACTTCCTGCTGTTCAACATTGCCCCGACGGCAATCGAACTGATTGCGGTGGGCATCATCTTTTACTTCAACTTTGGCTGGGAACTGGTCGCAGCAACGGCCGTCACCGTGGTCGCGTATGTTCTGGTTACGCGCTGGATAACCGAATGGCGCACGAAATTGCGGCGCGAAATGAACGATCTCGACGGGCAGGCACTGCACCGCGCTGTCGATTCCCTGCTGAATTTCGAAACGGTGAAATATTTCAACGCCGAAAACCGCGAGGAAGCCCGGTATTCCGGCGCGGCGCGGGCATATTCGGAAGCGGCAATCAAATCGGAAAATTCGCTCGGCCTGCTGAACATTACGCAGGCGCTGATAACCAATGCGCTGATGGCGGGTGCGATGGCCTACACTGTCTGGGGCTGGAGCAAAGGCGAACTGACGGTAGGCGATCTGGTTTTTGTGAATACCTATCTGCTGCAGCTTTTCCGCCCGCTCGACCTTCTTGGATGGGTCTATCGAACAATCCGGCAGGGACTTGTTGATATGGCGCTGATGTTCGACCTTATGGACACCGATGTTGAAGTTAAGGATATGCCGGGGGCCCCGGCGCTTGTCGTCAGCGAACCTCAGGTTTCTTTTCAGAATGTGAGTTTCCAATATGAGGATGGCCGGTCGATCCTGAACGGGCTGAGCTTTGATGTTCCGGCGGGATCATCACTTGCGATTGTCGGCCCTTCCGGAGCCGGTAAGAGTACGATAGGCCGCCTTCTGTTCCGTTTCTACGACCCTCAGCATGGCCGAATTCTGATTGACGGGCAGGACATCAAAAGCGTGCAGCAGGACAGTGTGCGTGCAGCCATCGGAATTGTCCCGCAGGACAGCGTCTTGTTCAATGATACGCTCGCCTACAACATTGCCTATGGGGCAGAAGGCGCCAGTGATGAGCAGGTGGCGCAGGCGGCTCAGGATGCGGCGCTGATGCCGCTGATCGGTCGGCTGCCCGACGGGTTTGATACGATGGTCGGTGAGCGCGGTCTGAAACTGTCAGGCGGGGAAAAACAGCGCGTTGCGATCGCGCGCACGCTCGTCAAAAACCCGCCCATTCTCTTGCTCGATGAAGCCACCAGCGCGCTCGACACCCGTACGGAACAGGAAATTCTTGGCACCCTCAAGCGGTTGGAACAGGGGCGTACGACGATCGCAATCGCCCACCGGCTTTCGACAATTGCCGATGCGGACCGGATACTCGTTCTGGATGGAGGCTCACTTGTCGAAAGCGGAACACATTCCGAATTGCTCGCGAAAAACGGCCTCTATTCAGAAATGTGGGCCCAGCAGGCGGCAGAGCGGAGCGAAGAAAGTCCTGCTGCCAACTGAGCTTCACATCAACCGCTAGTCGCGAGCCACCTCAACAATCGACAATTCCGGGCGCGCCAGATCGAGAGCTGACGCAGAGATTATTTCTACATTATCCCTGATCGCCTGGAGGCCTTCGATGAAAAGATCGGAGTCCCCCACGACGATTACGGTCGCTTTCGATGGGTCCACATATTTTTGCGCCGCCAAACTCGCCGCATCAGGATCCACGGCATCCAGATGTTCGGCCATGCGAGTGGCTTCCTGCGGGTCGAGCCCCTGCTGCAGCAATGTGGCTATGGTCGCATTCAATCCACCGCTTGTCTCAAGCCGGCGCGCGTTTGCGCCAGACAGGTACAGGCGGCGTTTTTGCAGCAATTCTTCGGAGAATGGCTCTTTACCGAGACGCTCGAATTCGCTGAGGAGAATCTCAACCACCTCATCAGCTGTTTCATTCTTCGTCTGCGCTGAGGCCGTCAGGATTGATGCGTCCTGGCGGTCAGCAAATCCGGAATAAGCCCCGTAGCTGAGCGACCGTTTGGTCCGGATCTCCTCAAAAAGACGGCCGCTCGACCCGCCGCCAAGCACGCTATTGGCAAGCTCGAGTGGAAAATAGTCCGCGTCTTTCCGGGCAGGCGCACGTACGGCGGCGATCACGGATGCCTGGCCTGCACCCGGCATATCGATCACGATCGTTCGAACCGGCTGGGCAGTGCCTGCTGCATCATCAAGCGTGCCGGCAGGCGCGGTCGAGACTGCCCAGTCACCGAACATCTTCTCCAAAACAGCCATCGCTGCCTGAGGCGCAATGCCTCCTGTCACCGCGATCTGCATTCTTTCGGGATGCACATAACCCTGCCTGTAGGCGACTAGGTCTTCGCGCGTAATTGCGGCAAGACTTTCTGCCGTTCCGCCCGGCTGGGATCCGTATGGCGCGTCGCCGTACATCGCCACCCGCGCTGCGAAGCGCGAAAGGCTGCCCGGCTCTTTCATCCCCACTTGCAGACCGCTGACAGCGCGGGCTCGTTCCCGTAGAAACTCATCCTCAGGATAATTCGCGCCGCGAATGATTTTTGCTGCCAGTTCACCAGCCTCTTCGATGTTGGCGAGGGGGGCACTCAGAGTAAAACTGGTCCCATCGCTGCCCGCACCGCCACCAAAACTGGCACCCAGACTTTCAAATCTTGCAGCGATCTGGGCCGCATCCATACCTTCAACGCCGCGGTCAGCAAGGCCAGCTGCAAGCTGAGCAATGCCGGCCTTTTCGCGCGGATCAGTTTTGCTTCCGCCCGGTACCAGCATAGAGATCGTCACAATCGGAACATCGCCCGTCTGGACGGCGACGACGCGGATACCGTTGGAAAGCTCACCCTCGACGAATTCAGGCGAGGCGACGTCGGGGGTCACGCCAGGGGCCGGAGGAGCCATCCGTTCGCTTTCCGGTTTCACTTGACGGATTTCACCTGTCGCCGGGGGAAGTGTTCTGAATTCCGGCATGGGTACAGGATTGGCATATTTCGATGGATCGTCCTCGCCAGCTGTGTAGGTCATCGACACGCGCTTTTGCGGATCGAGGTATAGGGCCGCCACGCGCAAAACGTCATCGGCCGTCACTTGGGTGATTTGCGTAAGTCTTTTATCCGCAAAGTCCGGGTCACCGCTCGAGACGAGCGCCTCGCCAAGTTCAAACGCTCGCCCGCGCGCTGTTTCGCGGCGCCGCAGCGTGCTCGCGACAATCTCGCTCTTGGCTTCGTTGAGTTCGGCCATCGTTACCGGCTCTGTCCGAAGACGCTCAATTTCTGTGTTAAGGGTAGCCTGCGCCTGCTCCATCTTGTCAGGGCCGGATACAACTACGTAGGCCGCAAACTGCCCCGCCTCTCGGAACATCGTTGCCCAGGCAACCGCCTGAACTGCCTGTCCTGTCCGAACCAGAGCATTGTTAAGGCGGCTATTGTCGCCGCGCGACATGATCGCATCCAGCACCTGAAGTGCCGCGGCATCAGGATCGGTGGTTGGCGGTGCTTTCCAGACTGCACCAACCACCGGAAGCGGCACATTCGGCGCAGTTGCGTTGACGGTGCGCGGTCCCGTTGGCTCAGGTTCGCGCGTTGCAATGGTCAGATCAACCGGATTGGCGCGCGGCGGAATGTCGCCAAAATACTCGTCCACGAGCGCGCGCAGTTGTGACAACTCGAAATTGCCCGCGACGATCAGCGTCGCGGTATCGGGACCATAATAGGCTTCGTAAAATGCACGCGCATCATCAAGCGTCGCGCTGTCCAGATCCTCGATACTGCCAATGCCGGGGCGGCGATGCGGCATAACGTCGAAGGCGTTCTCAGGGATCACAAAACGCTGCAACCGGCCATATGGAGGCGCGAGCACACGCTGCCGCAACTCCTCTTTGACAACGCCCCTCTCGGTTTCGAAAACTTCCTCGTCGACCACAACCTTCGCCATGCGTTCGCGATGGGTCCACAGCATCGTTTCCAGATAGGCTGCAGGGACCTGTTCGAAATAATTCGTGCGGTCGACCCAGTTGGACGCGTTGCGTGTGCCGCCGATGTCCGCAGTGAGTCCGTAGATCATGTTGTAGGGCATATTCTCGGTCTTGCGGCTCAAGATATGCTCGAACAGATGCGCGAAGCCGCTGCGCCCTTCGGGATCAAGTTTTGATCCGATATCGTACCAGAGAGAGGTGGTCACAGTGCTGGTGCTGGCATCGGGAATCGCAATAACGCGCAAACCGTTATCGAGCGTCCACATCGTATATTCGATTTTAGGCGCTGAAAGCTTGGGTGCGGTGTCGCCCGTGTGGTTGTCGGCCATTGCAGGCGTGCCGGTGATGAAAGCGGCAGCAGCGACGCTGGCCAGCATCAGATTTTTCATGAAGTCAGTCCCTGTTGAATTCTCGCCCGGCATCTTAAAGCGGGCCCGAACGCAATGCTCAAGGGTGAGAGCTGCAGGTTACCTATGAATGGCGAACAATTATCGACGCACGTCGTCAGATAACTTCATGAGGATCGCCAATGCCTCTTCGCGCCGGACCCACGGTACAAACAAGTGATCGTGATGGAATCCGGCAATGACATTACAGGCAATTCCCGCTTCGGCGAGTGCTGCGGATACTGCCGCTGTCAGACCTATTGCGCCGAGCGCAGAATGAACCTGCAAAGTAATGCGCGCAAACGCCTGCTCTGTTAGCATTGAAGCATCAGGCACAATCGCAGTGCGCCCTTCAGCCTCATTCACTGCGGCAAACGCTGCCTCCGGCAGGTTTTCGTGCTCACCGAGAACCCTGAAAGCGAACCGCCGTTCATCGAGCAACGGCCTCATCTCTGCCAGCATATCCGAGAGGTTGCTGACGGGTTCAGTCATCACAGGATGTATTTCGATAGATCGGTGTTACCCGCCAGATTCGATAGCCGGTCGCGCACATAGTCGGCATCGATGGTCACGGTTTTGCCTTCGTGTTCCTCAGCCTCAAAGCTGATTTCCTCAAGCAGCTTCTCCATTACCGTCTGCAATCGCCTCGCACCGATATTCTCGACGCTTTCGTTCACCTGAGCCGCAATCTTGGCAACTTCGCCAACCGCATCATCACCAAAGGCGAGCTCGACTTTCTCGGTGCCGATCAGAGCCTTGTATTGCTCCACCAGATTAGCGCGGGTCTCGCTCAGGATGCGAACGAAGTCCTCTTCCGTGAGAGCACGAAGTTCCACGCGGATCGGCAGACGACCCTGCAGCTCTGGCAGCATGTCTGATGGTTTCGCCACGTGAAACGCACCGCTTGCAATGAAAAGCACGTGATCGGTTTTCATCGGGCCGTATTTGGTCGCAACCGTTGTGCCCTCAATCAAAGGCAACAGATCGCGCTGCACACCCTCGCGGCTTACGCTGCCTCCGCGCACATCGGAAACGGCAATTTTGTCGATCTCGTCGAGAAACACGATACCGTTCGTTTCGGCATTTTGCAGCGCGACACGGGCCACATCATCCTGGTCCATCCGCTTTTCGGCTTCCTCATCAACCAGCTTGTCCCATGCATCGGGAACGCGAAGTTTGCGCCGTTTGGTCGGGGTCTTGCCGAACGCCTTGCCCATCATATCGGACAGATCGATCATGCCGATATTGCCGCCCATATTGCCCATGTCGAGGCCGGTCGTGGAAGCCTCGGTAACTTCGATTTCGACCTCTGTATCGTTCATCGAATTATCCACGATCCGCTGGCGGAAGCTTTCGCGTGTCGCCTCGGATGCGTTCTGTCCGACCAGCGCATCCAGAAGGCGTTCCATGGCCGCCTCGCTCGCAGCATCGCGCACGGCATCGCGGCGGCGGTCTTTTTCGAGCCGGATCGCTTCTTCGACCAGATCGCGGGCAATCTGCTCCACGTCGCGCCCGACATAGCCGACTTCGGTGAACTTCGTGGCTTCAACCTTCACGAACGGCGCTTCGGCAAGTTTCGCCAGTCGCCGGCTGATTTCGGTTTTACCGCAGCCGGTCGGGCCTATCATCAGAATGTTCTTGGGCGTAACCTCATCGCGTAAATCGGGGCCGAGCCGCTGGCGCCGCCAGCGATTGCGAAGCGCAACAGCAACCGCGCGCTTTGCGTCCTTCTGACCAATAATATGTTCGTCCAATGCAGCGACGATCGCCTTGGGTGTCAGGTTGTCCATGAAGTCTCTCAGACGGTTTCGACCGTCACATTTCCATTGGTAAAGACGCAGATATCGGCCGCAACGGCCATCGCTTTTGTCGCAATCTTTTCTGCGTCGTTTTCATACTCGGCCAGCGCTCTCGCTGCGGCAAGGGCGAAGTTTCCACCCGATCCAATCGCCGCAATTCCGCCTTCCGGTTCAAGGACGTCCCCATTGCCGGTCAGCACCAAGAGACATTCCTCGTCGGCGACGATCATCAAAGCTTCGAGATTGCGGAGATATTTGTCCGTGCGCCAATCCTTTGCCAATTCGACAGCAGATCGCAAAAGCTGACCGGAATATTGCTCGAGCTTTTTCTCCAGCCGCTCGAACAACGTGAAAGCGTCCGCCGTAGCACCAGCAAATCCGGCAATTACCTTGCCGCCTTCGCCAATCCTGCGCACTTTGCGGGCGTTTGGCTTCATCACGGTGTTGCCCATGGAAACCTGACCATCGCCGGCAATCACGGTTTTTTTGCCGCGCTTAACACCTACGATGGTTGTGCCATGCCACTGGATTAGGCCGTGGCTCGCCTGATCATTGCTCATGCGCCGAGATATGGGCGCTGGATTGATAGGGTCAAGCGCGCTTGCCTATGAACCTCCGGGTCCGCCTGGCCCCGCGCCCACTCCGCCAACCTGTCCGATATTGCCAAACAGATCTTCAAGAAAGCCGCGCTCACGGCCCAGCGTCGGGGTCTTGTCGCCGTCAGGACGCAGGTTGACGACGTTTTCCATGCCGTCACGTTCAACCGAGGCAACGTTACCCTCTTCGTCAAAACGCACAGAGGTGATTGCGTGTGACTGGATACGCGGGCGAACGAACGGGCGTCGTCCGGTGACGCTGGAAATATAATACCACGTCGGTTCGCCGTACTGGCTGGTGAATGTCGGCCTGCCCAGTGTGCCTTCTACCGAACGCTGGTTGTCAATTCCTGGCTGAATCGACTGCAGGAGCACCTGATCAACCACATATCCGCGAGATTCGCGGATCGAAGAACACGCGCCAAGCGTGAGAACCGCCCCCGCCAAAAGAGCAGATTTTGCGAACCGGCTACCTGCCAAGCCAAGAATTCCAGTCGAATGACCCATGGTGCCAATCAAATCCCGTATCGTCTGTTGCCGCATTTGCGCGGCATCCTATATCACGTTCGCACGGCCTTAAGGCGAAGGTCGCGCCCTTGCAATGTTGCTGGTCGCATCAATTGGGGTGAACCGGTTGAATTGTGGCTGAATACATTTCGCCAAAGGAACAGGTTCACCTCTCACGGGTTTGCAGACAAAGAGAATTGTCAGTTACACAGCCATCCTTCCGTCAAGAAAGATCACCTTAAGCAATGTCATTCCTGTCCCGTATGCTTGGTACCGAGCCTGACCCCCGGGAGGCGGTTCGTCCACTTTGGCACAGGGTGATTGAACTGGCGCGCGAGCCGTCTTTCTACACCGATTGCCAGGTCGCGGACACCGTTGCCGGACGCTTTGATCTGATCAACGCGGTGCTGTGCACGGTCATGGTCCGCGTCGAAGCGTCAGATTTGCGTGCGGAAAGTGCGCTGTTGGCGGAACTTTTCGTTGAGGACATGGACGGGCAATTGCGCGAATTCGGCGTCAACGATGTGGTCGTCGGAAAACGCGTAGGCAAGCTTATGAGCGTGCTTGGAGGCCGACTGGGAGCCTATCGCAGTGCCTTGCTGGACCACGACCTTGAAAAGCTGGTGGCCGCTGTGGGACGCAACGTCACATTCATGGACGGCGCTGATGAAGACGCCGCATCACGGTGTGTTGCACACAAATTGCTCACACTTTCAGAGCGGCTTGCTGGTTTCAGTGACGAAGAAATGATGAAAGCGAGTGGAATCTGGTGAGCGAGGGCGAATTATCCCGCATCGCAAAAGTCCGTCCATTGCCGGGCGACACGCAGATTATTGAGGCGAATGCCGGCGAGCGTGCAGCGCTTTCAAAGCGGTTTGACCTCGCCGGAATAGAAAGCCTTGTTGCGACGATCGAACTGGAGGAGCGCGCACAATCGATCCGCGCCGAGGGCCGTTTGGACGCGCAGATCACTCAGATATGTGCAATCTCAGCAGAAGAATTTCCGGTTAGAATCAGCGAGCCCTTGGATCTGAAGTTCGTTCCGTCAGGATCGCTGGCTGTCACTGGTAACGAAGATGACGAGATTGAGCTGGAAGCTGATGATTGCGATGAGATCGAATATTCGGGCGATACACTCGACATTGGCGAAGCTGTGGCGCAGACGCTGGGCCTCGCCATTGATCCCTATGCCGAAGGACCGAACGCAGATGCAGCGCGTAAGGCTGCCGGTATCATTGCAGAAGGTGAGCAGGATGGCCCGCTAGCGGAAGCACTGAAATCGCTTAAGCAGGGCTGAAACCTGCGCGTGCATGGCCCAGGCATCTGAGCTTGTTCTTTATCGGATCAAGACCGAATATCGAACCTACTCGTCCGGTTTCCATGGATTGAAGAAAAGCTCTTCGACTGGGATATCGAAGAATGCCGCGAGGCGGTAGGCCATCGGCAAGGACGGGTCATACTTGTCCGCTTCGACTGCGATGATGGTCTGGCGCGAAATTTCCAGAGCCTCAGCCAGGTCAGCCTGCTTTAGCCCCCTCCCCTTGCGCAGTTCGCGCAGACAATTCTTCATTCCGAATGACCTCGCCCGCGAAATTTCCAGGCAAGCCACACCACCAGCATGCCAAAACACTCAGCGAAAAAGAGATAAGTCGCGCCCAAGCTGAATTCGCTGTGACGACCGGTCAGGACGACCATGCAAACCAGAGCGAATAGAGCGCCGAAAGTTCCGCCCCACCACCAGCTTACCAGCTGTCCCTGCTGCTGAAGATCGTCCGTTTTTTTCCACCAGAGCCAGCATGGGATCAGCAGAAGGCCAACCAGTCCAAGAAGTACCGGCAGGATTACGGTCGGGTTTTCGACACCCCCGCTTGCCGGAACAATCTTTCCGATGATCACACCTGCGACGGCTGCCGCACCAAAGGCAAACGCGGCTAGGAGCCAAAATTTCGTGCGATGCGACATTATTTGAACCCTTTCATTCAGCTTGGAATGTTAAAAGGTATCGACATTTTGAAAATGTTCAACCCTTTTTACATTTTCACACAAAAAAGCCCCTCAGGATCAACCTTCGGGGCTTTTGAGAGCGAAGCTGTTGGATGGCATCAGAAGGGAATATCGTCGTCCAGATCGTCATAACCACCGCCCTGAGAAGCGCCGCCAGCGCTGCTGCCAGAGCCTCCGCCGCCCTGATTCCAGCCACCACCGCCGCCGCCTTGATTGCCGCCGCCATAACCTCCGCCTTGACCGCCTCCGCCTCCGCCACCGGACCGGCCAGCGCCTCCGCCAGCTCCATCAAGCATAGTCAGCGTTCCATTAAATCCGCGCAGGACCACTTCGGTTGAGTAGCGATCCTGGCCGCTCTGATCCTGCCACTTGCGAGTTTGCAGCTGACCTTCGATGAAAACCTTTGAACCCTTTTTAAGGTAGTTTTCGCATACGTTGACGAGGCCCTCGGAAAAGATCGCAACCGTATGCCATTCGGTCCGTTCCTGACGCTCTCCGGTGTTTCGATCCTTCCAGGTTTCGCTCGTGGCGATCCGCAAATTCGCAACCTTGCCGCCGTTCTGGAAGCTACGGATCTCCGGGTCTGCTCCCAGATTGCCAATCAACATGACTTTATTCAGCGAACCCGCCATCGAAGTACCCCTTCCAGTAGAAAATCCAGCGCGACTCCAAGATCGCGATTCCCTGAATGTCATAGGCGAGCGGACGCGGAGTGGCGAGCCGGGCTAAGGCCGAGCTAAGGGTTTTCCACGCCAGTTCGGAGGTTTCTTGTCAGTCTATCGGCTTGGATAACGCAAACGACCAAGAAAACGAGTGAAGCTGGGCAGCTCGCGATCCTTGTTCAGGAATTGCGCCTTGGCTTTTTCGAATTTCATCACGCCATCGATCCGGCGATCAAGAAACTCATAAGTGCGCTCTTTGCCCTCACTATCGTCGTTCACGAATACGGCGAGCGTTGCGGAGTATATCCCGCCAAGGATCGTGCGCTTGGTATAGTGGTTGTAATCAGTCGCCGTGTCTCCGGCGAGCCGCCACATAAGGTCTGCAGATCTCCAACCGAGTTCAAGCGAGCGCCTTGCGTTTTGCGGCATAGCCATAACCGCGAGCGCCCTGCGCAGAGCCTCATCGACATCAGCGACAGCGTCCAGACGGAATGCGACAAGTGTTCGAATACGTTCGCGGATCTTGAGTTCTGCGAGCTTCTCTTTCGGCCAGGCCTTTTGCATCTGCTCATCGACCGAGCTGATCCACGCCTCAATCATGTCCATTGAGCGCCCACCCAGCGGTCTTTCGGGGAAAGCCAGCTTGGCCACATCGGGATCGACGCCAACCATATCCGCTGCGGCAAGCAGCGCGGCTTCGCTCCAACCGTCGAAAATGGCGGAGGCTGCAATTTCCGGAGCCAGCGCAATGCGCAGCTCGTCCAGTGTCATGTCGCTAAAATCGGTTGGAGTATCTGTCATATCAGAAAGAAGGCCCGTATTGCTTGGGAGTTCCCTCTTCTTTGCGTTCCTCGTCTGCTTTGTCGAATTCGATCTTCAGCAAAGTGTTCTCCCGCATAAGCTCCATATAGTCGCGCGCGGACCGTCCCGAATTGTCATTCCGGTCGGGATCGGCGCCTTGCGCCAGCAAACGTCCGACCAATTGATGATTGCGCTGATGGACAGCAGAGATCAGAGGTGTTTCGCCCTGACTGTCCGCAACGCCGACTTGAGCACCGCGCTTGATCAGCTCTTCCACGCCATCAATAAAACCCATCCGCGTCGCAATCTGGAGCGGGGTCAGGCCTTCCGAGTTACGGATATTGGGGTTCGCGCCGCGCTGAAGCATAAATCGCACCCACAAGGCATCACGGCGTTTTGTGACCACATGCAGAGCGGTATCACCCGAGGTTATGTCGCGCGTGTTGATCAGGGTCTTGCCTGCACCAGGCTCGTTGAGCATGGCGGTAACAGCATCGCCATCGCGGTCATCGACTGCTTTCAGAAATTCGTATCCGGGCGAATAAAGCTGCGCCCATACTGGCGGCACAACCGCCGCACTCGCAACCAAGCTTGCGAAAACAGCACTGGCAATCACGCCCGTGCGACCTAATTTGCGCAAAACATAAACCAACGCGCTATGATCCTTTTGCATTACATGTCAGACATTGTGGTGTGGAAGCCCCGAATAGTGAAACCTCCTGGATGACCGTCAGTTAGCAGAGCATGAACCAACGCGCCAACCCCCGACGCACGATCGTCTCAGCTGCCATCGCCGCACTCCTGTTACACGCATGTTCAGGGAAGTCAGATGGCGGGCCGCCAGAAGAGCCACCATTGGCCGGAGCAACGATTGGTGGTGAGTTCGAGCTAATCAATAGCGATGGCGACACGGTTCGCTGGTCCGACTTTGGCGGACAGTACCGTATCGTCTATTTCGGCTTCGCATATTGTCCCGATGTCTGCCCCAATGACATGAGCCGGATCGCGCGCGGTCTAAAGACTGTTGAAAAGAATGCTCCTGAAAAGTTCGCCAAAATCCGTCCAATGTTCATAACGGTCGATCCTGAACGTGACACGCCCGAGGTCGTGGGGGAATTTGTAAGCGCTTTTTCACAAGATATGATCGGACTGACAGGGTCGTCTGAGCAGGTGAAGGCGGCGGCAGACACCTTTCGCGTGTATTATGAGCGCGGCGAAGATCTGGGTAACGGGCAATACCTTATGAACCATTCCAACATCGCCTATCTTTTCGGTCCTGATGGCGAGCCGATCACCACGCTGCCGACCGATCAGGGTGCAGAGGCTGTCGCCGCTGAAATCGAAAAATGGGTGAGCTGAGAAAAGGCTTTTGGGAGCTGCCACTGGGCGAGCTGACCAGGCCGGAGTGGGAAGCTTTGTGCGATGGATGCGGGCGGTGCTGCCTGCACAAGATCGAAGATGCTGATACCGGCGCGATCGAAGATACCAATGTCGCCTGCAAACTTCTGGATTGCAGCACCGCACAGTGCAGCGACTATCGCAATAGAAAAGCGTTCGTGCCCGATTGCCTTCGGTTGACGCTGGCGATTGTCGAGGACGTGCCATGGCTGCCGGACACCTGTGCCTATCGCCGCCGGGCGGCTGATCAACCTTTGCCCGACTGGCATTATCTCCTCAGCGGTGACCGCGACGCTGTCGTAAGGGTGGGCGTGTCGGTGGCAGGCCGCGTCGTAAGTGAAACAGAGGCGGGGCCTCTGGAGCATCATATTGTTGAATGGTCGCCACCGCGGCTCGATCCGATCGCCAAGGGTGACACCATATGATCGACTGGCTCAAGCGCGCACAGATCGATCCCGAAATCGAGCTAAACGGCGAATGCATTCCCATCGTTCTCAAGCGCCATAGAACAGCCAAGCGGCTAACCTTGAGGCTGGCCCCGGACGCGAGCGAGGTCCGCATCACTCTGCCGCGATGGGCGAATGCAAAAGAGGCGCTAGCGTTTGCTCACGCCCGGTCTGATTGGCTGTCAGCACAATATGCAAAAATTCCGAAGCGCGAGGCGGTTTTGCCCGGTAGCGCCCTAATGATAGATGGCGAGCCAGTGACGCTGGCCTGGGATGCGGATAAGCCCCGCACACCTGCTTTGAACGACGCTCAACTGCAGGTCGGAGGGCCTCAAGAAGGTCTGGAAGGCAGGGTAAAGCGATGGCTAGAAAAGCGGGCACTTGCCCTGTTTGAGCAAGATACCGAATATTATTGCTGTCGAGGATCTATAACACCGGCGCCTGTCGGCCTTTCACGAGCGCAAAAACGTTGGGGCAGCTGTTCTGAACAAAAACGGATCCGGATCAATTGGCGCCTCGTTCAAGCGCCGCAATTTGTGCGGCGATCGGTGGTTGCGCATGAGGTCACCCACCTTGTGCATTTCGATCACAGCCCGGCATTCTATGCGCTGCTCGACAACATCTATGATGGTGACATCAAAGACGCAGATCTTTGGCTCAAGCAAAACGGGCGCTCGCTCTACTCTGCTTTCGGGTAGCAGCTCCGCACTGGCGCTGCATGGATAACGCCCCTATATTATCGTCATGTCCTCGCTTTCGCGTTTCAATCCCAAGGCCGGTGTTGCGGATTTCTGGCATGAATTCCGCAAACCCAACCCGCTTCGCTGGCCAATTCTGGTCGTCTCCTGCGCGCCTTTGGCAGTCATGTTTTATTGGTTGTCTTCCGAGACAGTTTACAAAGACCCAGAGCGCCCGACGATTACGTATATCTCAACCTACGAACCGGGGCGCTCCGACGATGAAATCGTTGAATCCAACCTGGTCAATCAGGAAGTGAAAGAGCTTCGTGAGGCCGAAGAAGAACGTATCGCACAAAGAAAACGCGACCTCTACAAGGCGCTCGGCGCAGCGGCAGGAATGGATGTCGATGAGATCGCGCGCGAGGCCGATCAACGCAGAGCAGCCGAGGAGGCCGCAGAGGCAGAAAGACGTGCGCAGCGATTTGCACGAGACAGCGTTGATGGCGAAACATCCGCTGATACATCCGGCCGCGTAGCAGAAGAAGGCACAAACCCATAAGCGCGCAGCCGACCACGGATCTAGAGTGGATGGCTGCCGCAGCGCGGCTCGCGGCGAGAGCGCGGCCGATCAGCAGTCCCAACCCAGGTGTTGGCGCATTGATGGTTCGCGATGGGCGGGTCATCGGGCGTGGTTGGACCCAGATCTGTGGGCGTCCGCATGCCGAGGCCCACTTGCTCCAGTCGATGAGCTGCGATCCAGGAGGTTCGACGCTTTACGTCACTCTTGAACCGTGTGCTCATCACAGCGAGCGCGGGCCGTCTTGTGCCGATCTGCTTGTCGCGGCCCGTCCGTCGCGCGTTGTAATCGGTCAGGCCGATCCTGATCCAAGAACAGCTGGGCAGGGTGCCTCACGCCTTGATCGCGCCGGAATACAGACGTCAGTTCTCGAAGATGATGCATCTTTTGAGAGCCTGAAGGGTTATCTCTCAGTTCGGACAATGGGGAGGCCCTATCTCACCCTCAAACTGGCAATGTCGCTCGACGGATGTATCGCTCTGGCCAACGGAACAAGCCAATGGATCACGGGAGAGATGGCCCGCGCGCATTGCCATGCGAACCGCGCGAAAAATGACGCGATTCTGGTGGGCGGCGGAACCTGGCGGGCGGACCGGCCTCAGCTCAACGTCAGGCTATCTGGTCTGGAGGGACGCAGCCCAAAGCGCGTGCTGCTCAGCCGCGGGGTGAAACCAGACGATGTATCAATCATCAATCGGCCTGATCAGATTGCGGAATTGGCCGGCGTGCAATATCTGTATCTTGAGGGCGGCGCCGAGACGGCTTCAAGCTTTCTGAAAGACGACCTAGTCGACGAATTGCACATCTACCGCGCGCCGATATTGATCGGTAAAGGTTTGCGAAGCATCGGATCACTCGGACTACCAGATCTCGCCTCAGCCCACGATCGCTGGAAGTTGCACCGCGAACTGCGACTTGGCAGCGACACCTTCACCGCCTATTCGCGGCTCCGGAAATAGGGAATACCGAACATGTTCACCGGCATTGTTACCGCACTGGGCACCATTGAGCAGGTCGAGCGACGCGGCGATTTGCGAGCCCGTATCGCAGCTCCGCTTGACCCGGCCAATATAGATATTGGCGCATCCATTGCGTGTTCTGGCGTGTGTCTGACGGTGGTTGATCGCGGAGGCAGCGCGGGCGAAGCCTGGTTTGATGTCGATGTTTCAAACGAAACGGTTTCCCGGACGGTCGCCGATATGTGGACGGTCGGAAGGCGGCTCAATATCGAACCTTCGCTTCGCCTTGGAGACGAGCTTGGTGGCCACATTGTGACCGGCCATGTCGATTCGATTGGCGAGGTTGTTCTCGCTAAAAAGGAGGGCGACAGTTGGCGGCTCGCAATCCGGGCCCGTGCAGAGATGTCTCCGTTTATTGCCGAGAAGGGATCAATTACGGTCGATGGCGTTTCATTGACAGTGAACGATGTGCGTGACCGGGCAGACAAAACCTGCGATTTTGCCCTGAATATCATTCCTCACACCGGGGAAGTGACCACATTGGGCAGTCTAAAGCTAGGCGACACAGTCAATCTCGAAATCGATGTTCTCGCCCGCTACCTAAAGCGGATGCAAAGCCTTGCTGGCGCAGGCTGATCACCCTTACCAACTAAAACTCAAGTCCCCAGGCCGCATATGTTCGGGCCATCGACGGTTGCATTGCGAGGGCTAGGTCGATCTCTTCCCTGCCGGCACCGTCACCTTGGGCCACGCGAATGATGCCTCGCAACAAACGCGAAGCCGCCATGCCCGGCTGGACCAACAGAGCGGCATCAGTGTCCGCCTTCGCGGCCTCCAGATTGCCAAGCCTGAAATATGCGAGAGCCCTGCTATCGATTGCAGCAGCCGAATAATCGCTCTTCTCCACCGCTGAGATGCAACGAGCGAGAACATCATCATTCACCAGGTTCCAAGTTCCTGCGTGCCAGCAGATTGAGTTGAGCAAGGAGCCATCGCCCGGTCTGGTCGCCAGGCGTTCTTCGAGCAGCTCAAGCCCCGCTTTCGGATCGCCGGCCCAACCCAGCGCCGTCGCCATAAGAACGTCTTCATCGGCAGCGCTGTCAGAAAGGCCGCGATAATCTTCTGCCAAAGAGATCGCGTCGTCAGTGCGTCCGAGCAATGCGAGCAATTCAACCTGATATTCATAGGTCGAGCCATCAGGCTGCAGATCTTCCATCAGCATCAGATCTTTCAGCGCACCTTCGAGATTGCCGAGGTGCTGCCGGATTGTTGACCGAGCCGAATAGAGGGCGCGCGATTCCTCGATTGCCAGAGCCGCCTCAACATCACGAAGAGCAGCTTTGTAATCGTAAATACCCATCAAAAAGCTCGCGCGATTGATAAACGGCTGGCCCTCATCAGGATCGGCGAATTCTATCGCTTGGGCGTACACTTCCTCAATCTTCGCCAAGCGCTTGCGGTCTTTGCCACGGTAATCCCATGGCTGGCGAATATCCTTTGGCGCCTTTACGACGGGAAGCGCGCGATCAAACCTTGTCAGCGCTCGTTTTGCCGTTGAAATCTCGGACGCCGGAAGTTCGACCAGAACGCTGCGCAAGGTTTGCGAAAGACTGAATGTATCGCCCTCCAGCTTGGCCTCGGAGGAGACACCCACACCGCCAATCGTATCGCTCAGGTCCGAAGCACCGTCGATCTCAAAGCCGCTGCCTTCGTCCGGCAGCAGCATCGTAAATTCGCTGCGGTGAAACAGGGGCCCGTTGAGCCGCAGCGGGATATCACGCCAAGCGGCCCTCGCACGGTCGCTGTTGAAGCCAATATTCTTCGCTGTTTGAGCCGGCGCCTCCAGCTCATAAACACTGCGGTCACGCTGCCACGGCGTAGAACCGATGCCGCGCGCCGTCAGCTTCGCAACACCATTCTCGGAATCGTAATTCAGGCTTCTCTCAACAATCTCGGCGTTCTTCACAAACCGTTGAACGGTACCATCGACCGTGCTTTCGATTGTCGCATCATCAGCCTGATCGGCAACACCGCGCCATTGCCCGCCGAGCATGCCGCGGAACTCAATCTCTACATTGATCAACGCCGGAACGCGCAGGCCTGCACTCTGGTCCATCGTAATGCGAACGACCTGATCGGGCGTCGTCTTCAACCGCTCGGCAAGGGGTATGAGTTCCGCGCCCCCGGTACGCAAGGGAAGCGCGTAATGAAAACGGGGAACCGATCCGATTGTATCGATGCGCGTGCCCGAAACTGTGCCATCCAGCCAATATGTCTCGCCGCCAATTTCTGCGCGAACGATCATATGGTCGAACGCTCCAGGCATTGGCGCCATCATCGGAAGTGTGTCTCCCGCTCGCGAGCGGACCAGCACTACCTCACTTTCAATCCCCAACTCTTGCAGAATGGCGAGCAAAAGCACCGACTTTGCCTTACAGTCGCCAAAGCGCTTCTCCCACGTTTCAGCAGGCGATTGCGGAAGGTAATTTCCCCCTGCCAGCCCGTTCAGCAGATAGCTGATCTTGTCTTGCACCAACTCGAGAGCCATGGCCGAGCGGGTCAGTTCATCCGTGCTTGCAGCAGCAATAGCCTGAATCTCGCCTGCCAGTTCGCTGTTCGGTGCGATCGCATCCTCAACGGAATAGTGAACCGCCATCTTGCTGGAAACCGACTGCCAGTCAGCATAGGTAGAGACCTGCATGATCTCGCCTGCCTGATAACGGTAGGGGGAATCTCCAGGCACTTCATCAGGCTCAGCCACGGGCAAATCGGCCTGCCATACGAAATAGCCGTCTTTCTCGACAGGCTCGGCCACATCAGCATTGCCCAGTCTCACCCGCGAGACGGGAAGGTTTGATGGCCAGGAAACCATGATCCGGCCGTCTTCAATCGGGGCCGGATCGGCCGGCAGCCCTGATTGCCATTGCACCTGATCACCCATCGCCTGATCACGCAGCGTTGTGCTGTAAGCCAGCCTGACAATGTCACCAATCTGTGCGCCCGAAACATTCTTGGTCGCCGTCAAAACGCCATTGAGTATCCGCGATTCGAGCTGCTGTTCGCGCCGCAAAACTTCAAACTCGCTGCCATCCGCCAAAAGATCGATCACTTCATCCCCGCGCAGCAACTGAGCGCGGTGGATGATCAGATCGCCTTTATCAGGCTGCCAGCCCGCCGATAGCGTGCCGAATTGCGTAAGCGCCTGAGGCGAGTCGAGCGCGATCGCAGTCTCGACATAAGTCCACAACTGCCCCTCTTCGATACGGGCCTGTTGATCGAGCAGAACCAGCGGTGCGTTGCTGGAGCGTGCTTCGCCATCGATCTGCGCAATCTCGACCCAGTCCGGCGGATCGGCGTAAATTACCGTTTCGCCAGCTATCGCGGCTGGCGCTACAATTGCGGACGTGGCGAGAAATATGCCTGCTAAACGCATGCCTTGGCGGCCCCCTGAAACATTCATCGGACAAAATGTGTCTGCAATACGAAGAGCTTGCAACAGCTAAAGTGCGAAGCGGCCTCGTAATCCAGATCTTTCCGCCAAACTATCCGGTGACGTCTGCAATTGCCTCCACAAACTTGTCGATATTGCCCATGGTCAGGCCGGCAATATTGATTCGGCCCGAGCCGGCCATATAGATGCCGTGCTCTTCGCGCAGCTCTGCCACCTGCTCCTTTGTCACCGGCAGAACCGAGAACAACCCGTTCTGGCTTCCCAGCGGCGTTAGATCGACACCGCCCGCCGTGCCGGCTTCTGCCAGCCGCGCGCGAACCTGCCGCATGCGTTCACGCATCTGGTCCAGTTCGTCGGTCCACTGGCGGGTAAGGTCGGAATCGCGAAGGATCAGCCGCACCGCAGCAGCGCCGTGATCTGGCGGCATCGACCAGCTGGCGCGCGCCAATGCATTTGCATTCGAGAATGCCTTGTCCAGTGTCTCTTGACCATCGGCAAGAATGTAGAAAGCGCCGACCCGGTCGCGGTACATTCCGAAATTTTTATCGCAGCTATAACAAATGAAGGCCTCCGGCACCTTGGCAAGAACCCTGCGCATCCCTGCAACGTCTTCGTCCAGACCGTTGCCTAATCCGTGATATGCCGTGTCGATGATCGGGAAAATGCCACTGGCCGCAATTGCATCGCCAATTGCCTCCCATTCGTCCTCCGAATAATCGATTCCAGTTGGATTGTGGCAGCACCCGTGCAGCAAAATGCCTTCATTCGGTCCTGCTGCACGAATGACATCGAGAACCGCTTCGAGGTTAGCCTTACCTTCGGAATTGGCATGGTCGAA
>CALLQC010000047.1 GCA_938015255.1 uncultured Erythrobacter sp.
TGTACGATGCGGTCCGTTTCGGGATCACATTGGGAGCAGACGCTATGGCGGATGCTGTGGCGCAGGAGCGGGCCTACACCTCGCCGATATGGCTGAAGCCCAAAGCGTGAGGGATGCCGCGTGAAGTTACCGCGCTGGACCCGCGAGCCGCTGGTCCATTTCCTTGTTGCAGGCGCGCTGCTTTATGCGTTTTTCGCGTGGACCGGCGGCAATGCGGTTGATCCCTCGTCGCGGGTGATAGACGTCGACCGCAGCCGTCAGGCTGAACTGGCGGTTCGGTTTGAAAGGACGATGGGCCGCGCGCCCACCGATGCCGAGCTTGATGCCCAGATTGATCGGTACGTCCGCGATGAAGTGCTTTACCGCGAGGCGCTGCGGCTGGGCCTGGATCAGGGCGATCCGGTCGTTCGCCAGCGGCTGGTGAGCAAGATGGACATGAGCGCCAGCGCGGCGGCTGAGGCGGCTGAGCCGAGCGAGGCCGAACTGCGCGCCTTTTACGAAGAAAGGAAAGAGCGCTTTGGACAATCGGCGCTTGTGACCTTCGATCAGGCGTTTTTCAGCGATGAAGACGCGGCCCGGTCAGCGCTTGAGCGTGCATCCGAAGAGGTTGACGGACAGACGATCAGCCTGCCGCGAAGCCTGGAGCAAGTGCCTTTGCGGGAAATTGAAACGCGGTTTGGGGCGGAATTTGCGACCGCGATTTCCGGCCTGGCAGTGAAACAGCAATGGCAGGGCCCGATCCGCTCCGGGTTTGGCTGGCACCTTGTCCGCGTGAAAGAGCGCGATGCCATCGCCCCGGACTTCGAAACGCTCCGGCCCCGTCTGGAGAATGAATGGCGCACAGCGCAGATCGCGGCGCGCAAGGAGCAGGCATTCGAAATCCTTCGCGGCGCATACCGGATCGAGATTGACCGGTGAGAATGCTTGCCGCGTTGCTGCTGCTCGTATTTGCTGCGCCGGTCTGGGCTGATGAGCTTCGGCCTGCGGTGATCGAATTTACGCAGCGTGATGCAGCGCAATGGTCGCTCGAATGGCGGCTGCCCATCGCGCCGAGCGCGCGCGGGGAAGCGCCGGTTCTGGCAGAGCCGGTCATCCCGGATGGATGCTCAATGACGGCAACCCCGGTGCTACGCGCATCGCCATTGGCCCTGACGGGAAGCGCGCGGCTGACCTGCGAAGGCGCGCTTGCCGGGGATGCTTTTGGCCTTACGCACCTGTTTGGCAGCAGTGATGCCATTGCCCGCTTTGCGCCGATCAATCCGCCAGCGCAGACGTTCCGCCTTACCGCCAGCAATCCGACCGCAATCATCGCGGCAGAGCCGGACATATGGCAGGTCGCGCGCGATTATTTCATCATTGGGGCTGAACATATCCTGTTCGGCTGGGATCACTTGTTGTTTGTGATCGCGCTGGTTTTTCTGGTGCGCAGCGGCTGGGCGGTGGTGAAGGCAGCCACCGCTTTCACTCTCGCGCATTCGATCACACTGGTGGCGACCACTCTGGGGTATGCCGGAATGCCGAGCCGCCCGGTCGAGGCTTTGATCGCGCTCTCGATCGTCTTTCTCGCAGTCGAGGTGATCCGTGCCTTGCGCGAACCGGACTACAAAAGCTGGACCCGCCGTGCGCCGTGGCTGGTCGCGTTCGGGTTCGGCCTGCTGCATGGTTTCGGCTTCGCGGGCGCATTGGCTGAAATCGGCCTGCCGCAGGGGGAAATTGCAAGCGCGCTGGTGGCTTTCAACCTCGGCGTTGAAGCGGGTCAGCTGGTCGTGATCGCAGCTGTGCTTGGATGGCTGTGGCTGATCCGGCGCTCATATCCGCAAAGCGAAAAGCGGTGGCTGACCACGCCGACCTACTGCATCGGCATTATCGGCAGCTTCTGGTTCGTTGAACGGATTGTGGGTTAGGCTGCGGGTACGGGCGCGCCGCCCAAGGCCTGCCATAAAATCACCCGCGCGCGCCGAGCAGCGCCGGCGGCGATGGCTGCACGCTCGCCGCTGGCATCAGCGGCGCGGCGCGCTTCGAGAACTTCGAGAAAGCTTGATAATCCCGCTTCGTACCGGGTTTGTGCAAGGCGGGCGGCGCGCTGCAATTGATCCCGTTCGGCTATCGCGGCCTCGGCCTGTGCATCGCTTGCCGCGATCAGGCCATAGGCGGCTTCCGCATCGCCCAGCGCCTGAAACACTGCCCCGCGATAGGCTGCAAAGGCGGCTTTCTTGTTCGCCGCTGCGCCGTCGATCTCCGCTTCGATCCGGCCGAAATCGAGCAAGGGCGCGGCGACACCAGCCGTGAGCGCACCGACAATCGAGTCCTCGTCGAACAGGTCTTTGGGATCGAAGGCCAGCAAACCCAGCACCGCCGAAAGCGTGAGGCGCGGAAAGCGTGAACGCGCGGCCGCCGCCAGTTCCGCATCACTGGCCGCAAGCTCGCTTGCTGCGGAGAGAATGTCAGGACGGTTGGCCAGCAATTCCGATGGAAGCGAGGCAGGAGCGGCAGGTGCCACGGTGGCAGGCGCGGCATTGCCGAGAGCAGCTTGCACCGACGCGGCATTCCTGCCGGTCAATGCGACAAGCCGCCCTACGATCCGCGCGCGGTCAGAATCGAGCGCGCGGTAACGCGACATGGAGGCGCTGGCTGCGGCCTCTGCCCGCACTCTATCAAATCCTGGCGCGATACCCGCATCTTCGCGTGACTTGGCAAGACCGGCGAGCTTGCGCGCAGCATCAAGGTCGCTTTCAATCGAACTGCTTCTTTCCGACAGCACGCGCCAATCGATCACGCTGGCGGCAATTTCTGCCAGCAAGGCATTGCGCACCGCATTCGCAGAGGCGCTTGCCGCATCGATACGCGCGATTGCAGCGCGTTCCTGCGCTTTCAACTGGCCAAAGATATCGGCATCCCAGCTCGCCGTCAGATTGGCTCCGTAGCTGGTCTGTTCGGTATCGATAAGCTGGGCAAAGGGGTTGTTCGCGCCGAACTGCGCCGGGTTGGTTCGGGTGCCGGTTATGTTTGCGTCTGCGCCGATATTTGGCAGACGGTTTGCACCCGCACGCCTTGCACCGGCTCGCGCCGCCTCCACGCGCGCCGCAGCTTCGGACAAAGTCGGGGCATCGGCCAGCGCGGCCCCTGACAGCATCTGATAGGCGGGGTCAGCCTCGGGCAGAAGCGCGGCCAGCGATGCGCCCGTGCGCGCCTCGGGCAAATAGGCAAAGCCTGCGGGCAGTTGCGGAACCGGCGTCGCTATTTCAGGCGGGGGGCTGGCAACGCAGGCCGAAAGCGCGGCGGTTGCTGAGAGAAGCAGGGCAAAACGCATCGGATTACTCCCCTTCGCCCGCCGATTCTTTGGCCGGGATGAAGGCATCAACCTGTTGGCCTACGCGAAACGCATCGTTTGCAGGCAGGGCGTAAATGATCTGGAGAACCCGCACATCCACACGTTCGGCTGCGCTGTTGGTCAATTGGCGCTTTGGCACGACCTGCGGCTCTGCCCGGACGAATGCGGCCTTGACCCGGATATCGGCGGCACCGCGCGGGGAAACGACAGCGTCGGCGCCCATATCGACGCGAACTGCTTCGTTTTCATCAATGTCCACGCGGACGTGCAGCGGGTTTGTCTCGCCCATCTGGATAAAGGGCTGCGAACCGCCTCCGCCCTGTGTGGCGACAAATTCGCCGGGGCGGATATTGACCGCCAGGATTTCCCCGCTGATCGGCGCGCGAACTGTGAGGCGGCCAATTTCGGTCCGCGCGCTGGCGGCCTGTGCCTGCGCCGCTGTGAGCCGGGCACGGGCGACAGATAGCCGGCTGGCTGCGGCGGCTGCTTCGCCTTCGGCGCGGATCACTTCCGAACGGCTTACAGCTGCGGGGTCGCTGAGCCCTTGATACAGGGCGAGCTGCTGCCGCGCTGTGCGCTGGGCCGTTTGCGCTTCGTTGATCGCGGCGCGCGCCTCGGCAATGGCGGCGCTGGCTTCTGTTAGGCGCGCGCGTGCCGCACGGTCATCGACGAGAAACAGCGGCTGGCCCTTTTCCACGCGGTCGCCAGGTGCGACGCGCAAGTCCGTTACAAGACCCGACAAAGCGGAGCCGATATCGATAATCTCGCTCGCCGGTTCGACAAGCCCGGTGCCTGCAACGCGCGCGGCGTCGGCCAGCTCTCCGGTCGCTTTGGGCGGTTCCTGCTGAGGCTCCGTCGTTTCGCGATCAGGCAGGCCGATGGCGATGAAGTAGATCGCCACGATCATCCCGATCAATGCCAGAACAGGCAATATCTGGCGCGAAAAGCTCAGGTTTTGGGGAAGAAGAGCCATAGTTTCCTCTGGGGCAGATGCGATTAATGTCCGTCCGGCATGTCGGTGCCGTCATGTGTGACGCGGCCATCCTCAAGCACGAGGATCCGGTCGGCGAGATCGAAAATACGGTTATCGTGGGTCACGATGATGCAGGCGCGGTCTGGCGCGACGGCGACTTCGCGCAGCAGGTCCATCACCCGCCGGCCCGAGCTTGCGTCGAGCGCGGCGGTGGGTTCATCACAGACAACCAGGCGTGGTTCGTGAACGAGCGCCCGTGCAATCGCAACGCGCTGCTGCTGACCGCCGGAAAGCTGGTTGGGCAGTTTTTCGGCCTGATCGCCGATATTCAGCTTTTCGAGCAGCACCTTCGCCTTTTCCCGCGCCTCGGCAATCGGCATGCCCTTGGCGATCAGCGGGACAGCGGCGTTGGCTGCAGCGTCGATCGACGGGATGAGGTTATATTGCTGGAAGATAAATCCGATATTGTTGAGCCGGAAATTGACCAGCTCGCTGTCTGACAGGGCATAGATATCGGTGCCGAACACCTTAACCTCGCCCTCAGTCGGCCAGAGAATGCCGCACATGATGGATATCAGCGTTGTCTTGCCGGACCCGCTCTCTCCGACGACATAGGTCATCTCGCCCGGCTTGATGTCGGTGTCGATCCCGTGAAGCACGCGGATGGTCGATTGCCCGGCCTCGAAGTCCCGGACAATCCCGCGCGCGCAGATCGCAGCCTCTGGCGCGCACCCGCCGATTGCGCTGGTGTCCATGGGCGCGCTCACCGGAACACCGCCGCAGGCTCGGTCTTGAGCACGCTGCGCAGCGCGATCCAGCCGGTGATCGCAAGAATGATGATAACCGCAGTCAGGCTGATTAGCGGGATCTGCCAGGGGACGTAGAAGCCTTTGAAAAACGGATTTCCGCTAAAGGCGAGCAGGAACAGTACCGTGCCGAGCACTCCCAGCGCATAGCCGATGGCCCCGACCAAAGCCGCCTGTGTGCCAACCATCCGGATAATCTTGGAATTGGTAACCCCGATCGCCTTGAGCGCGCCGAACTGCTTGATGTTATCGCGGATGAAGAGGCTGAAAGTCAGACCGACAATCGCAACACCCACCACAAAGCCCAGCACAACCGTGATCCCGAAATTGGTCGGAATACCGGTGTTCTGGATGATGAAATCGACCCCGGCCTGCGCGAATTCATCGCGCGTTTCGGCCTTGAGACCGGTTTGCTGCTCGATCCGGTCGGCGACTTCCTGTGCGGTCAGACCATCCGATACGCCAGCCATCACGAATGTCAGCCGATTGCGCGTTCCCGGCACATAATTGAGAGCCTGCGAATACTTTGTGTAGAGCGTAACCTGACTGGTAAAACTGGGAATGGAATCGGCCACGCCGCGAATGACCGCGCGCTGATCATTCAGCTCGAGCCGCTGGCCGATCGGGTCCTGCCCTTCCTCGAACAGGTTGAAGACCCCGCCATCATCGATGATGACGGAATCGGGCTGGGAGAGAACCTTTTTCGACCCTTTGAGGATGTCTTTGGGCATACCGATCAGCGTCGCATCGTCGACACCGATGATCGCGACGCCTTCCAGATCGCCGGTGCTGGTGCGCACGGAGGCAACGGCGCGCAAATGCGGCACGGCCCATTCCACGCCGGGCACGGACCGGACCTCGTCAAGCGCGGTCGAAGGCATGGCATAATTGACATCGGTGGTGCGGCTAACCGGGTCCATCACCCACACCTCTGCCTCGGGTGCGTTGTAGACACCGCTTGCGCCGCGCTCGACCAGGTTGACGAAGATCGTCAGCTGCTGCGTGATCAGCAGCGTTGAAAACGCGATCCCGAACAGAAGTCCGTAAAACTTCTGCGGGTCGCCGGTCAGCATTCGAATGGCAATCCAGAGCACGGGCAGGGGAACCTTCGCGATCGGCCGGGGTTGAACCGGTGAGGGAATCGTATAAATATTGAACGGTCGCGTTTAATTGAACGGAGCCGTTCATTTTGTCAACTGCTGATCAAAAGAGGGTCGGGCGACCATCTGACCTCGCCAAGCGCGCAGCGATAGTCGAGGCCGCTGCCGCGAGCTTTTTCAATGTCGGTTTTGCGGCCAGTTCGATTGAGCAGATTGCCGCCGATGCGGGCGTATCGAAGGTCACAATCTACAACCATTTCGGCGATAAGCGCGCCCTGTTTGTCGCTGCGGTCGAGCGCGAATGCGAAAAGATGCGCGGGCATTTCTCCATCGATGACATGCCAAGCGGCAGTTTCCGGGAGCGGCTGACTGCCATTGGCGAGGCGATGTTTGCGTTTCTTTCGCGTCCGGAAATGATCCAGTTCGAGCGCCGGATCGCCGCCGAAACCGAACACGAGCCTGCCATCGGACACGCATTTCTGGAGGCCGGACCATGGCGTATGAAAGAGGCATTCAGCGCGTTTCTGGCGCATGGCGTCTCCGCTGGCGATCTTGTTCTGGACGATCCACGGCTTGCCGCGGAGCAGTTTGTTTCCATGTGCAAAGGCATGGGCGATCTTGAGCGGCGCTTTGGCGCTGAGGTCCCTTTTGAAGAGGATCGAAAGCGTATTGCAGGGGCGGTGGAAGTCTTTCTGGCTGCTTACGGGACGAACTGATCTAAAATTTGCGCTACACTGTTCGAAAATTAACGTGATCGCTGCACACGCGCATTATCTTGCCATTCACCCGCGCGATCCTACATAATCGTTCGAGAAAGGAATCCCCTTACGATGAGTGATCCGAACGATCCGCAGCAGCAGCCGCCCGAAGGCCAGAACCCCTGGGTGAAACAACTTATGATCTGGGGCGGGATTTTCCTGGCCTTGTTGCTGGTTGTTTCGCTGTTCAACAATGCGGGCCAGAACCCTGGCACGACGATTGAATATTCGGAATTCCGAAATCAGGTAACCGCCGGCCAGGTGCAGGAAGTTGCCATGGGCGAGGATCTGATCACAGGTACGCTCAAAAACGGCCAGGCTTTCCAGACTGTGCCGGTTCCCAATGATACCCAGATGACGCAGCTGTTGCAGGAAAACGAGGTCAAGTTTTCGGGCAAGCCGCGTGAAGAACCCAACCTGCTGCTGTATATCCTGATCCAGTCGCTTCCGTTTATCCTGATCCTCGGCATCGCGTTCTTCGCGCTGCGGCAGGTGCAGAAAGGCGGCGGCGGCGGCGCGATGGGCTTTGGCAAGTCGAAGGCCAAGATGCTGACCGAACGTTCAGGCCGGGTGACCTTTGCCGATGTCGCGGGCATCGATGAAGCGCGAGAAGAGCTGGAAGAAGTCGTCGAATTTCTCAAGGATCCGCAGCGCTTTTCCAAGCTTGGCGGCCAGATCCCCAAGGGCGCGCTCCTGGTCGGCTCGCCGGGTACCGGTAAAACGCTGCTCGCCCGCGCAATCGCAGGCGAAGCAGGTGTGCCGTTCTTCACCATCTCCGGCTCTGACTTCGTTGAAATGTTCGTGGGCGTGGGCGCAAGCCGTGTGCGCGACATGTTTGAACAGGCGAAGAAGAACGCGCCGTGCATTGTCTTTATTGACGAGATTGACGCAGTGGGCCGTTCGCGCGGCCACGGGCTAGGCAATTCCAATGACGAGCGCGAGCAGACGCTGAACCAGCTGCTTGTCGAGATGGACGGTTTTGAAGCCAATGAAGGCATCATCATCGTCGCCGCAACCAACCGTCCCGATGTGCTGGACCCAGCGCTGCTGCGTCCGGGCCGTTTCGACCGTCAGGTTGTCGTTCCGATCCCCGACATCGATGGCCGCGAGAAGATTCTCGGCGTCCACATGAAGAAGGTTCCGCTGGCGCCAGACGTGAACCCGCGCACGATTGCGCGCGGCACGCCCGGCTTTTCCGGCGCGGATCTTGCGAACCTCGTGAACGAAGCTGCCCTGCTTGCCGCGCGCCGTAACAAGCGTCTGGTTGCGATGCAGGAATTCGAGGATGCGAAAGACAAGGTCATGATGGGCGCGGAACGCCGCTCTATGGTCATGACCGATGACGAGAAGAAGATGACTGCCTATCACGAGGCCGGCCACGCGCTTGTCTCGATCAATGAGCCGGCATCGGACCCCATTCACAAGGCAACAATCATTCCGCGCGGCCGTGCGCTGGGCATGGTCATGCGCCTGCCTGAGCGGGACAATTACTCGTATCACCGCGACAAGATGCACGCCAACCTTGCGGTTGCGATGGGTGGCCGTGTCGCTGAAGATATCATCTTCGGGCATGACAAGGTTTCCTCTGGCGCGTCAGGCGATATCCAGTACGCAACCGATCTTGCCCGTAACATGGTCACAAAATGGGGCATGTCCGAAAAACTCGGCCCCCTGATGTATGAGCAGAGCCAGGAAGGCTATCTCGGCATGGGCCAGACCTCACGCACGATGGCTGGCGCAGAAACCAACAAGATGATCGATGCCGAGATCAAGGATCTGGTTGAAGGCGGTCTGAAACGCGCGACCGATATCCTGACAGAGCAGGAGGACAAGCTCCATTTGCTCGCTCAGGCACTGCTCGAATATGAGACGCTGACCGGTGACGAGATCGAACAGCTGATGAAGGACGGCAAGATTGACCGCCCCGATGAGCCCAAGGGCCCAACCGCTGTTCGGCCATCGCACGGATCGGCCATTCCCAAGGCTGGCAAGCGTTTTGGCGGATCCAAAGGCGATGAGGCACCGCAAGGCGCCTGATCATAAGCGCCGAAAGATCAAGAGGCCGTCCGGAGCGATCCGGGCGGCCTTTTTCGTTCCGGATCAGAACGCGCCGAGCAGCAGAAGCGCAGGCAGGAACAATGCGAGCACGATGATGATGCACACCATCAGAAACAGAAAGCGCCAGATGGCCGAAAAGCGTGACAGCTCATATGAATATTTGAGCTGCTTGTAGATATGCAGCGGCGCCACGATTGAAAAGATCATGAATGCCCACCCTGCTCCAAGCGGGCTCGTCCCGATCAGCGACATCGCGATGAAAAGCAGTGACATGAAACTGAGTGAGTAGGTCACGAAGATCGCGTGGTCATACGCTCTGAAACGTCGCTTCCATACGAACACAAGCCACACGAACGGGATCGATAGCGGGATCAGCAACCAGCTGAATTTGTATCCGTTCGCCTGCATTTTGTAGAGCATCAGGCTGGGGTTGGTTTGCCATTTCGCGACAAAGGAATCGATCCAGGTCACCCCCGTTTCATCAAAAGTGAATGCGCCATCGCTGGTGTCGACAAATGGCACAGCGGCCTGCGCGTTGTCTTCGAACTGTTTGAGCTCTGTCAGGCCTTTTTCGGCAGCGGCGATCTCGGCAGCCAGATCCGCATGTTCCTGTGATCCTTCGGGCGTGGCTGCCAGCCGAGCCTTCGCCTCTTCAATCCGCGCCTCACCGTGTGTTTCGAGATTGTCGAGGAAATCGGTGTCGCCGGATGTGAGAAACCGGGTCAGATTTTCGCCGCGTTCCTTGAGAAGAGTGAGATCGCGTGCCAGTGATCCGCGTTCCGCCTGAAGTGTTTCGCGCCTTGCATTGTCAATATCCGTGAGCGCAAGTTCCGCGTCGATCTCGTCAATCTTCTCCGCCACTGTCCGGGCTTCGTTCTCGGCCAGTTCGGCCAGGACCGCGCGGGTATCCCCTTCGAAATCAGTCGGCGCGCTGATGCCCAGCATCTGGAAAACTGCAAACATCGCAAACACGCTGAACAGGAACATCGCCATCGGGCTGACAAATTTGGCGCGTTCGCCATCAATATATCTGCGCGTGAGTTTGCCGGGTTTGAACACAAGCAGCGGAAGGGTGCGCCAGAATTTCCCGTCCAGATGCAGCACACCATGGACGAGATCGTGCCCGATAGCCGACAAGGTGCGGTGGACGTGCGTCTTCTGGCCGCAATTCTGGCAATAGTCGCCAGCCGGTGCCGCCCCGCAATTCAGGCAGGCACCCGCCGCAGCTCCCGCGCCAGCGCCATCAAATCGTTCACTCTCGACAGCAGCACCTGCCAGCGCCCCTTCGACAATTGTGCCAATACCCTCGCCAGCGTCGCCCATCTGATCCCCGCAATACCAGCCCGCATATAAGCGAATGCGGGCAGGCGAGGGAAGATGCGGCGGCTACTTCTTCTTCGAAGCCAGCTTGCGCTCGATTGCGGTCCATAGCTGCGCAAAGGCGCGCGCACCGGGCGAACGCGGGGCGAATGCACCGATCGGACGGCGCTCCACAGCGCATTGCTCGATCGCGCTGGCGAGCGGGACAATCGGCCATTTCGGATTGGCGGCGCGCGCTTCCTTATGCAGGTTTCGGCGCATATCGACCATTGAAAGGACCGGAAGGATCGGCGGATGGCCTTTCCCGCTTCCGCGCACCGCATCCACCACCTGCTCGAACGCCCTCGTCGACAGGGGAGAAGGCGGCAGCGGCACGATTACCAGATCTGCAGCCCGCATTACCTGAGCGCTGAGTTCGTTGAGGACCGGCGGGCAATCGAAAACGATCCGGTCGTAATCCTTGCCAAGGCTCTGGGTGAGCTTGGCCAGCCGCTTTTTCTTTCCGATCCTGTCAAACTGGCGATCGAGCGAGCGAATGCTTTCATCCGCAGGCAGAAGGTGCAGGCTTGGGTAATCCGTTTTCCGGATCAGTTTTGCCGGAGCCCGCTCGGCAGAGAACACTGACTCGGCGGTACGCTTTTTCTTCGGGTCGACGCCCAGCAGGTATCCCGCACCGTTTGACGGGTCCAGATCCCACAGCAAGGTTTCGCGGCGTGAAATCGTTGCCGCACACCACGCAAGGTTTGCGGCAAAGGTCGTCTTCCCCACGCCGCCTTTCACGCTGTAGACTGCGATCGATGCCAATGTTCGGTTAATCCTGTCTGCTGTGCCAAGCGGCCTTCCGGATGAATGTGCCGCAGCGGGCGGTTAATCACAACCGATACGAAAAAGGCCGCCAAACTGGCGGCCTTTCTCATATTGGGACGGTCGCTGTGCTGCGATCAGCCGTCGTAGTCGGCGCCGATCGAAGTGGAGCGGGTCGGCGCGCTTGCGGTGATCCGCAAAGCTTCGGCAGACTGGCTCAGCGAACCGATCTCATCGGCATCGTCCTCATCATCAGGCAGGATTTTCTGCAGGCCGGTGACAAGCGATTCTTTCAGCTCTTTCGGCTTGATGGTTTGTTCGGCGATTTCGCGCAGGGCCACAACCGGGTTCTTGTCGCGATCGCGGTCCAGGGTGAGCTCGCTACCACCGGAGATTTCGCGCGCGCGCTGTGCAGCGAGCAGGACGAGATCAAAACGGTTGGGAACCTTGTCAACGCAATCTTCAACGGTAACGCGTGCCATGTGCAGGCCTTTTCAAATTCTGGTTGTCTGAAAGAGAGCAGCACCTAGGGGCGGGCGCCGCCAGAGTCAAGAATTTGCAACCCTTGGCGTGCCCGCGCGTTGGCCCACTGTGAACACACGCAAAGCACCCGATCCCGCGCAGACGCCGACAAGCGATTACAGCGACCATGACAGCTTTCAGGTCGAGGCGCAGGGCCATGCATTCACATTCTATCCGCGCGGTTCAGACCGGCTGGAGGCACTGGTTGACCATATCGATAAGGCGAGGGAGACGCTCGATGTGTTTTACTACATGTTTCAGGATGACAAGTCCGGGCACCGGGTGCGCGATGCCTTGGTCTCGGCAGCGGAGCGCGGTGTCCGTGTCCATTTGATCATCGATGATTTCGGCAGTGACGCCCCAATCGAATTTTTCGAACCCCTGCAACAGGCCGGTGGCCGGTTTGCGGTATTCTCCGCCGATTGGAACGTTCGCTATCTCGTGCGCAACCATCAGAAGTTCGCAGTCGCTGACAATGCGCGGGTGATGACAGGCGGCTCCAACGTGTCCGATCATTATTTCAGCACGCCAGATGACAACGGCTGGTGTGACCTCGGCGTCGCGATTGAAGGCGAAGTCGTGCAGCAGTTTACCCGGTGGTTCCAATTGCTGAGCGAGTGGACCGAAAGCGAAGGATCGCAATTCCGCAAGGTGCGCCGCATGATCAGGCAGTGGGATCCGGGCGATGGCCCGGTGCAATTGTTGCTCGGCGGCCCGTTGGTGCGCCGCAGCCATTGGTCCTACCGTTTCAAAAAAGACCTTGCGAAGGCGGCGCGGCTGGATCTGGTAACGGCCTATTTCGGCCCACCGCGCAGCATCCGGCGGCTGATCGGGAAAGTTGCCGCGCGGGGGGAGGCGCGGCTTGTCCTCGCCGGGAAAAGCGACCTGGACGGCACGATTGACGTGGCCCGGCTCTATTACAGAAAACTGATCCGCAAAGGCGCCGAGATATTCGAATTTCAGCCGTGCAAGCTGCACATGAAATTGCTGGTCGCCGATCACAACAGCTATTTCGGCAGTGCCAATCTTGATCGCCGGTCAGTGCGGATCAATATCGAACTGATGGTGCGCGTTCAGGATAAGCAGCTGGCCGAAAGGCTGCGCGAGTTCATCGGCCATCTGGAGCAGGCCAGCATCAGAGCCGATGCAAAATGGTACCGCCAGCAGACCACATGGTTCGCGCGGCTACGCTGGCGTTTCTTCCACTGGCTCAGCCTCGCCGATTACCGCGTTGCACGTTCAATCGCGGACTAGGCCGCTCCATCAATAGTTGTCGTCTTCGCTATATTTGTAATTGGGGGCGGTGAATTTGGTGAATTCCGACTGGAAGTGAAGCGGGACGTTGCCAGTTGAACCGTGGCGCTGTTTGGCGACGATCATCGTCGCCTTGTTCTTGAGCTCAAGGTAGCGCTCTTCCCAGGTCCGATACTTTTCAACCACATCGGCGCTGCTGGTTTCGGTCGGCATGTCGGGCCGGATCGCCTCGTGATAGTAATCACCGCGATAGATGAACCAGACCATGTCGGCATCCTGTTCGATAGAGCCGGATTCGCGCAGGTCCGACAGCATCGGCTTCTTGTCGTCGCGCTGTTCGACCGCGCGGCTAAGCTGGGAGAGAGCGATAACAGGGACGCCAAGCTCTTTTGCCAGCGTCTTGAGCCCGCGGCTGATCTCGGAAATCTCGTTCACCCGGTTATCGTTCGCGCGGCCCGAGCCCTGCAGCAGCTGGAGGTAATCGACCACGATAAGGCCTATATCGTGCCGCCGCTTCATGCGCCGCGCGCGGGTGCGAAGCCCCCCGATCGTGAGCGCGGGCGTGTCATCGATATACAGGGGCAGATCAGCCAGCTTCTGGCTCGCCCGGCTCAAATTCTGGAAGTCTTCGCGTGAAAGCTTACCACTCCTCAGCGCTTCGGAGCTGATTTCAGCCTCGCCCGCCAGAATACGCGTTGCCAATTGGTCAGCGCTCATTTCCAGACTGAAGAACGCTGTGGGGGCGCCGTAATTGAACTCGCCGCCATCGCGTTGCCATTTCAAATGCTCCTCCGCGCAGTTGAAGGCGATGTTCATGGCAAGCGAGGTCTTGCCCATGCCCGGTCGTCCGGCAAGGATCACAAGGTCCGAATTGTGCAATCCGGACGTCTTCTGATCGATGGTGCTGATCCCGCTGGTCTTGCCCGAAAGACCGCCGCCGGAATTCATCGCGGCCTCGGCCATTTTTATCGCCATGATTGCGGCGTCGCGGAAACTGGAGGCTTCATTGCCGCTCGCCGCGCCCTCAGCGACTTTGAACAGATCGGCCTCCGCCTGGCTGATCCGGTCCATCGGATCGACTTCTTCCGAGGTGTCGAGCGCCCCTTCAACAAGGCCGCGCCCCACGCTGACCAGTTCGCGAAGCAGCGCAAGATCATAGATCTGCTGCGCCAGTTCGCGCGGCGCGAGCAGACCTGCGCCATTGGCTGTCAGCTGCGCGAGGTATTTCGTGCCGCCGAGCTCTTTCAGCGCCTCATCCGCCTCGAAATAGGGGCGCAGTGTCACCGGCGACGCGGTGGCATTGCGTTCTATCAGCGTCAAAATACGCTCGAATATGCGTCCATGCAGCGGTTCAAAGAAATGGTCGGGCCGAATCGGTGTTTGCAATTCCTCGAGCACGCGATTGTCGATCAGGGCAGCGCCCAGAAATGCAGCCTCTGCCTCCAGGTTTGAAGGGAGTTTGCGTCCGGTTTCAGAATCGGAATTGACCAGCGAGAGAGGGGTGGGTTCAGCCATGTCGCGATTGATGGGCGCGCGAGGCCAAAACGGCAACCATCAAGAGCGGTAAAATAAACACGCTGACTTGTGGATAGCGGGGATGGTTTCTCGAAGTGCTTGAACACGCCCCCTGCGAAGTGCGAAGGCGTGATGCATGGCCGATCTGCCTCCCGATTCCGCGACTGCGCCATCAGGCACACATCGCATTGCCCACATCGCTCTGGATGAAGAGACGATCCTGTGGCGCAACGCCGATGTCGAACAGGAACGGCGCGTCGCAATTTATGACCTGATTGAGGAAAACACCTTCAAACCGGTGCGCAGTGCAGAGCGCGGCGCAAAGGGGCCATACCGGCTTCATCTGGGTGTGCGCGATGGCCGGCTGGCCATGCAGATCAGCGATGAGGCGGAACAGGAGCTTGAGATGCTGCTGATAGGGCTGGCCCGGTTTCGCCGTCCGATCCGTGAATATTTTGCGATTTGCGACAGCTATTATCAGGCCATACGCAAGGCCACTCCGGCAGAGATCGAAACGATCGATATGGCGCGGCGCGGCATTCACAATGGCGCGGCCGAACTGCTGATGGAACGGCTTGAAGGCAAGGTGGAGACGGACTTCGCCACTGCGCGCCGGTTGTTCACGCTGATCTGCGTTCTGCATATCAAGGGGTAACAGGCAGGCATGGCGCGTTCCCGCAGAAAGAGTGGCGGCATGGGCCGCTGGATGTTCCGACTGATCGCCTTGCTTGTTCTTGTCGGGGTCGCATTTGCGGCATGGTTCTGGTGGGACATGCGCGAATGGCGACCGGACGAGGCGCTGTATCCGGAGCAAGGTGCAGTGATCGCGAGCGGTGCATCCGAAATCCGGTTCGAGACGGTTGACGCGCTTGGCGGGGATTTCGTCTATCTGGAACTGGCCCCTCCCGGCGGCGCGCCGGATCCGGGATTTGCGGCAAGGCTCAATTCGGCGCGGGCTTCCAGCCTTAAAGTGGGTGTGATCTATCCGTTCGATCCCTGCCTCAGAGCCGATCCGCAGAGCGCGCGGTTCACCCGGATGGTGCCGCGCGATGCCGATCTCCTGCCGCCGGCGGTTTCGCTTGGCGCGCTGGCAGATGGCTGCAATCCCGAAGTGAGCGACGCTGCTGTCGAAAGCGAGCTGCTGACTCTCGTCAACCAGATAGAGATGCATTCGGGCAAACCGGCGATCCTGAAACTGGGGGAGGAATTTCAGGCGCGTCATTCAACGTCCCGTACAATGGAGCGCGACCTGTGGCTTACCCGCGACCGCGCGCGGCCGGACTATGCCGGGCGGCCGTGGCTGCTATGGAGCGCCAATAGCCAGTTGGTTACGGAGGCTTCGGCTGATCCGGTAGAATGGGTGGTGGTGCAAAGATGAGTTTGGATGAGAATGCAAAAAGCAACCTGATTGCCGCCGCGCGCGCCGCTGCGTCGCACGCATACGCACCCTATTCCGATTACCGGGTCGGCAGCGCATTGTTGTTTGACGATGGCGCTGTGATCACCGGCACGAATGTCGAGAACGCGAGCTACGGACTGGCACTCTGCGCCGAAACCCTCGCCACAGCGCGCGCGCTTGGCGAGGGGCGACGCGGCGGGCTTGTAGCGGTGGCTGTTACCGGGCCGCAGGACAAGGGCGATGGATCGCCCATCACGCCATGCGGACGCTGTCGTCAGGTGCTGAACGAGCTCGCGCAGCTGGGCGGCACCGACCCGCTGATCCTGTGCGTTGGCACAAACGACGTGCGCGAAGTTTCCTTGTCAACGCTGCTGCCGCATGCGTTTGGCCCGGCGCATCTCGCCTGAGCGACTGCAATCCGATCCGTGTCTTTCAAGGCACAAAGCCAGCAGCCGCGCGTTTCCAATCCAGCACAGCTGGAGAAAATCGATCTTTTTTGACAATGCATGGTTGGATGGTCTGGCGCGCGGCGCCCTGTTTGCCGTTCTGGCGCTTGGGTGGATGAACCTGCTGATCCGGATCAACGGGCTCAGAAGTCTTTCAAAGATGACGAACTTCGATTTTGTCACCACCGTCGCCTTCGGCTCGCTCTTGGCTGGCGCAGCTCAGGCGAGCGACTGGACGGCATTTCTTCAAGCTTTTGCCGCCATGGCCGGGTTGGTTGTTGCTCAAGCTCTGACGTCAAAGCTTCGGCGCCAGTCTGAAAAGGTTGAAGACCTGATCGGAAACCAGCCATGCCTGCTGATGCGCGATGGTGAATTCCATAAAGCCGCGCTCGAAGCGAACCGTATCACCCAAGCGGACCTTATCGCCAAGTTGCGTGAAGCAAACGTCCTGCGGCTCTCGGAGGTTCGTGCAGCGGTGCTTGAAACGACCGGCGACGTTTCAGTCTTGCACGGTGATGCTACGGTGGATGAGCTGCTTTTGAAAGACGTGCGCAGTGAGTAACCGCGATTGGCTGATTGTCTATCGGCCCAGCAGACCGCCAAGCGGATTCTTGCGGAATGCGCGCTCTTCCCCGCCAATATATGCGAAAATTCCGTCGAGCCCCTGATCGGTCACGGAGCGGTTGATCTTTGCCCGGTCTAGGCCCGCTGCACGGATAAAGCTGTGCCTTTCGGCGAGACCATCAAATGTCGAATAGACGCCCAGCTTGTCCAGCGCGCTGTCCACCAGTGGTTCAAAGCGCGAATGCAGCCGGTCGTTTGAAGACTGGCGCAGATACCGTGTGCCGCCATCGCTTTTGCGGATTATGCCCGGGGCATCGCTGAACGAAAGATCATCGATTGCATCGCGAAAAACCGGCTTGGCCTCTCCTGCGGCAAGGCCTGCGGCATCGTTGATCGTTTTGGTCACATCATCCAGCACGCCAAGGCGGCTGGCACCTTTCACGATCGACCCCAGCAATCCGCCGCCGCTTTTGCCGATGATAGGCAGGCCGATCCGGATGTCCTCATCATCATAGAACGCGCCCGGCCGGGCGAGTTTGTCGAGCGCGCTATCGGTGGCTTTGCCAAGGATTGATGAAAGGCCGAGCGATCTGCCAAGACCCTGCGCCTGTGCAGGACCACCGATGAAGGCCAGCGATCCCGCTGCACCGATCCCGGCAATAAAGCCTCTGCGATTCCAGTCACGAACATCAACCATATGCGCCTCTCTGTTTATCTTCGAGACGGCAATAGCATATCACCCGCCCTTTCGGGGATGAAACAGCTGTAAATTCCTGTCAGCCGGTTTCCAGCCATTCCAGCAATGCGGCCAGACAATCGTGCGCCAGCAGCTTGCAGCGTTCCGGTGACCAGCCCTGTTCCGGCTCGGGAAAATCTACGAGGTCTTTGTAGGGCATTTCCAAAGTCATGGCGCAGGCGCCGTATCGATCGGCGATCAGATTGGTCGCAATGCCGAGATTGGCCTTGCCCGCAGGGGCTTTTGGATAGCAAAGCCTTGTCTGGAAATCGGGTGTGCGCCGGTCAAGGATGCGCTGGTAGCGATAGAATTGCTCGCCGTGCTCGTCGGTCCAATTCGGGATGCCTTCATAGCCGGCAAGGAAGCAGGCAGGGATTGCCTCGTCGCCGTGAACATCCATCGCGTAATCGACACCGGTTTCATCCATCCTGTTGCGTATCGCCAGCACTTCCGGCGATTTTTCAGCCGAAGGTTCCGCCCATTCGCGGTTCAGGTTCGTGCCCACCGCATTGGTGCGCAGATGTCCGCGGCGCGAGCCATCAGGATTGCAATTGGGCACGATATGCAGACGGCACAGCTTGCGCAGACCGCGCGCGACGGGGTCGGACGGGTCGGTCAAGCACTCAAGCGCGCCTTCCATCCACCATTCGGCCTGAGTTTCACCGGGATGCTGGCGGGCGGTGAGCCACACCTGTTTGTTGCCTTCGCCCATTTCCAGCAGGTCAATCGGCTGGCCATCCAGAGTTTCGCCAATGCGCGTCAGCCCGACACCCTCACACGCGGCGGCCTCAGCCACGAGATCGTGGTGACGTTCCATCGAATAGGGCGCAAAATAGGCGAAAAAGGCGATATTCGACGCTGGCGTGTATTTGATCGTGAGCGTGCCATTGTCTTCGTTCGCGTCAAACGACGAAGCCGCGCGCGCCCAATATTCGCGGTCCTCCGATACGCAGGTATCGTAATCGGGCCATCCACCGGGAAAGGCGCTGTCGTTCAGGCCCGTAATCTTCAGCGTCAGCTCTTCTCCGGCAGCGCCCGTTACGCGAAAGTGATACCACTGCGCGAACTCGGCCATGTGATCTTTCCTGATCGCAAGCCGGGCCGATGTGCCGTCGATAGAGAGTATTTCGATATTGCCGCTGTCGAATGCAGCGTCGATTGCGATATTGGTCATGGGGTCCTTTCGAGTTCCTCGACCGTCAGACTGATTGTTTCCCCATTGCCACCGGGAAAGCCGCGGAACAATCCCGCCGCCAGTGCACGGGCGCTGGCATCCACATCGGAGTAGGGTGAATTGACAGAGGTCGCCAATTGCGAGCGGCCTTCCCAAAGCGTTTCGCCGCTTGCGGCTGTGATCCGCACCGAAAGTTCGCTGATTGCGGCAGGCCCGCTTTGTCCTCCGCCCAGATTGATGCCCACGCCAAGGCCTACTCCGCCGCCATAGCTGCCGGTTCCGCCGCCGACACCTACGCTGACCGGACCGCGCGAACGCTCGCCGGCGCCCTGGATGGGATTGCGGCTGGTCCGAACAGCTGCGACCTGAATGCCTTCGCCTTCCTGACGGACAATAGAATATCCAAGCGCGCGCAATTCGTTTTCCACGGCGACTGCGAATGCCGCTTTGGCGTTCTCATTGGACATTTCATCGGGGAAATAGATCACAATCGGACCCTCGCCGAGACGCACGGGGCTTTCAGCGACGAAACGCGTCACTTCGACCGGGCCGGTAAAGCTTGATGTGCATGCGCCCAGAGACAGCAATGCAACTGGCGCGGCCAACAGGCCGGTGATGCGGTTAAGATTACCCATGGTGCGATCCTCTCTTTCTCCCCCACCTTACAGGCAGTGGGCGAAAGTCCAAAAGCTCCATTTCGCAGACAAACTCTTCATTTCAATGCAACGCTTCTCTGTTATGGGGTCGCCTATGAACCAGGCATCGCATAAAGCAGCAAAACCTTGCGTCCTCGTTACCGGCGGGGCGGGTTATATCGGAAGCCACGCCGTGCTGGCGCTCAAGGATGCGGGCTGGCCTGTCGCCGTGATCGACAATCTTACCACCGGCTTTCGTTTCGCAGTGCCTGACGGTGTGCCGCTTTACGAAGGCGATATCGAGGATGGCGGTCTGCTTGCGCGCATTTTTGCCGAGCAGGGTGTCGGGGCCATCATGCACTTTGCCGGGTCGATTGTGGTGCCGGAAAGCGTCGAAGACCCGCTCGAATACTATGATAACAACACCGTGAAAAGCCGCGCTCTTATCCAGGCAGCGGTGACGGGCGGAGTCGCGCATTTCATCTTTTCCTCCACTGCGGCGACTTACGGCGTCCCCGAAGTTTCACCGGTAAACGAGGACACACCCAAATCTCCGATCAACCCGTATGGCTGGTCAAAATTGATGACCGAGCAGATGCTGGCAGACACAGCTGCGGCGCATCCGATCAATTTCTGCGCCCTGCGCTATTTCAACGTCGCCGGGGCCGATCCGCGCGCCCGATCGGGCCAGTCCACTGCGGGGGCCACGCACCTGATTAAAGTCGCAGTCGAAGCGGCGCTGGGCAAACGCGAGCGTGTGAGTGTTTTTGGCACCGATTACGATACGCCTGATGGCACGGGCGTGCGCGATTACATCCATGTCAGCGATCTGGCGGCGGCCCATGTCCTCGCGTTGGAGGCGCTGATCGCGCAGCCGGAGCGATCACTGACCATGAATTGCGGTTATGGCCGCGGCTTCTCCGTTCTGGAGGTTCTCGATGCGGTAGACCGGGTAACGAATATGAAGATTGAACGCGTTCTGGAAGATCGCCGGGCGGGTGATCCGGCATCGCTCATATCCGATCCGGGCCGTATTCGCGCGACGCTGCCATGGCAGCCGCAATATGCAGACCTTGATACGATCATCGAGCATGCTTTGGCGTGGGAGCGAAAACTCTCCGAAATCCGTGGGTAGCGGTTGACTTTTCGCGATTCGCACCCTAGCTGCGCACCCTGATATTCCGGCATCGGAGACGCTCTCCGGTGCCTTTTTATTCGCAGGAACCCGAAATGAAGATCCGCAACAGCCTCAAGTCGCTGAAGAACCGTCACCGTGACTGCCGTGTCATCCGCCGTCGCGGTCGCACCTATGTCATCAACAAGACCAACCGTCGTTTCAAAGCCCGTCAGGGTTAAACGATAGCTTGGCCGGTCGCTGTATGTGACCGAGCGAACGCAGCGGCCCGCCTCCGGTAAGGAGAGCGGGCCGCAGCCGTTTCTGGCGGAGACGCCGTTTCTGACGGAGACAAGGTGTGACTATGCAAAGCAAGGTGGCCGTATTCGATGTTGGCCGGGTGCTGTTTGACTGGCAACTGCGGACGCTGTTTGAAAAACTGATCGCAGATCCGCAGGAGCTGGACTGGTTTCTGGCAAATGTCGTTACCGAAGATTGGCATTTTCAGCATGACAGAGGCCGTCCGCTGGGCGAAATGGTGCCTGAAAGAATTGCCGAATTCCCCGCATACGAAGCGCACATCCGTGCCTATGCGACGCGCTTCAATGAAACGGTGCCGGGGCCGGTCGCAGGAACGCATGTGCTGGTAGAGCGGCTTCATCAGCGCGGCGTCCCGCTGTTCTGCCTGACGAATTTCGGTGAAGAGTTCTGGAACATGTTCCGCCCGACCAAACCGGTGTTCGACCTGTTTGAAGACATTGTCGTCTCCGGCACAGAAAAGGTCGCGAAGCCGGACCCGCGCATTTATGCAATCACGGAAGCGCGCACAGGCCGAACAGGCGGCGATATCTTTTTCACCGATGATAACCCTGACAATATCGAGGCCGCCAAGGCGCGCGGCTGGGATGCGCATCTCTTCACCGATGCCGCCGCGCTTGAGGCGCAGCTGACGGGATCGGGCCTGCTCCAATAAACAAATCGGACGCGTAGCGGACGCAAGCGCGGAAACGAAGTCGTAGACGCAGCTAGCCACAGGCCACCTGCAAGCGCGCCCGGAGCGATGCGACCTTCAGGTCGCATGAGCGAGGATATCGCGCGCCGGAGGGCGTGCGGAAACAAAAGAACCCCGGAGCGCGCTGGGGAACGTCGCTCCGGGGTTTCATGGGGTCCGGCCACTGTGGAGAGTGCGCAGCCGGACGGAACGCGGTGGTTATTCCGCGCGGGGGATCAGTGTTTTATTTGCCGTTGCATTTGGCCAGCTTGTCCGCGGCCAGTTCTTCGCCTTTGGTCTTGAAGCTTTCGATCTCACCGAATTCACGGGCGAGACCGCGGCAGATGCGCATGGGGCGCGATGTGCCCTTGTTCGCGACGCAGGTCGTGCCTTCACACGCCCAGGCCACGCCGCCTGCGACCGCGCGATTGTCATCGGCGGGTTTGGCAAGCGTGACAGTGTAATAGGCGCCATTTTGCGCGGCGAGGGGGGCGGGTGCGATCGCTGTACCGAATGTCAGCCCGGTATAAGCGATTGCGGCAGCGAAGATTGAAAGACGGCCGGTGCGGGGGATGGAGAGGGTCATCGTCGTATTCCTTCGTTTGTTGGTTGCAGTTTAAGTCTTGAACTTCATACGATTTGTGCGAGACAGGTTTCGAATCAAAACCAGTTGCGAATCACTACCTATGCTATTAGGTTTTAAGTTGCAACTAAAAACTGAAAATATCTTTGCGGCTATTCACCGGGCACTCTGCGATGCGATTTTGAGTTCGCGGAGAATCGCGCTAAATAGGTTGCATCGAAGGGACTGATATGGGCGACATTAGAGAACCACTGCGCGAACTGATCGAATGCGGACTGCCGCAAGCTCTTGAAGTTATGGGCGAACGCTGGTCATTCATGATCCTGCGCGCGAGCTTCAACGGCCTGAAGCATTTCGAGGAATTCCTGAGCGAGCTGGGCATCGCGCGCAATATTCTCTCGAATCGCCTCGCCAAACTGGTCGAACACGGCATTCTCAAACGCGAGCCGTGCGCCGACGATCGCCGCAAGATCGAATACCGCCTCACCGAAAAGGGTTTCGATCTTTTGCCTGCCATGATTGCCCTGCGGCAATGGGGCCAGAAATATGGCGGCGAATTTGTTACCGAAGATCCTGTTCTGGTTGACGAGCAGGACCGCTTGCCAATCGGCCCTGTATCGATCCTGGCGCATGACGGACGCATCCTGACCCATAACGGGCTGTGGATGGTAAAACGCGAAGATCTGGGCAAGCGCGCCGACGGAACGGTCGCAACGCCGGCTGATGCAATCTCAAGCGGGGATGTTGTCGATATCGAGGCTGCAAAGAAAGCCGCAGCCAGCTAAGCGTCAGGCCGCGGCCTTTTCCGGTCGCGCTTGAAACCCCTGATCAGGGCAGCCCCCATCATGACCGTCGCCAACAGCGCGGAGCTTGACGATATACTGAGCACCACATTCGGCTTTTCCGGCTTTCGCGGGAAGCAGCAGGCTGTGGTCGAACGGATAATGGCCGGGGCCAATACGTGCGCCCTGATGCCAACCGGCGCGGGCAAATCGCTTTGCTATCAGCTTCCGGCGCTGGCGCTTGATGGTACAGCCATTGTCATCTCCCCGTTGATCGCGCTGATGCACGATCAGATCCGCGCCGCCGAAGCAGTCGGCATTCGCGCGGCATCCATGACCAGCGCTGATGCTGACAACGCTGCCACGGCCCGCGCCCTGCGTGCAGGTGAGCTGGATTTGCTCTATGTCGCACCTGAGCGGGTGAACACCGGCGCATTCCAGAACCTGCTGGACGGCGCACAGATATCCCTGTTCGCCATTGATGAGGCGCATTGCGTTTCCGAATGGGGGCACGATTTCCGCCCTGACTACCGCCAGCTGCGCCCGATGCTGGACCGGTTCCCCGCCATTCCGCGGCTGGCACTGACTGCGACCGCCGATGATGTGACGCGCAAGGATATACTGGTGCAATTGGGCATCCCCGATGACGGCCTGATCGTTGCCGGGTTCGACCGCCCCAACATTCGCTATGCAATAAGCCCGCGGCAGAATGCGGGCCGTCAGATTGCGGATTTCATATCGCGCACACCCGGCGCCGGTATCGTCTATGCGCAGAGCCGCGCAGCGACCGAAAAGCTGGCAGAGACAATCGCGGCGACCGGGCGCCCGGTTGGCTTCTACCACGCAGGTCTCGCAAGCGAGCGCCGCGCCCAGGTGCAGGCAGAGTTTGTCCGGTCAGAGGACATGGTGATGTGCGCCACGATCGCGTTCGGCATGGGGATCGACAAGCCGGATGTCCGCTTCGTCGTCCACGCCGGATTGCCCAAATCAATCGAAGCCTATTACCAGGAAACCGGCCGCGCGGGGCGAGATGGCGACCCGGCGGAGGCGCACATGTTCTGGAGCGCGAACGATTTCGCCAAAGCGCGCCAATGGCTTGATGATGTCGAACCTGGCCGGCTGGCGAATGAACGCGCGCGCCTAAACTCGCTTGCCGCACTGGTTGAAGCGCCGCGTTGCCGCCGGTCAATCCTGCTGAAGCACTTTGGCGAGCAGCCCGAGCGGACCTGCGGCAATTGCGACAATTGCGAGAACCCGCCGAAAGTCGTCGATGTCACCGAGACTGCGCGAAAGCTGCTCAGCGCGGTCTATCGCACCGGGCAAAGCTTCGGAATTGGGCACGTGGAAAAGGTGCTGCTGGGCCGCGATGATGACCGTATCGTTCAGCGCGGTCACGATCAGCTATCGGTGTTTGGGATCCTCACACAGGAAGAGGCGCCAATGCTGCGGCCGGTCATGCGCAATCTCATGGCACATGCAATGCTGAGCACGACCGAACATGGCGGCCTGGCGCTGGGCGATGCTGCGCGGCCTGTCTTGAAGGGCGATCAGCCTGTCCTGATTTGTGAGCCGCCCGGGAAAAAGACCCGGAACAGGCGCGGGCGCGAGCCCAATCCCGTGGGCGACCCCCTGTTCGATGCACTGCGTTCAAAGCGCAAGGAGCTGGCGAGCGAGCGCGGCATTCCTGCTTACGTCATCTTCCATGACAGCGTGCTGCGCACCATGGCGAGCGAGCGACCTGAGACGCTTCAACAATTGGGAACGATCCAGGGTGTGGGCGAAAAGAAACTGGAAACCTATGGCGGCGATTTCTGCGAGGTAATCCGCGAGTTCGCGGGCGGCTAGTCCACGTTTTCCAGCAGCTCTGCGGTCTCTTTTGTAGGCGCCATCGCGTCTTCGGGCCGGTAACTCGTCGCAAGCTTGTTGGCGAGATCGCGCGTCAGCAGGGCGTTGAGAGAGATCCGCAGCGCCTCGTGCTTATCGCCCAGCTTGCGCAGCGCATCACTGTCCCATTCGACATAGCGCACACCCAGCGGAGCAACCGTGGTCGCTGTGGTGCGGCGTTTGAGAACGAATGCAACCTCACCCACGAAATTGCCTTCGGGAAGGCGAAACTGCCGCTCGCGCTTCTCGACTGAAATGATCCCTTCAAAGACATAGAACAAAGCGTCAGAGGGTTCGTCCTCGCGCGTGAGCACCGTTCCTTCAGGATCATCGGCCACGCGCCATTGGGCGATCTTGGCGAGCCGGCGAAACTGGCCCGGTGTCAGCGATTCAAATCCGTCAAACAGCCGCTTCTCATCGGGCGTCATGCTCAATGTGGTGCGCTCCAGGATGATTTGCCCAAGCACCCAGAAGTTCACGAGCACCATTAACGCACTGGTGACGATGGCTTCCCACAGCGGGCCCCCGTCCACTGCGTAGTAATAGGCGATGTAGATGAAGGTTGATACGACGATCATCACCCGCAGGCGCAGTTCGTCGCGAATGCCGTATGCGATCAGCAGCAGGCCCGCACCGAGATAGATAAGCCAAGAAGTATCAAAGCCGGTCAAACCCGCGCCTCCTGCAATTACCGCGCGCCGAGTGTTTGGCGGTAAGAGAGCGCTTCGGCAATATGCACCCGCCCGACCTGAGTCGATCCGCCAAGATCGGCGATTGTCCGCGCGACGCGCAGCATCCTTGTATAACCGCGCGCGGACAGGCGCATCTTCTGCGCTGCCTGCATCAGCAGATGCCTGCCATCATCATCCGGAGCGGCAAATTCTTCGAGCTTTTCACCCTCCAGCTCGGCATTCGAGCGCACACCCCGCTGCGATTGCAGTGCTCGCGCGGCTGACACGCGCTGAGCGACCTCGGCGCTGCCTTCTGCCGGGGGCGGCAGGGACAGGTCCATCGCGCTCACCGCGCCCACTTCGACATGCAGATCGATCCGGTCCAGCAGCGGACCTGAAAGCCGCGCCTGATACTCGCTCGCACAGCGCGGCCCGCGCGCGCAGGTGTGGCCGGGTTCCCCCGCATGGCCGCAGCGGCACGGATTCATCGCCGCAATCAGCTGAACGCGCGCGGGAAATGTCACATGCGCATTGGCCCGCGCGACATCGACCTGACCTGTTTCAAGCGGTTGGCGCAGGGAATCGAGCACGGGGCGCCGGAATTCGGGCAGCTCGTCCAGAAACAGCACGCCAAGATGGGCGAGGCTGACTTCGCCGGGGCGCACCTTCAACCCCCCACCCGTAAGCGCGGCCATGCTGGCGCTGTGGTGAGGCGCACGGAACGGGCGCGCACGGCTGATCCGTCCGGAATCGAGCATACCTGCAACCGATTGCACCATCGATACCTCAAGCGCTTCGGATGGTGTCAACTCGGGCAGAATTCCCGGCAAACAGCTGGCAAGCAGACTTTTGCCCGAACCGGGAGGCCCCATCATCAAGAGGTTGTGGCCGCCTGCCGCCGCGATTTCGAGCGCGCGCTTGGCGGTTTCCTGGCCCTTTACCTGCTTGAGGTCGCTTGCGGCGGGCGGTTCGGCAATGTCTCCGCGCGCGGGCTCATCGAGCACCTGCGAGCCCTTGAGATGGGCGAGCAGCGATGACAGGTCGCGCGGCGCCAGAACCGGCACGCCGCTGGCCCATTTGGCTTCCGATCCCTGTTCAGCGGGACAGATCAGCCCCGCGTCAGCCTCGCTCGCATGGAGCGCTGCAATCAGAACGCCGGGGCTCGCGACGATCCGGCCATCCAGTGATAGCTCGCCGACAGCAATCCAGTCTCCCAATTGTTCGGCATCGGTGACGCCCATCGCCGCGAGCAACGCAAGCGCGATCGGCAGGTCGTAATGCGATCCGTCCTTGGGCAGGTCTGCGGGCGAAAGGTTGATTGTGATCCGTTTGGGAGGCAGCGCCAGACCCATGGCGGAAAGTGCAGCCTGCACGCGCTCACGGCTCTCGCTAACCGCCTTGTCGGGCAGCCCGACAATCGTGAATCGGGGCAATCCTGAGGCAACCTGACACTGCACTTCGACTTGGCGGGCATCCAGCCCGAGATAGGCAACGGTCCTGACAAGAGCGACCAAAATTAATTCCCCCCGCAATCCGGCTTGGCAAGTATTAAGCCGAAAGACCCCTTCGTGCACCATACATGGCGTAAGTCGATCCGGTGATAAACACCACAGATTGCAGCCTTAATAGAATATTTTTGAACCCGCACGCACGAATACTGGGTTTTGCGTAGACTAGTTTTGTTAACTACAGGCTTTCGCTAATTCGCAAGCCTGCGCGACATAAACCCGCAGGCATGAAACGGCTCGCTGCCCTTTTTGCCCTGATGCACATGTTCCTGTTGCCCGCCGCAGTGCTGGCGCAGGATTATGCAGGAACGCGCACGGTGCTCACCACGACATGGGTTGAGGAATGGGATCCTGCTACGCAAAGCTGGGTCCGCGTTGCCGGCAGCGAAACGACGACTGCCCGCGAGACGGCCGCTGGCGAAGCTGATTTCGGGGCAACGGCACAGCCTGTCCCTGCCAGCCACCACGCCGCGCGCTACGCCGTGCCGCAACCCGTTTACGCCGGGACCAAAGCCATCGCTGAGTACGGCCCGTTTCGCGTTCTTGATGAAAAGCGCGCCGCCTTGATGGGGGCAACCGGCCTTGGTTCACCGGCACATTTCGATGCGATGATGCGCGATTTCCCTGCGCTTGAAGTGCTGGAAATGGTCGAGGCACCGGGCACCAATAACGATGTCGCAAATCTTGCAGTTGGCCGCCGCATCCGCGCGGCCGGTTTGCGGACCCATGTTCCCGACGGCGGATCGGTGCGCTCGGGCGCGGTGGAACTGTTCCTGGCCGGCGCAGAGCAGACAATGGATCGCGGCGCGCAGTTTGCTGTGCATTCCTGGCTCGACAATTATGGCCGCCAGCCGGATGACTTTGCGCCCGACGCTCCTGAAAACAGGCTGTATCTCGACTATTACGTCGAAATGGGAATGAGCGAGGAGCGCGCGCGCGAATTCTATGCCATGACGAACTCGGTTCCGCATCAAAGCGCGCTGTGGCTGCGCGCCAACGATATGGCGCCGTGGATCGCCGGCGAGCCAGCGTCGCGGCAGGTTCCGGAGTTTGCGCAGCCCGAGATTCGCATCGCGGAGCTCAATCTGCTGACAATCCCTGTCATGCCGCTGGAGCTGCCAAGCATGGAAATGACGCCGCAGCCGGTTGCCCTTGCGACGATTGAGCTTTCCAATCGGCCCATGATTGCCTACGCCGATCTGGATGCAATCACGCTGGGATGGGTCGACATTTCGGAGACGCGCCTTTCGTGATGTGTGTTGACTCACGCGCCGCTTTCCCATAGGTGCGCGCGCCTGACCGGCCTTCCAACAGGTGGCCGTTTTTGTTTTTTCAGGCAGGCTGAAAGTGCGACACCTCTCGCGACTTACGTTTGCCAAACCAGTTTATCGAGGACGATATGAAGCGGACTTTTCAGCCCAGCAATCTCGTGCGTGCCCGTCGGCACGGTTTTTTTGCACGTAAGGCAACACCGGGCGGCCGCAAGGTCATCCGTGCGCGCCGCAAGCGTGGCCGTAACAAGCTTTCTGCGTAACCTTCTGGCGCCCTTTGGCGCCAGGCGCGGGCCATACGGTCCGCTTGGCTTCGCCGCAGTAGCGGCGACGGGCAGTCGCCCTTGCGGGCTCCCTTTGGGAGCCCGTTTGCATTTCGGCCTTTCGGCCTGGTCGCGGAGCGCGGACCTGCACGGTCTGCGAGCGCGGATGCTCTGCGGAAAACAAGGGCTCGGGAAGCCGGGGCGTTTCGGATGATGTCTGGTCAATGATTTCCGTTCTCACCAAACGCGCTGATTTCCTCGCCGCGAATAAGGGGCTACGCAATGCCCGGCCAGGCTTTGTCCTGCTTACGCGGCCCAATGATGGGCAGGGAATCCGTTATGGGATCACGGTCACCAAAAAGATCGGCAATGCTGTCGTGCGCAACCGGATGAAGCGGCGGTTTCGGGAGTTGCTGCGCGCGGCGTTGCCCGACAATGGCCTGCCCGATCATGATCATGTGCTGATTGGCCGTGCTGGCGGGGTCGAGCGTGATTTCGGTCAGCTGGCAAAGGAGCTCGGTTATGTTCTGGCCGCTGCACGCGAGGGCAAATCCGACCCCGGCAGAGGACGCCGGCCGCGCCGCGGCAGCCGGCAGCAAGGCGGCGCATGAAGCAGATCCTGATCCTCATCGCGCGCGCATGGCAGCTTGGTCCATCGCGGATTTTGCCCCCATCATGCCGTTATGCGCCATCGTGCAGCGAATATGCGATTCAGGCGCTTGGGAAATATGGTGCCGTGAAGGGTGGATGGCTGGCGCTAAAGCGGCTAGGGCGCTGCCATCCATGGGGCGGACACGGGCACGATCCTGTTCCTTAAGGTCAGCCCTGGCAACAACCAGTGTAATATCTATATAACACAGCTATAGACGAACTGACGGGATTTCATCTTGGACAATCAGCGCAATCTCCTGCTCGCTGTCGCACTTTCCGGCCTGCTTATTCTGGGCTGGGATGTCGCGATGCGGACTTTCTATCCGCAGGCATCGATCACCGCACCCACTGAAGAGGTCGAGCCTGCCGCGCAGACCAGCGCTGCCGGCGCGCCGGGCACAACCACGGTTGCCGGTGATCTGGGTGACGGGGATCAGCCCGCAGGCGGTCCGATCGACATGTCAGCGGCTCTGGCTGATCCGAACCGGGTTGTGATCGATACCCCCAAGCTCGCCGGATCGATCAACCTGCGCGGCGCGCGCGTCGATGATATTGTGCTGAAAGATTACCGCCAGAGTGTCGAGAAAGACAGCGGCCCCGTGCGCCTGCTCGCGCCCGCCAGCACCGAAGACCAGTATTTCGCCGAGTTCGGCTTTCTGGTCGAAGGCAAGCGTATTCCTGCCACGGCCGTGTGGGAAGCTGATGGCGAAAAACTGACGCCGTCTACACCCGTTACGCTGACCCGCACCGATGAGGCAGGGCGCACCTTCGCCATCACCTTCTCGATTGACGAAAATTATATGATTCGCGCGGAGCAAAGCGCGGTGAACGGTGCCGAAGCCGCAGCGATCATCCAGCCCTTCACTGTGATCGATCGCACCAGCAAGAATGCCAGCCCGGACGAATTCATCGTCCATTCCGGCCCGATTGGTGTGTTTGACGACACTTTGCACGATCCCAACAATTACGAAGAACTGGCCGAACTGGGCCGCGACATGCCGGAGGGCGGGGCCGACTGGCTTGGCTTCACCGACAGGTACTGGCTTTCCGCTCTGGTGCCGGGTGAAGGGGAAATCGCGAGCGCCGGTTTCAGATCGCTCGGCAATGACCTGTTCCGCAGCGGGATCACCTATGAAGCGCAGACCGTGCCTGCGGGCGCGGCGCTCACCCAATCGACCCAGCTTTTCGCAGGGGCAAAGGACAGCGTGATCCTCGATGCGTATGAGGACAGCGGCATCACCCTGTTCGGCAAGGCGATCAGCTGGGGCTGGTTCGAGATCATCGAAAAACCGCTCTTGTGGCTGCTGCGCCAGCTTAACAGCCTCGCCGGCAATTTCGGCGTCGCGATCATTCTGCTCACGCTGATCGTGCGCGGTCTGATGTTCCCCATCGCCCAGAAAGGCTTTGCCTCGATGGCCGCGATGAAGGCGATCCAGCCCAAGATGAAGGCGGTGCAGGAGCGCTACAAGGAAGACAAGCAGAAGCAGCAGCAAGAGATCATGAAGCTGTACAAGGACGAAGGTGTGAACCCGATGGCGGGCTGCCTTCCGATGCTGATCCAGATCCCGATCTTCTTCGCGCTCTACAAGGTTCTGATGCTCGCGATCGAGATGCGGCATGAGCCGTTTCTCTATATCCGCGACCTCTCCGGCCCTGACCCGGCGACAATTCTGAACCTGTTTGGCCTGTTGCCGTTTGATGTGCCCGGCTTCCTTGGCATCGGTATCCTCGCCGTGCTGCTGGGTGTGACGATGTGGCTGACTTTCAAGCTCAACCCTTCCGCAATGGATCCGGTGCAGCAGCAGATATTCAATATCATGCCGTGGATCCTGATGTTTGTGATGGCGCAGTTTGCCGCGGGTCTGCTCATCTACTGGGTAACTTCCAACATCCTGACCATTGCGCAGCAAAGCTATCTCTATTCCAAACATCCCGCGCTGAAAGCGCAGGCGGAAAAGGAAAAGGCAGAGCGCGCGAAGAAAGCCGCCGAGGAAAAGAGCAAGGCGTGACACCCGAAGAAGAACGCGAACAGCAGCGGCGTGAGCGCGCCGCAACGCGGCTTTTCTCGGGCCGCGTGGACTTCCTGCTGTCCGCGCCGCAACTGAAATTCCTGCCCGATCCGACCGTGCCCGAAATCGCGTTTTGCGGGCGCTCGAACGTGGGCAAGTCCTCGCTGCTGAACGCACTGACAGGGCGCAAGTCGATTGCCCGCGCATCGGTGACGCCGGGCCGCACGCAGGAGCTCAATTTCTTCGAGGTTGGCGAACCTACGCAGTTCCGGCTGGTCGATATGCCCGGATACGGTTTTGCGAAGGCACCCGTTGCCGTGGTGGAAAAGTGGAAAAAGCTTGTCCGGTCCTATCTGCGCGGCCGCCAGGTGCTCGCGCGCAATCTCGTGCTCGTCGATAGCCGCCATGGCCTGAAAGACGTCGACCGCGAGATGATGAAAATGCTCGACGAAGCCGCCGTCGGCTACCGCGTGGTCCTGACGAAAACAGACAAGATCAAGGCAAGCGAGCTTGAGCGGGTCACAAACGCAGTCGCCGAAGAAGCCCGCAAACACGTCGCCGCCCACCCCGAACT
>CALLQC010000048.1 GCA_938015255.1 uncultured Erythrobacter sp.
CCATCATACTGCTCGGGCGCCTCATAGAAACGCGTGCGGATGGCGCAGCCGGTTGCCTCATCGACCGCCTCGTTCTCAGCCAGAACCCGAAATGCGTTTCTAACCCCCTGCATACGAAGGTTGTGACGCACATGTCGCGAACTTACAAGGCACTTGGCGTATTTCTACAAGTCGCTTGCCGCCTCTACGGTGGCATTCGCCGCAACTCAGCCAAAATTCACAAGCAAAAGGGGTCCTGATCGATCAGACCAGAACCCCTCTTTATCTCTGCTTGCTTGCCCGTTCAGGCTGGCAGCGCGGCTTTCGCCTGAGCGATCACCGTTTTGAACGCGGCTTCCTCATTCATGGCGAGATCGGCCATAACCTTCCGGTCAAGTTCGATACCGGCGAGTTTTGCGCCGTGCATGAACTGCGAATAGGTCAGGCCTTCGGCGCGGACAGCCGCGTTGATGCGCTGGATCCACAGAGCGCGGAAGTTGCGCTTTTTGGTCTTGCGGTCGCGATAGGCGTATTGACCGGCCTTTTCGACGGCCTGACGCGCGATGCGGATGGTGTTCTTGCGACGACCGCGATAGCCCTTGGCTTGATCGAGGATGCGCTTGTGCTTGGCGCGGGTGGTAACACCGCGTTTGATGCGAGGCATATCAGTTTCTCCTTAGATCGCGATCAGTCGAGGCCGTACGGCGCCCATTTCTTGATCGTCTTTGCATCGGCGTCCGAGATCACATCGGTGCCGCGGTTCTGACGGATATACTTCGCATTGTGGCTCATAAGACGGTGACGCTTACCAGCGACGCCGTGCTTTACCTTGCCAGTTGCGGTGATTTTGAAGCGTTTCTTCACACCGCTTTTGGTCTTCAGCTTGGGCATTTTCATCTCCTTGGTCAGAGACACGTCAAACCAGCCCTGGCAGCCCTTTTAGCCAGGCCGATCGCTTGATTCGTGTCGTTGAAGACGCGCCACATAGGCGGGAGAGGCGCCGTAGGCAAGGGATTTCGAGGCTCGGAACCGGGCAGAGGCAACTCGGTTCGTCGCTGCTGAGGAACACATGGAACGCATGTTACACGGTCCTGAAGAAGAATCCCGCTGCATTCCGCGCGAACGCTTTGCCGAGGGGAAAGGCGGGGTCTGATACATGGCGGTCGGATGGCAGTTCATGTCTGCAACCTGCCATTCCCCATCAGAGTAGGAAACACCTGTGCCGCGCGCTCAGCCGGCATGGACGCGAAAATACAGACCTATCCCATTGCCTCGAGCACATCATCAAGCCGCGCCGGATCACCCAAGGCGAGAACGCGCCCCTGTTCCTTTGCTGCGGTATCGGCATCGATCGGATTGCCCTGCCAGTCACTCATTGTGCCACCGGCCCCTTCGATCACAGGCACAAGCGCGGCATAATCGTATATCGCCAGACCGGCCTCGCAAATCACATCGAGATGCCCGCCCGCCAGTAGACCGTAATTGTAGCAATCGCCGCCATAAACGATGGTGCCCTGGCGTTTGTTGCCGCCCACCGCCTGCGCCAGGTTCATGTAAGGTTCGGCCTGTTCTGCGGTGAAGTAGTGCGGACTGCTGGTGGCGAGCACCGCGTCATCCAGCGATTTGCACGTCCGCGCGCGCACCGGCTTTCCATTGAAGGTTGTGCCCTCGCCAATACGGCCGGCCCAGCGCTCACCCGCGATCGGCTGATCGATGATGCCAAGTACCGGCCAGCCATCCTGCATCAACGCGATCAATGTGCCGAAAATCGGGCGGCCGGCCATAAAACTGATGGTTCCATCGATTGGATCGAGCACCCATTGACGGCCCGCACTCTCGTTGCGAGTGCCGTACTCCTCCCCGATAATGCCGTCATCGGGGCGGCGTTCTTCGATGATTGCTCGCATTGCCGCCTCAGCCGCGCGATCAGCTTCTGTTACGGGAGAATGGTCGGATTTGCGCTCCTCCGCCCATTCGCCGCGAAAAAGCGGTCGGATCGCGGTTCCTGCCGCATCCGCCAGAGCATTGGCCAGTTCCAGATCGGCACGTGTCATTAGATCCATTCTTTCTACTTGCGCTGAAGTTGGCGACGCCCGCCAAAAGCACGCCTTTGAAACTGCGGTCAAACTGAAATCGGCTTCACACAAATGATAGGGTCGCGGTGAAAGTTTGCCGGTTCCATGCAAGACGGTGTATGTAACAAGATATCAAGGTGTTGGGGAAGCCGCTGATGAGGACTGCGGCGATATAAGAAAGCCGGGTTCAGCAATGGTCTCCAAAAAGGAGGGCGAACTTACAGGCCATCGCGGCACAAACGGGGAATTTAATTCCTCGAACCCGCATCTGCGCTCCGCTGCGGGCTACAGCCGCGGGGGTGAGCCGCTTTCTTTTAACCGCGCCCCTGCCGAAGAATTATCACCGTGGGTAGCGCGGGTGTATGCGACGCAGGTTGACCTTGATCCGGGCACGACAATTCAATGTGGTCTGATTTCTGACACACCGGTTCTGCGAGTACTGTTTGGCGGGGAATGGACCGCCAGGACGCGCGATGGCGTGGGCAGATATGGCTCATCGGCTCTGCTGTTCGGTCCGCAAACCAAGCGTATGGAAGTCAGCGTGCGCGGAAGCTTCGGGACGGTCGGCGTTTGGATCAAACCGGGCGCAATGGCTGCGCTTAACGGACCTGACGTGGCCGAGATTCTTGATCGCATAATCCTATATGATCACATCTATGCGGACCGTGATTGGGGATCGAGCGAAGAGTTGCTGGAATGGTTCGGCACCCAAGGCCCGCCCGACCGATGGATGCGTGTCGCTGAAAAACTGGTTGCGCAGCTGATCGATTTGCTCGGCAGGCACGAACCCGACCCCTTGATCGAAGAGTTCGATAGGGCGGTGTTTGCGGATCCGAACCTGGTAATCGGCGATTTCGCTTTGCAGCATGCGGTTGAACGACGAACATTGGAGAGAATGATCAAGCGGGCGTATGGGCAGACAGCCACACAGGTTCTGCGCCGCGCCCGCGCGCTTGACATTGCTTCCCATTTGCTAGGCGTGGCGGACGATGCCGAAGCCGAGGAGGCCGCGCTCAAATTTTGCGACCAGAGCCATATGATCCGCGAATTCAAGGCGTTTTTCGGCATTACTCCGCGTCAATTTGCAACCACACCGCAGCCATTCATGACGATTACGTTGGAGGCGCGGCAGGCGCGCAGGCTCGAAGTGTTAGGACGCATGGAGCCTGGCATGCCCGCTCCGTGGCGAATGTAAGAGCCTGCGCCCCGACGTGTCGCCAATTGCAATCAGTCGAACAGGCTGCTGACCGAGCTTTCATCTGCAATCCGGCGGATAGCCTCACCCACCAGCGGCGCAATGGTCATGATGCGTATCCGGTCTGACTGCAATGCCGCCTCGGTCGGGCGAATGGAGTCCGAGATGACCAGCTCCTTGAGCTGAGATCCGTCGATCCGCGCCACAGCGCCGCCGGAAAGCACGCCGTGCGTGATATAGGCCGCGACAGATTTCGCCCCGTTTTCCAGCAGCGCATCCGCTGCATTGCAAAGCGTTCCGCCGGAATCGACAATATCGTCAATCAGGATGCAGTGACGCCCTTCTACCTCGCCGATGATGTTCATCACTTCGCTTTCACCGGGGCGGTCGCGGCGCTTGTCAACGATGGCCAGCGGCGCATTGTCGAGCCGTTTGGCAAGCGCCCTTGCACGGACCACACCGCCCACATCGGGGGAGACCACCATCAGGTCCTGATCGCCGTAACGCGCCTGGATGTCCGCTGCCATCACTGGCGCGGCATACAAATTGTCAGTCGGGATATCGAAAAAGCCCTGAATCTGTCCCGCGTGGAGGTCCACAGCAAGAACCCGGTCGGCGCCTGCCTCCGTAATCAGATTCGAAACCAGCTTGGCCGAAATGGGCGTGCGCGGTCCGGGCTTGCGATCCTGCCGGGCATAGCCAAAATACGGCACAACCGCTGTGATCCTGCGGGCAGAGGCCCGGCGGCAGGCATCGATACAGATCAGCAGTTCCATCAGGTTGTCATTCGCCGGAAAACTCGTCGGCTGCACCAGGAACACGTCTTCGCCGCGCACGTTTTCGTGGATCTCGACAAACACTTCCTCGTCCGCAAACCGGCGCACACTGGCATCGGTGAGAGGCATTTCGAGATAGGCCGCAATGGCCCGGGCGAGCGGCAGGTTCGAATTGCCGGACATGATTTTCATGGTGTGCGAATCCCCGAAAGCGGCTGATGGGACTCGCCTAACGATGAGTCATAGAAACGCAACAGAAGGCGCGCGGTTGTCGTCAGCTACGGCGGGCGGGCCTACGGGAGAATCGAACAGGCCGGTTCAGCCCTCCACCCATTCTTTCGCCTGTTTCAGCAATTGCTCGTGCCGATACGCGTCGCCGTCAGTGATCCTTGCACGGGTGTTGGCCAGCGAGGCTTCACTAATCTTTCGGTCGAACTTCAGACCAACGTAAAGTCCTTCGCGCCAAACGACATCGCCAAAGGTTTCAAACTCCATCCAGCTCAGAAAACCGGCCTTTTCCTTTGGCGGTTCGTTGAATGCGACCTTTGCCCCCTCACCCGAAAGATCGAGCAAAGTGACCTGCTGTCGTCCGTTCAGCCCCATGAATATCGCATCAATGGCAAGTTTGACGCGGGGCTCGGAGCGGCGGAAGGTCGTTTCCGTGGTCTTGTTTTCGCTAGCACTCATTCCGACCGAATAGGGGCAATGGCTATCGAAGAGGTTAACGCGTTCGATACGAAAATTTACCAGCTCAGCCGCTCACTCAGCCTGGCGACTAGCCGAAGAATTCGGCTTGGTATTCGTCCAGACCCGCGAGTGCGAGCGGTTTGGGGCCCACAATGTCGAGAGCGCCGTAATTGGCTGTGCGTGCGAACATGCCCTGTTCGGTGAACATCTCCTCGCGGGCGAACACCATGTCGGGCGCGATCTGCGTGTCCTTGTCGCCGAAGCCCTCTGGCAGAACCGATACATCCGGC
>CALLQC010000049.1 GCA_938015255.1 uncultured Erythrobacter sp.
CCCCTAGATGCGCGCTCTCGCAACGAGCGTGGCCCCTTCGTCTAGCGGTTAGGACGCGGCCCTTTCACGGCTGAAACACGGGTTCGATTCCCGTAGGGGTCACCACCTCCCTTCATATCTGAATTGCGCTGTGGTTCGGCACTGCGCGTGGCAATTTCGCCCGCACGCACCTACGTGCTTTTCACTCAGCAAGCGTGCGGGTATGGCACCTTGCTTATGGACCGCGGTCAGACAATTCCCATTGCAAGCTTCATCCTTGCGTTTGTGACCTTTCTGGCGATGCTGTTGCTGAGGGTTGATGTATTCCTTTCTCTCGCAATCCTGGGTGTTTGGACCGGCTCACTGATCCTGGCAGCGGGTCGCCCACCCGAATCGTCAAAGGTCGTTGTGGAACAGGATTTCACGATCGATTCGATCCGGAAGCTTATCGAAAACTCCTCCACTCCGGTAATTGTGACTGAAAAGAATGTCATAGCAATCGCCAACGCAACTGCCCGGCGGCTGATGGGTGAACATATAGTCGGTCAGGATGCGCGTGTGGTCTTTCGGCAACCCGAGGCGATCCGACTTATCGCAGAAAACCGCAATGGCCGCGCCATGGTGCGCGGGATTGTTAGGCGTCAGGACATCTGGGAGGTCAACAGACAGGTCGTCGGCGCAAATCTGGCGATCATCGAATTGATGAATCAGACCGCCGAAGCGGATATCAGCCGCGCCCATACGGACTTTGTCGCAAATGCCAGCCACGAGCTGCGCACACCGCTAGCATCGATCCTTGGCTATGTGGAAACTCTGAGCGAAAGCGTCGAATCGCTCGATTCACCGACTTCGAAGAGATTTCTGGGCACTATCGAGCGTGAGGGGCGGCGACTGCAAAGCCTGATTAGCGACCTGATGAGCCTGTCGCGGGTAGAAGCCGAAAAGCACGATCTGCCCAGTGAACGCATCATGCTGAGTAAGCTGGTCGAGCGGGCAGCCCGCGATGCAGCGGGTGGCGATCGCATCGAACGATTGACGTTTGACCTCGCTGCCGACCCGAGCGTCCTTGGAGACGCTCAGCAGCTTGAGCAACTGGTCCGCAATCTCGTCGATAACGCTCTGAAATACGGACATGCTGATGCTCCCATTTCAGTAAAACTGGATGTTACGCCCGGATTGCACGCCCGCCTGGCCGTGGTTGATGAGGGTGAAGGCATTGCGCAGGAACATATCCCGCATCTCACCCGTCGGTTTTACCGAACAGACCCTGGCCGGAGTCGCGCCTCTGGTGGAACGGGTCTGGGCCTCGCAATTGTGAAACATATCGTGGAGAGACATCGCGGACGATTGGACATTACGAGCGAACTCGGCAAAGGAACACGCGTGATCGTTAGAATTCCTCAAGCAGATCAAGCGCCTGCGGTTGAACCGGATGATGATGCGCAGGGCATTCAACCGGCACCTGAAAAATTGTCTTAGAATTGTCTTATTTCTTCAACATCCCGCGCCCAATGGCCAATAAGCGATGGCACCTTGCTCAGCGCCAATTACAGGGGAAACGGACCTAGTTCATGTCGCCGATCACACTCATTCTGATTGCCATCGGGCTGGGTTTGGCGGGCTGGCTGGCAGGCCGCGCGAAGGCGTGGAGCTTCCAGAAGTCCGATCCTGAGGTGCGCCTTGTCGCGCGCCCGACATATCACGCCTGGTATGTGGCGGTCTGGATAGTCGTTCCGGTTCTGGCGTTTGCTCTTCTTTGGTCGATCATTGCCCCTCAGCTTGTGACCCAAAGCGTGCTGGCCTCACCCGCAGCGCAGGCGCTGCCCGAATTCGGCTTTGAACGCGATGCATGGCTTTCAGAGGCGCGCGCGGTCGCAACCGGCAACGCATCGACTGTTTTTAATCAAGGCGCTGAGGCTCTGGTCGGCGCTTACAGCGAGGCAATCAGCCGGTACAATCTGATCGGCATCGTGGTCACATTGTTGATCGCATTTGCAGGCGGAGCCTTTGCCTTTTTGCGCGTTAAACCTGATTTCAAGGCGCGCACCCGGGTTGAACGAACAGTGATGGTCGTGCTGTTGCTCGCATCGCTGGTCGCGATCCTGACGACATTCGGAATTTTTGCCAGCCTGGTTTTTGAAACCTATCGCTTTTTCAGCATCGTATCCCCTGCAGATTTCTTTTTCGGCACCTTCTGGGGACCTGACCCGATGAGCAGCGTCGATAACACTGATGGCGCCAAATATGGTGCGATTCCGCTGTTCTGGGGCACTCTGTTTATCGGCGCAATCATCGCCATGATCGTTGCAATCCCGCTGGGTTTGATGAGCGCGATCTGCCTGACACAATACGCCAATCCCAGGCTGCGCACATGGGTAAAGCCGGCACTGGAGATCCTCGCTGGCGTGCCAACAGTGGTTTACGGCTACTTTGCTGCACTCACGGTCGCCCCGGCAATCCGCGACGCGGCCGTTGCTGTCGGCATATCCGGTGCCTCTACGGAAAGCGCCCTTGCTGCCGGTATCGTCATGGGCGTGATGATCATCCCGTTCGTATCATCCATGGCGGACGACTCGATCGCAGCAGTGCCAAGCGCCATGCGCGACGGCAGTTATGCCATGGGCGCGACCAAATCTGAAACGATCAAGCGCGTGCTGTTTCCCGCCGCCCTACCCGGTATTGTCGCTGGTGTCATGTTAGCCGTTAGCCGCGCAATCGGTGAAACCATGATTGTTGTTATGGCGGCATCCACCGCAGCAAACCTCAGCGCCAACCCGCTCGACCGGATGACCACGGTTACCGTGCAAATCGTCAAGCTCTTGACCGGTGAGCAAAGCACCGATCATCCAACCTATCTCAGCGCCTTTGCTCTTGGATTTGCGCTGTTCCTCGTCACGCTGCTGCTTAACATAATAGCGCTGCGCGTCGTCAAACGGTTCCGTGAAGCTTATGAGTAATCCCGCCAACCCAGCAACCGATATGGATGGACCTGTTTCGCAGGGCCCCACCCGCACGCCCGAATTCGAAAAGCGGCTTGCCAAGCGATACCGCGCTGAACGCAATTTCAGACGGCTTGGGCAAGGCGCGATCATATTCTCTGTTTCCGTGCTCATCTTCCTGCTTGCAAACATGTTGATCAACGGGATCGGCGGATTTCAACGCGCCGAAGTCGCTGTGCCGATTGACTTCGCCGAAAGCGGCATGAGCGGCAACGCTGAAACCTTGAGCGCGCCAAACGCCCTTCAGAACCTTGAAATGCAAGGCATCGCCGACATCGTGCAATTCTATGCTGAGAAGGAACTGGGCGCTGAAGCTGCCGCCGAAGTCAGCAACGATGCATGGCGCGACGTAGCGCGGGCTCTGACGTCCAATCCATCGCTCATTCAAGGTCAGCAGACCTATTACCTGCCTACTTCATCCGATCTGGCCGCCGGTCTGAACGGGGAAGGATCACCTGAAATGCAGGCGATGGCTCAGCAACTTGTGTCGCAAGGCAAGCTCGCGGAAAATTGGGATTGGGGCTTTCTCGCCCGGTCCGATGCGACCAGCCCGCAGGAGGCCGGTATCTGGGGTGCACTCAAGGGATCGATCCTGACAATGATCGTCACCTTCCTGCTCGCCTTCCCGATCGGTGTGCTCGCCGCGCTATACCTTGAAGAATACGCGCCAAAGAACAGGTGGACAGATCTGATCGAGGTATCGATCAACAATCTAGCCGCTGTTCCTTCGATAATCTTCGGCCTGCTTGGGCTCGCGGTGTTTCTGTGGCTGTTTCCGAATTACCGTTCTGCACCGTTGATCGGCGGCATGACGCTGGCCCTGATGACCATGCCTGTCATCGTGATTTCCGGTCGCAACGCGATCAAGGCAGTGCCGCCGTCGATCCGCGACGGGGCGCTGGCTGTCGGCGCGTCGCCTGTCCAAGTGGTGTTCCACCACGTGCTGCCGTTGGCTATGCCGGGGATGTTGACCGGCACAATCATCGGCATGGCTCGCGCGCTGGGCGAAACTGCTCCGCTCTTGCTGATCGGGATGCGCGCCTTTGTCGCGACCCCGCCAGATGGCTTTACATCGCCATCTACGGTATTGCCGATGCAGATCTTTCTGTGGTCCGATGAAATTGACCGCGGCTTTGTCGAGCGGACCAGCGCCGCAATTATCGTACTCTTGCTGTTCCTCCTGTTGATGAACGGCCTCGCCATTTACCTACGCAACAAATTCGAGAAGACCTGGTGACTGTCATTCACGAAAAACTGGAAGACACAGGTGCCAAAATGCGCGCCCGCGATGTCTCGGTCTATTACGGCACGAAAAAGGCCATTGATGAGGTGTCGATCGACATCTCGCCAAAATATGTGACCGCCTTTATCGGCCCTTCGGGATGCGGAAAATCGACGTTTCTGCGGTGCTTCAATCGCATGAACGACACCATTCCCATCGCCAAGGTCGAAGGTCTGATCGAGCTCGAAGGCGAAGACATCCATTCCGATGCCATGGACGTTGTGCAGTTGCGGGCACGTGTGGGTATGGTGTTCCAGAAGCCGAACCCCTTCCCCAAGACGATTTACGAAAATATCGCTTACGGCCCGAAGATCCACGGCCTTGCAGAGAAAAAACCCGACCTCGACGCTATCGTGGAAAAGTCGCTTACGCGGGCGGGCCTGTGGGATGAGGTAAAAGACCGGCTTGAAGATTCCGGCACTGCCTTGTCCGGTGGTCAGCAACAGCGCCTGTGCATCGCTCGCGCGATTGCGGTCGATCCTGAGGTTATCTTGATGGACGAACCGGCTTCGGCCCTCGATCCGATTGCGACTGCAAAGATTGAAGAACTGATCGATGAGCTTTCTGGACGTTATGCCATCGTCATTGTTACCCATTCCATGCAGCAGGCCGCACGAGTTTCGCAGCGAACCGCATTCTTCCACCTGGGCAAACTGGTGGAATACGGTCCGACGTCTGATATTTTCACCAATCCGATTGAACAACGGACGCAGGATTACATCACGGGGAGGTACGGCTGATGACCGAGCATACCGTTAAAGCGTTCGATGAAGACATCACTCGCCTCCGCGGCCTAATTGCTGAAATGGGCGGCCTTTCCGAAGTCGCCATTCAGGAAGCGCTGGAGGCCATGGTGCGCGGCGATGTTGATCTGGCGAACAAGGTTGTCGAGCGGGACAAGAAAATTGACGCACTCGAATCCGAGGTGGACAAGCTCGCCGTGCGCATCATTGCGCTGCGCGCACCTATGGCCGATGACCTTCGCGAAGTTATCGCCGCTCTCAAGATTGCAGGCGTGGTTGAGCGGATCGGCGACTATTCAAAAAATATTGCGAAACGCGTTGGCATGATCGAGGGCCGGGATCGTTTCGAACCGCTCACCTTGATCCCTGCAATGGGTGACGTCGCTGCGGAAATGGTGCACGATGTCCTTACTGCCTATGCTTCACGCGATCCCGATCTGGCGCGTGAAGTGATCGCCACCGACGCAAAGGTCGACGCCTTCTACAACAGCATCTTCCGCAACCTTGTCAGCCATATGGTTGAGAACCCTGCGACCATTTCGAGCGCGGCGCAGCTGCTGTTTGTCGCGCGCAATCTCGAACGGATCGGGGATCACGCAACGAACGTTGCCGAGATGGTGCATTACGCCGCAACGGGAATGTATCCGCCCGATCACGAAGACTGATCGGGGCCGATCGAACACCACCATTAGGGAGTGCCTGTCATGCCCGCCGCGAAACTGCTTCTGGTTGAAGACGACCCGGCTCTGTCGGAGCTGCTGGAATACCGCTTTCAGAACGAGGGATATGATGTTCGCTGCACGGGCGATGGAGACGAGGCGCTTGTTCTTGCAAGCGAAGATGTGCCCGATCTGATCATCCTTGACTGGATGATTGAGGGGACCAGCGGCATAGAAGTGTGCCGCCGTTTGCGCCGGGACAAGCAAACCGCGCATGTCCCGATTATCATGCTGACAGCGCGAGAGGCGGAAGATGACCGTGTTCGCGGGCTTGAGACTGGCGCCGACGACTATCTTACCAAGCCATTCAGCCCGCGTGAGCTTTTGGCCCGCGTAGGTGCAGTCATGCGCCGCATTCGCCCTGCCCTTGCTGGCGAAACCATACAGGTGGGCGATATAACCCTCGATCCTGTGGCGCATAAAGTTGAACGGTCTGGCCGGGCATTACGTCTTGGCCCGACCGAATACCGTTTGCTCAAGTTCTTTATGGAAAGTCCGGGCCGTGTGTTCAGCCGAGGCCAGCTGCTTGACGGTGTATGGGGTAATGGATCGGACATAGAATTGCGGACCGTCGATGTGCATATCCGGCGCCTACGCAAAGCCATTGCAATTGACGGTACGAAAGATCCGATCCGCACCGTGCGTTCCGCGGGTTACTCGCTCGAAGCAGGCTGAGAGTTACCGACACACACCTGTCCAGCGGGATTGCTGGTCAAGATGGAAATGATCTGCGTGTGCCGCATTGTAATCGGGCGAAAGCACGGTCGCAAATACCCCGCATGCGCCATCACGCACCTGGCGAAGGAACTGGCGCTCTTCTTCGCTGCCATCCCAATCATTGATGAGCGTGATCCGGCGGCCATCCTCCAGAACAAAAGCAGATATGTCGATTGCATTGGCGGTCGCATGTTCGCTCCAGGCGCCTTCGCTGCGGCCATACAGCCGGCGGCATGAATAGGCACCAAGATGCTCAATCCGCGCAAGATCGCTGCCTAGTATGTCGCGGGCCGCCGGCGCAACGGTCTTCGCCCGCCACATTTCGAGCGCTGCGGCAACAGGACAAGTGACCGATGGCGTGTCAGGTGACAGGGGGTATGCAGTCAGCTGGGTTTTGTCTGGCCGCTCGCACGCCCCTTCGCCCGTTCCATCCAATGCGCGAAACGATACGTCACTGCGTTCAAGTACCGCGCGGCATTGCGCAACATCATCCTTGAGCGCGACAATCTTGTTGGCGGTTGCCCATCCGATCGGTTGGCGCAGATCAAGGGGTGCCCACGGATTGTGCTGCGGATGGTCCTGCAACCAGATCCACCCTCCTGCCGCCAGCGTGATCAGAATAATCGCGCTGGCAATCGGGCGTTTGCCAATCATTCGCCCTGCCTTTCGGTCGTATCGCGGCGCGCTCTTGTTTCTTCGGTTCATAGTGTGCGTCTAGTGAAAGTCGCGGGACTTGGGAATGATCCGGTGATTGCGCGGATGTCCGGTGACGTTGGGCAATTGGTCAATCAGGTCGCGCGGTTTCAATGCTTCTTCTGCCTGTTTTTCTCCGGGTGGTTTGCGGCCGATCAAAGGTGAATTGACATGATCCGCCCGCGCGACTGGCGCGTTGAGCATATCGTCTGACAGGCGATAAAGCTGCTGCGTCGCATCGGTCATATGATGCGCGATCACATGGATGACCTCATCATCATATTCGACCCGGCCGCGCACCTCCATCAACCGGGCGCCCATTACAACCTTGCGCTGCTTTTCCTTGAGATCGGGCCAGACGACGAGGTTCACAACGCCGGTTTCATCTTCCAGCGTAATAAAGCACACACCTTTTGCGCTACCGGGACGCTGGCGGATCAGCACCACCCCTGCGACCTGAACCATAGAGCGGAATTTGCGCGCGCGAAGATCACAGGCGCGGACAAATCCCCGCTCGGCAAGGTCTGGACGCAGGAATGCCATGGGATGCGCTTTCAGACTGAGGCGCGTGGTCTGATAATCTGCCACGACTTCTTCGGACAGAGGCATTTGCGGCAGGCGGGTAATGGCACGCTCTGCCCCTTCATCGCGCTCCGCCGCCGCGCGGAACAGCGGCAGGTCCGGCCCTGCGATCAGACTGCGCGCATCCCACAAAGCCTGCCTGCGAGACAATCCCATCGAAGTGAAACAATCCGCACTCGCAAGCCGCTCTATATGCGCAGGTGACAGCCCGGCTCGCTCACGCAATTCGGCAACGTCCTGATAAGGGCCATTCTCTTCCCGCTCCGCAATCAACTGCGCAGCGATATGTTCGGGCAGTCCGTCAATCTGGCGCAGACCAAGGCGCAGCGCGATGTTCCTGTCTTGCCTGTCATGGTCTATGGTTGTGCTGTTGTTGGTTTCTCGCAGATTCTCCCCAGAATCCTCCAGCGAGCAATCCCAACCGGAGCAATTCACATCCGCTGGCAGCACTTCGACACCGTGTTCACGAGCGTCGCGCACGATCTGCGCGGGCGCGTAGAAACCCATTGGCTGTGAATTAAGGAGGCCGCACGCAAAGGCTGCAGGAAAGTGGCATTTGAGCCAGCTTGAAACATAGACAAGGTGCGCGAAACTCGCCGCGTGGCTTTCTGGAAAGCCGTATTCGCCAAAGCCCCTGATCTGGTTGAAGCAGCGCTGGGCAAAATCGCGCTCGTATCCGCGCTCCACCATCCGTTCGACCATCATATCCTGAAGTTCATCCACCATGCCGCGCGACCGGAAAGTCGCCAGCGCTTTCCTCAAACGGTTGGCTTCCAGCGAGCTGAACCTTGCCGCATCGAGCGCAATCTTCATCGCCTGTTCCTGAAAGATCGGAACGCCCAGTGTCCGCTCGAGAATGCTGGAAAGTTCATCGGGCGGGCCATGCCTGGGGGAAGGTTTGGGGATGATCACAGGCTCTGCACCCCGCCTGCGTTTGAGATAGGGATGCACCATATCACCCTGGATCGGTCCGGGCCGGACAATCGCGACCTGGATCACGAGGTCGTAGAACTCGCGTGGGCGTAGGCGCGGAAGCATGTTCATCTGCGCGCGGCTTTCCACCTGAAACACCCCGAGCGAGTCCCCCTTGCGCAGCATTGCATACGTTTCGGGATCCTCGCGCGGGACCGTGGCCAGCGTAAGCGCGCGGCCGTGGTGATCCGCCAACAGGTCGAGGCATTTCTTGATACAGGTCAGCATACCCAGTGCCAGCACATCGACCTTGAGAATGCCCAGCGCTTCAATGTCATCCTTGTCCCACTCGATAAAACTGCGATCAGGCATCGCGCCATTGCCGATTGGCACCGTTTCGGTGAGCGCGCCTTCGGTAAGGATGAATCCGCCGACATGCTGCGAAAGGTGGCGCGGCATACCGATCATCTGCTCGGTCAGTTTGAGAACACGGCGAAGATGCGGGTCATCCAGCTTCATGCCGATTTCCTCGACATGCGCTTCGCCGATCTCCCGCCCATGCCCACCCCACACCGTGCGTGCGAGGCTGGCGGTGACATCTTCTGACAGCCCCATCGCCTTGCCTACCTCCCGGATCGCCATGCGTGGGCGGTAGTGGATCACAGTCGCCGTCAATCCGGCGCGGTGGCGGCCATATTTCTTGTAAATGTACTGGATCACCTCCTCGCGTCGCTCATGTTCGAAATCGACATCGATATCGGGCGGTTCGCGGCGCTCTTCGGAGATGAAACGGTCGAACAACAGCTGGTGCTTGGCCGGATCGACGCTGGTGATTTCGAGGCAATAGCAGACGGCTGAATTTGCAGCAGAGCCGCGCCCCTGACACAGGATCGGCGGGTCAACATTGCGCGCGAAATCGACAATATCCTTGATCGTCAGAAAATAGCGCGCAAGATCAAGCTTCGCGATCAAAGCCAGCTCCCGCTCCAGCGTTGCCTGCACGCTATCAGGCACACCGGAAGGATAGCGCCGTTCCGCGCCGCGCCATGTCTCGACTTCGAGATATTCTTGCGGAGCCATGCCATCAGGGTAGATTTCTTCAGGATATTCATACGCCAGCTCATCAAGGCTGAAATCGCACGCGTCGGCCACATTGCGGGCAGCCTTGATCGCGTGCGGCCAGCGCTCAAACAGTCTCTGCATCACTTCAGGGCCTTTTAAGTGCCGTTCTGCATTGGCCTGAAGCAGGTGTCCTGCCTCGGCCACGGTGGTTTTGCAGGCAATCGCCGTCATTATGTCCTGAAGTGGACGGCGCTCAGGCACATGGTAGTGCACGTCATTGGTCGCGAGCAGAGTAAGGCCGTTCTCCCGCGCCAGAGCATCAAGCCTGTCGATCCGTGCAATGTCGCCACCGCGGTAGAGATAGCTTGCACCAAGATGGCGCAGCGTGGGCAGCAGGCGGGTGAGATACGGGAGAATTTCGGGCAATGGCGCCGTGAGGAGCGCGGCTTCCTGCGGCTCTTCCCCCTCATGCAGCGCGACCACATTGTTCGGGACGGCAATCGTCAATTCCGCATTCAGATCGTCAGGTGGCAGCAGGATCAGCTGCACATCTTTGGTATGCTTCGCGAGCATTGCGAGGTCGATCTCGCACACGCCCTTGTCTTGCCATTCACCGCCCAGTGTCTGCATCCGTCCCGCACTGATCAGGCGGCAGAGACGGCCATAGGCAGTCCGGTTTTTCGGATAAGCAAGGAAGGTCGCCCCCTCCACGGTCTCGATCCGCGTACCGATCACCGGGCGCAGCTTGAGCGTTTTCGCCTCGGTGTGCACGCGCACCACGCCTGCCATGCTGTTCGCATCGGCAATCCCGATCGCATCATAGCCGAGCGCGCGGGCCGTCATAGCGAGATCGACCGCGTCGGAGGCACCGCGCAAGAAGCTGAAACAGCTGACCAGCCCAAGCTCGACAAACGGCGCACGCGGCGGCGCATCGATCAGGTCGGGATCGATCTCCAGCGTGCGTTTATCAGGCGTAAGCGGTGCATCGGGCATGTCACACCCCAAGCTCCACCAGTCGCTCCCGCACAGCAGCAAGGTCGTTTGCGAAGAGCGCCGACTGTTTCTCACGCGCCTCACCATCAAGGCGCAGGAGATAGGAAGGGTGCGCGGTAACCCACAGCTCCGCTCCATCTTCAAGCGCAATAGATGCGCCGCGTGCTTTCGAAATGCTCACCGTCTTGCCCAGAAAGCTGCGCGCTGCGCTGGCTCCAAGTGCAAGGACTAGGCGCGGTTTCACAATCTCACGCTCAGCCTCCAGCCACCAGCGGCAGGTGTCGATCTCCTTGGCCTGGGGAGACTGATGGATGCGGCGTTTGCCACGCTGCGCGAATTTGAAATGCTTTACTGCATTGGTGACATAAGCGGCCGCGCGGTCGATCCCTGTGCTGTTGAGATAATCATCGAGCAGCTGCCCCGCCGGGCCAATAAAGGGCCTGCCGCCAATATCCTCCTGGTCGCCCGGCTGTTCGCCAACGATCATAAGCGGAGCATTCGGGGGCCCCTCTCCCATCACCGCGCGTGTGCCGCACTCCGCGATTGGGCAATCGCGGCATCCGGCGATCCCCCTTGCCACCGCTTCAAGAGTGTCGGGACGTCCACGCTCCTCACGTTCGCCTGCCGCGACCATACCCGCCTCGCGCGCCTGCGCCCCGGCGATCAAATCGGGGATCAGTTCGGCTTCGGGCATGTTCTTCCAGTATTTCTTGGGCATCTCCGACAGCATGGCCCCGACCTTCAGCCGCGCAGGATTGAAGATCGAGGCGTAATAGGACTTCCACAAATCCTCGACCGGGTCGCCTTGCGGCGCATCCTCACGCCGCGCAGGGCCGCTTTCCCGCATGGTTTCGCCATCCCAGTGGATACAGCCGCGCGGCGTCAGGATTGACCAGTTCATGTTCGCAAAACGACGCATGAAGAAACTCGCATTGGCGCGCACGATGTGATGATCGGGTTCGAACCAGGCAACATAGTGATCCTCATCCACGGCACGAAAACGGACAAAGGCATGCATCTTGTGACTGTCACGCCGCACAGATTTATCGAGTTCCTCAATCTGGCGAACGTCAGGATCAGCCTTGTCCTCCATCGCCCGGGGGTTTGACTGCAAACGCCACAACATCCGGTAGAGCAGGCCAAAACGCTGCTGGTCGGAATGGAGCGCGGCATTGCGAGCAAGCTTCATAAAACGCTTGGACGCGCGCACAGGCTGCGCGTCCGGTTCCGGCGTCGGCAGCCGTTTTTCCCGGCGAGCCGGGCCTTCGGCTGCAAACAGATCGCCCGTGCTGCCCGGCTCTACCCAGCTGATCCGATCGGGTGGTATGTCGCACTGGATCAAAGCGCGCGCCCGCTCGCGCCAGAATGCAAAATCATCGGGCGCTGGTAGGTGCACGGCGTAATGCGCGCCCAGGGAAACATTCTGCATGGCGGTCATCGGGCAGTCATCGGGCGGTCATCAGAACAGCTCCAGCTGCTCTTGTCTGGGTGCCAGCAACACACGCAAGTCTGCACGGTCGGTGAGCGTGGTTGGCCGCCAGTCGAGCGCAATCAGAAATGGACGCACCTTGGCGATCGACTGGGTCAGCTTCGCCACATCATCCAGTCGCAATGTCCGGTGCCGCCGCGCAGCAAGGATGCGTCCGACTGCAGTTGTCCCTAGCCCTGGCACACGCAGCAATTGCTCTTTCGAAGCCCGGTTCACATCGATCGGAAAGCTTTCACGGAATTTCAAAGCCCAGGCGAGCTTGGGATCAATGTCGAGCGGCAGATTGCCGTCCTTTTCGGTGGCCTGCGCCACTTCATCCGGCGCAAAACCATAAAAGCGCATCAACCAGTCCGATTGATAAAGCCGGTGCTCACGCATCAGCGGTGGACGTTTTAGCGGCAGAACCGCAGATGCATCAGGGATTGGCGAGAACGCGCTGTAATAAACCCGGCGCAGACCAAACGCGCCGTAAAGATTGCTTGCCCGCCCCACGATATCCGAATCCGTGGCGTTATCAGCACCAACAATCATCTGAGTTGACTGGCCTGCAGGGGCAAAGCGCGGTGCATGGCGAAACCGTTTTTTTTCGTCCTTGGCCTGAATGATACGGGATTTCGTCTTTGCGAGCGCGCCTTCGATCTGGTTTTCATCCTTGTCAGGCGCTAGCCGCGCGAGCCCTTCGCGCGTGGGCAGTTCGACATTGATCGAAACGCGGTCGGCATAAAGCCCCGCCTGATAGATCAACTCCGGATCGGCTTCGGGAATGGTTTTGAGGTGAATGTAACCGCGAAAGTCATATTCCACGCGCAGGATGCGCGAGGCTTCAACCAGCTGATCCATCGTATGGCTGGAGCTTTTGATAATGCCCGACGAAAGAAACAGCCCCTCGATATAATTACGCTTGTAAAAATTGATTGTGAGATCCGCGACCTCCTGCGGCGTAAAGCGCGCACGCCGGACATTGCTGCTCTTGCGGTTCACACAATAGTGACAGTCAAAAATGCAGTGATTGGTAAGCAGCACCTTGAGCAACGAAATACAGCGGCCGTCGGGGGCGTAGGCATGGCAAATTCCCATCCCCTCGGTCGAGCCGATCCCCTTGCCGCCCAAGGAGTTCTTTTTTGCACTGCCCGAAGACGCGCAGGAGGCATCGTACTTCGCGGCATCGGCGAGGATTTCGAGTTTCTGCTTGATTGATTGCGCGTTGGTAATGCGAGCCATAGAACACCTTTATGTTCTATATATGTTCCATTTTGCATTGCTGCCAGTGCGTTCTTTGCAAGACAGCGGATTATGCTCCGGAAATCTCCGCTGCTGGCCCTCGAAAAGAATTGGAGCATTTTTATCTTATTTGCGGGAACCGCATCATCGCAAAGTCGTATTACCGCTACGGACCGGGCCCCTCTGGCGAGCAATTCCGCTCGTGATGTCGGACGTGCAAAGCGGCAATCAGTCGCAAACATTTGGTCAGGGGGTCTTCATAAGGGCTCTCTGAAAGGGAGTACGAAATGAAGAAGTTGATTCTTGTCCCCGCGCTTGGCGTGAGCGCTTTGGCTGTGTCTGCATGCAGCGAAACCGCGACGGTCGAGGCTGAAAATGCAAATCCAATTACCGCTGAAGAAGTCACCGCCGCTCAGCAGGCTTGGGGCGAAGGTATTGTCGCAATCGGCCAGACCTTCACCGAAGAAGGCGACTTCCGCGCACGTGCGGAAGAGCACATCAATACGCACTATGCGTATGGGGATGATGCTACCATTCTGTTCAAGCCGACACTGGCTGCCGAAGACCAGTTCCGCGAAAGCTTCGATGAAGCGCTGAGCTACTTCGTTGGCACCGAAGGCACGGAAGATGGCGGCTTTGCCATTGCTCCGTACACCGCTGTGCGTTGGGAAAACAACGGCACCGTGATCGATGAAGATGGCGACATGGCTGTGGCCATGGGTAACTACTACTTCACCGGAACTGACGGGAACGAGACCAAGGTCGAATATTCGTTCGCCTACGAAAAGGACGAAAATGGCGATCTCAAAATCGTTCTCCACCACAGCTCGCTGCCGTTCAACCCGAGCTGATCGGTAGAATATGAAAAGGGGGCGTTTCCATGGTGGAAGCGCCCCCTTTTTCATGCGTGCTGAATTTGGTCAGATGTAGCGGCGTCCGCTATCGTCGTAATCAGCAGCAACTTTTGCACTCTGCTGTGAGATCAGGTGATCGATGACAGCTGCATGCATTTTTCCTTCAAAGGCTACGCCTGCAAGCTTCCCCTCTACCCATGCAACTGTGCCAAGCGGAGCGTTCACTCCATCGACCTTCATGGTGACCCGGTCACCTACATTGGCAAATCCGGCGGAGCCGCGCAGTTTGCAGCCCCCTTCCGAGATATCGACGAGATCGCAATAGACCACGCGCGACTTTACGCGGCCTTTCACCATTAGGCTTAGCGAACGGCGCTCTGCGGCGCGTGGGATGCTATGCATGTTCATGGTGAACGGATTAGCAAACATTCGTAAAAAAATGCTGACCAAGAGTTGCGATGTTTTTTGCGCATCCCGCGCTAGGCATAAAGCCCCTGCAAATACCAGTCGGGCGCACCGCCGCGCCCATCGCCGGCAATTCCGTGCCGATATATCCAATATCGGCGTCCCATCACGTCCTCGATCCGATAATAATCGCGCAAACGCACAGTGGATCGCTCCCGCCACCATTCAGGAGCAATGCGTTCCGGCCCTTCTGCACGCGCCACTTCATGCACATTCCCGCGCCAGCGGAACCTCTGAGGCAGGCCATCGGGTGACGCATAAAGCACCGCAATCCCTTCAGGCTTATCAAGCATTTTCAACGGCCTCTGATGAAATTCCAACATCGCCTGAGAACTTGGCTCCGCAGCCAGAGCGGGCTGCCAACTGTGCGCACGCTCCGGCAGATGGCTGGCATAAGGGACAGGGCGCCGCACAGCATCAGGCCCAAGGCGCACCGTCAGCCGATCAATACATGCGTTAAGTGAGGTACCGTGACGTTCAACCGCCTGTTCGACATCGGCTTGCGAAACGCCAAGCGGCTCGGCCCAGCTTGCCCTCAGACGCACCGTCTCAATCCCGAAGCCTGCATCAACATCATCAAGCCTGTCGGCGAAAAGACGCGTTATATGCGCTGCCTCTCGCGTTGCGCTGGCTAGTTCCAGATGCCTGACCATCACTTCACCATCAACCCGCCAAAGGCCCAATTCCAACCGGCGCGCACCCTCACCGCGACCTTCAAGCTCGCGCACCATATCATCGGCAAGATCCGCGAGCACTTGATCAAGCAGGCTGCGATGACGGATCGGCTCCATCAGCCGCCGCTGTACCATCGGTGCGTGATGCGGGATGACAGGGAGCAAGGGTTCGGGGACCCGCCCCAGCAGCTGATCAAGCCGGACAAGCGGGTTTGCACTGGGTGATCTGCGATTGCGAAAACGGCGATGAATCGCGTCACGCGCAGCCGCCTCGTCACGATTGATAGCCCCGGTGGCGATGGCAGCAAGATCGCCGAGCCGTTTAAGACCGAGCCTGCGCAAAACTGTCAGTACGTCCTGGTCAAGCCGCAAAGCTGCAATCGGAAGATCGGTGAGGCAGCGCAGCGCATTGTCACCTGGGCCCAATATCGCCTGACGCGGCCCGAAATGCGCGAGCGCCCAGGCCGCGCCTGCCGTTGATGCAATCGCAGCACGGGCGGAAAGCCTGCGCTTGGCAAAGGCGGCCTCGACATCGGCAAGCATACGCGTCTCTCCCCCGAACAGATGAGCCGCGGCGGTGATATCCACCAGCACACCATCAGGCGGGTCAAGCGCGCTCCACGGCCCCCAGCGCTGCGACCACAGCGCCAGCTTCTCAAGCGTATCAAGATCGCCTGCCGGATCGGCCGGAGCAGTCTGAATGTCGGGGCACAGTGTGCGCGCATCGGCGAGCATCATACCGGGCTGCGCGCCTGATGAGTGACCCGCATCATTCACGGCCTCAATCCGCGGGCCATGCGCGGTTTCGGTAATGAGCGCGGTCGGAAGCGCGTCTACCCCTTCGCCCGCCTCACATCCTTGCGACAGCCGCCAGCGATCGACCGACAGTCGGGCGAACCAGATCGCCAATATCCTGCGTGTTGGCGGCGACGGGATCGCTGGGTCTGCGCGCTTGCAAACGTCCTGTGTCATTTCTCAAAATCCATTGTCCAGGCGCGTGACTGCGAGCCCGAAACAGTTCGGCTTTCCATTGCGGATCCCCCGGAGCGGCAGCATTCCAGCGCGGACTTGTCGATGGCGCAGGCTCTACCCGCCAGCGCATCCGCGCAGAGGACAGTTCAGGCACTGCATCCAGCCGCACCAGCCACAGCGCCACACCATGCTTTTCCGCCGCCAGACTCAACCGGCGCGAAGAGGTGAAATCGAGTGCGCGGGGATTGCCGCTGATCTCTCCGATCACACAGGCAAAGTCGCGGCATTTAAGCCCCTCTTCTAACGCAAAGAGCGCATCCTCCGGGTTTTTCGCCTCGACATGAATTATACGGTCTCGCAGCTCTGACGGCAGGCCATGACGGTATGGCCGCCCGCTGCGCTGGATGGCGCGCCTGTCCTGTACCCATAGCACTTGGCGGCGATCCTGCTTCTCAGCCAGCGGATCACCGCTTTCATTTGCAATGCAAAGCGCATCACGCGCCAGGGCAAGCGCCAAACCCGCCCCACCCGCATCACCTGCACTTGCAAATATCTCGCTATGCAGCGGTTGATCAGCAAACCCCGGCTGCCAGCGCCCCTCACGCGCCTCCGACATGGCGGCGACATCCCCTACGGAAAGCCGCACGGAGACGAAAGAAGCGTCAAGCGCTCGCGCGCCGGGAAGGGACAAAACAGAATTCTGCATAGAAACAATTCGTCGCTAACGACTCACTTGTTCTACTTTTGTTCCATAATTGGCAGGCCGATGCAACCGCTCAATCAATCCATCCACTCAGCGCCTCGCATCGTCGCACGATCCGGAACGAACGCCAGCCACTTCCGTTATCTTTTTAAATCAAGGAGATATTCATGAGATATGAAAACGGCAACGCCGACGAACTCAAAACCAAATTCTGGAAGGCCCTTTCAGATTCCCCATTCTTGTTTCTTCAGCGCGATGGTGAACCGCAAACCGCAGTTCCGATGACAGCGCAGCTCGATAAGGATGCAGACAGCGCGATCTGGTTCTTCACCCAAAAGAACAGCGATTTTGCGAAACTGGGCAGCGTCACTGCGATTTACGAAGGTAAGGGCCACGATGTCTACGCCCGTTTCCACGGTGATCTGGTGATCGAAGACAATCAGGAACGCTTCGAACACTTCTGGAACAACTTCGTCAAAGCCTGGTACGATGGCGGCAAAGACGATCCAGACATTCTCTTCCTCCGCATGGACTTGCGAGATGCAGAAATCTGGAGCGGCGAAATGAGCCTGCTGACCACCGCAAAGATGGCAATGGGCAAAACAATCCATGACGAAGTGCAAGACAAGCGCGTTGAAACGACGCTCTAACCTCGCAAAACATAACAATAAAAGGTCGCAAAAGGCCGTTCCCTACCGGAGCGGCCTTTTTCATGCGCTCTAACCAAGCAAGCCCATAATCAGGATCACCAGCAAAGCCGCAGGACACACAAAACGAACCAGCGCGCGCCAGGTTTTGTGAAGCAGCCCGTCAAGCCCATTCTCGTCATCGATCAGTTTCGTATCCGCAATCCAGCCGACGAAGATGCAAGTCAGGATCGCGCCAATCGGCATGAACAACTTAGCCGTCACACCATCAAGCGTGTCGAAGAAATTGGTCTCAGCAAAAAGCGGAATGAAGCCGAGTGGATAAAACTCAGCCATATCGTTGAACGAAAGTGAGGATAGCACACCGAGCACCGCCGCACCGCCGCCCACAATCAGGGTCGCGACCATTCGTGGCATCTTGAACTTTTCAAAGACATACGCCGTCGGCGCTTCGAGCAGCGAAACAGAGCTGGTGAGTGCCGCGAAAAATACCATGATGAAGAAAGCAAGACCGATCAACGAACCAAACGGCATCGCCTGAAACGCAATAGGCAACGACTGGAACATCAGGCCAGGCCCGGCGCTTGCCGAAAGACCGGCTGCGAATACGATAGGGAAGATCGCAAGGCCCGCCAGCATCGCAACGCCGGTATCGGCAACTGCTATGATGCCCGAAGTCTCACCCAGATTGGTGTCGCGATTGGCATATGCGCCGTATGTCATCATCCCCGCCACACCTAGCGAAAGGGAGAAAAAGGCTTGCCCGACCGCAGCCAGCATCACCTCGCCGGTCAACTTCGAAAAGTCGAAAGTGAACAGATACGCCACAGCATCGCCGAAATTACCGGTGAAGGCACCGTAGATCGTGATGCACAGAAACAGCACGAAAAACAGCGGCATCAGATAAACCGCCACCCATTCGATCCCGCTGGAAACGCCCCGCGCCACAAAAAACATGGTCACAGCCAGAAAACCGAGGTTAAGCCCAACCATCAGACCGCCATTGCCAAACAGACCGGGAAGCAGGCCTTCAATATCGGTTGGGTCACGCCCTTCGAAAGCCCCGCCGGTCAGGCCTGTCTGAAACAGATCGCTTACAAAGACGCCTATGTAATAGGCCACCCATCCCCCGACGACGCAATAAAAGCTGAGTATCAGGAAAGCTGCGAAGACGCCCATTGAGCCCAGAATGCTCCAGCCTTCAGATGCGTTGGAATCCCTTGCCAACCGCCTGACGCTTTCTGGTGCATTCGCCTGCCCATGCCGCCCGATCAGAACCTCGGACAACAAAACCGGCAAACCGATCAGAATCACGCAGAAAATATAGAACAGCACGAATGCGCCGCCGCCATTTTCACCCGCCTCGGCCGGAAAACGCCACATGTTGCCAAGTCCGACAGCCGAACCGACTGCGGCCAGAATAAATGCACTTCGCGACGACCAGTTTTCGTGGCCCGAACCTGCTGCTGCCATGATTGAAAATCTATCCTCTAAACGCGCGTCCCCCGACGCGCCATCCCGTATGCACCCTCTCTGCAACGATTTTGCGCCTACGCCAAGGGGGCTTTGCGTTTATCCCGCACGAGCGCTAAATGCCGCAGCCATGTCGACCACATTTCAGCTCGATACGAGCACCAGCCGCGCCAACCCTACCCCTGCCCCGATGAAGCGGCTGACGGTTCCGCGCATTCGCGGGCGCAAAAAGGATGGCGTCACCGAAAAACCACTCGTCATGCTGACGGCCTACACCGCGCGGCAGGCGCAGCTGCTGGATGCCCATTGCGATCTTCTGCTTGTCGGAGATTCCCTGGGGCAGGTGATTTATGGCCTGCCTTCTACAATCCCTGTGACGCTGCGAATGATGGCTGACCATGCTGCGGCGGTGGTTCGCGGATCTTATCACTCCGTGGTGGTGGTCGATATGCCTTTCGGATCATACGAAAGCTCACCGCAGCAAGCCTTCGAAAGCGCAAGCTTTCTGCTGAAGGAAAGCGGTGCTGCCGCAGTAAAGCTCGAAGGGGGTCAGGCGATGGCCGAAACGGTCGAGTTCCTGAACCAGCGCGGTATTCCGGTAATGGGCCACGTCGGACTCACGCCGCAGGCGGTGAATGTACTGGGCGGCTATATGGCGCGCGGCCGTTCGGACGCGGAGGCTGACAAGATCGTTTCCGATTCCAAAGCTCTCGATGACGCTGGCGCTTTCTCGATCGTTATTGAAGGCGTGGTCGAGCCCATCGCGATCGCAGCCACCGAAGCGGTTTCTTGCCCGACAATAGGTATCGGCGCCTCTGCCAAATGCGATGGGCAGGTCCTTGTCACGGAAGACATGCTTGGAATGTTTGAGCGGGTTCCGCGCTTTGTTAAGCGGTATGAGGACATTGCAAGTGTCATCGACAAAACCGTGGCCAAATACGCAGAGGAAGTGCGCGATCGCAGCTTCCCTGGCGACGAACAAACATATCAGCCAAAAAGCTGATTTTCCGAAAATAGGCACATATCCAGATGCAAACGCTGCTGCGTTATTACACATTCTCGCTGTTCTTCACCGCCGCTTGCTTCGCGGCGGCAGCCTATTATGGCTGGGTAAGTACTGGCACTGTCACCGGGATGCTCTCCATCCTGTGGATCGTATTCGTCCTGTCGATCCTTGAGGTATCGCTCAGTTTTGATAACGCCGTCGTCAACGCCACTGTCCTGCGCGAAATGGACCCGGTGTGGCAGCAGCGCTTCCTAACCATCGGCATATTGATCGCTGTGTTCGGGATGCGGATCGTTTTTCCGATCGCGATTGTTTCCATCGCCGCTCAAATCGGACCATGGGAAGCTATCCAGCTATCGCTGGGAGATCCGGAGGAATACGAGCGGATTGTATCAGGTGCGCATATCGGTATCGCGGGCTTTGGCGGGGCATTTCTTGCTATGGTGGGCCTAACCTTTTTCTTTGACGAGGAAAAGGATGTTCACTGGATCAGTGCGATAGAGCGTACGGTGAACAAATTCTCGAGCATTCCAGCAATGGAAATCGGGCTGGTGCTGGCAATTCTCTATGGTGTTTCCACCCTCTTGACCGCGGACGAAGCCTTGACCTTCCTGACTGCCGGATTGCTGGGATTGCTCACATTTATCGGCGTCCATGCCCTTGGCGAAATCATCGAACAGGGTGAGGCAAAAAAGAAAGCAGCGGGCGAGGTTGTCCGCAGCGGGCTGGGCGGATTTCTCTATCTCGAAGTGCTTGATGCGAGCTTCAGCTTTGATGGCGTAATCGGCGCATTTGCGCTTTCGAACAACATGATTGTCATCGCCATCGGCCTGTCAGTGGGGGCTATGTTCGTTCGGTCCATGACGGTGCACCTTGTGCGCGCGGGCACCTTATCGCAGTTTCGCTATCTCGAGCATGGCGCGTTTTGGGCGATCATAGTGCTGGGTGTGATCATGCTGGTGTCCGCGAAGTACCACATACCCGAAACATTCACGGGCCTGATTGGCGCTGTGCTGATCGGATTATCCCTGTGGTGGTCGATCCGGCACAATCGCCGCGAGGCCGCTGCTAATCCGCAGAGCCTTGAGCAAGATGCGTAGCAAGCGGCGCCGCGACCGCCAACTGAAGCAGGTGATACAGCAAGAGCGGGGCGATAACGAAGCCTGCAGCTGACGGGGCGAAAAGAATGGCGGCTAGCGGCGCGCCAATCGCAACACTCTTTTGCGGCCCCGCAAAGACAAAAGCGATCCGGTCGCCTCGCGGATAACCACCCATTCCAGAGACAGTCCACGCCAACCAATAAGCCACGGCCAGGAACGCGCAGGTAATTGCGATGAACGAGCCCGCGATTGCGCCTGACATGCTCGACATGAGACCCTGCGAAACCGCACCAGACATCGCAACATAAACTGCAATTCCGATAACGATCCGATCCAGCCAAACGACATGCGCCTTGCGCTCGATCAGCCATTCACGCGTAAAGCCCTGAAGCACTTGCCCGATCACGAACGGAAGCAACAGGATGATACCGATCCGGACAATGGTATCAGTTCCTAGCTCGACCGCCTCACTGCCGGCCAGAAGCGCGAACAATGGCGCGCAGACAAAAACGCCGAGAATGTTGATAAGGGCAGCACCAACCACCGACAGGGCAGCATTGCCGCCGGCAATGGTGGTGTAGCTTGTCGCCGATTGGATTGTCGAAGGCAGTACGCCCAGAAAGATAAAGCCCAGCGCAATCTCTGGCGGAACAAACAACGCTGCGAGCTGCGAGAAGCCCGACCCCATCGCAGCCATCGCTACGAAAACGAAAAGCACCAGCGGACCGAAGAAGCGCCAGTTGCCGATGGCTTTCGCAATGTCGCCGCGCGCAATTCGCATCCCGTTCACCAGAAACAGCGCAAAGATTGAAATGTTTGATACCATCTGCGCGCTTTCACGCGCTTCCCCGCCAGCCGGCGCAATCAGCGCGAGCACTGTGGCGATCACCAGAACGGCAATCATCGGATCTGAAATCGGTTTAAGCCAGGCAGGCATGGCGAGCGCAGTGCCCGCGCGAAACCGCAAAGTCGAGCGGCAGAGCCTTACTGTCTGAGGAAAGATTGCGGTCGAAGCTGCGCCAATGTTGCACGAAGCTCATTTGCCAAACCGTCTTCTTCGAGGCGATTAGCTGCCATAATCCGCAGAGCCAGTAGCTCCGGATCATTGCCCGCGCCAAGCTCTATCGCGTTATCGAGCAACACCGCAACGCGCAGCCAATCCTCATCTGCGGCAGCTCGCGCGGCAAACATTGACAGCGCTTCGGTATTGCGTGGTTCTGCCCACAAATGTCGCACAAGCAGGGTGTCGGCGGAATCATTGTCGCCCGATCGACGATATGCGTGAATAATCTTCTTCGTCAGCGGCCATGGGCGCCGAACGCTGGCGGCTGCGCTGTAGAGCTCCAGCGCTTCCGTTACACTATCGCGTTCAAGCGCTGCGTCCCCTGCAAGCACTTTGATATCCGAAGACTGCGGGAAACGGCGCAAAAGATCATTTGCGTATCCGCGCGAATTGCCACTGGCGTTGATCGTCTGGCGCACCTGGAACGTCACATCGGGAAGGCCACGCGGATTGCCGCCTGTTGCCGGAAGGACAACCAGATCCCCAGTCCGCCCTTCCCGCGCCTTAGAGATAAAGCGAATAGCCTCGCTTCGCTTCCCTATCCGCTCAAGCGAGCGACCGACCAGCATCGCGAGATATGGACTGCCATCGACGGCCATGGCACGCGTTTCGAACCGGTCTACAAGCTCGCGGTCGCGGCCATTGAGCCATAGCGAGCGTGCAAGCAGCTCCATGACCCGAACATTGGCTGGCTGCCGATCAAGCAATTGTTCAAGTGACGTCGCTGCGGTGTCAAAATTGCCCTGTTGCAGATCGACGAGCGCATCCAGCATGATCGCCGACGGAACACCCTTTTCACGCATACCGCTTCGCTTGAGCAGGCTGCTAGCGAGAACCGGGTCGCCCGCGCGCGCTGCCAAAACCGCCTGAAGGAAATGAACACGCGGCTCACGCGGGTCCACTTCCGCCAGCCGTCTGACCATCGCCAGCATATCCCGGTTGCGACCGACATCACCAAGCGTGCCAGCGTACTCCGCAAGCAAATCCACATTTTCGGGATGAATGGCAAGCGCACTTTCGAACCACTTCAACGCTGCATTAAATCCAAAGGCGTCGCGTACCAATTGGGCACGCATCAATAACGCAGAGGCAAGCTGAGGATCAAGCTCAAGCGCCAGATCCACTGCCTCCAACGCACCTGAATGCTCACCCCCTCGAAAGCGCAAGCGGGCAATATCCACCCACAGCGTAGCGTCACTGCGATTAATCGCCAGCGCTTCATCATAAAGCCGGCCAGCCTCAGCAAGATTGCCCTCGTCCATTTCGAATCGCGCGTCAGCAATCAGACGATCAAATTCAGGGCCCGGACCGTCGGCCCGATTGCCGTCAGGCTCGGAATTTGAGCAGGCCGACAACAGTATCGCCCCTGCCGCCGCCAAGGCGATAACAAGGCGAGGCGCGTTACGCATGAAGATCATATTGCTTCAAAAGATCATAGAGCGTCGGGCGGCTAATTCCGAGAAGCTTCGCAGTGCTAGAGATGTTGCCTTCACTTCGCGCCAGTGCATGGCGGATGACCCTTCTGTCGGCTTCTTCACGCGCTGCCTTCAGGTTGAGGACTTCGGCACTTTCTTCATCGTCACCCAGAAAATCGAGATCCTCGGCATTCACGAGTTTGCCGTCAGCCATGATTGTCGCACGCTTAACGCGGTTCTCCAGCTCGCGGACATTGCCTGGCCACTCATGCATGTCGATCGCCTTCAAGGCGTCGGGTGCAAAACCCGTGACAGACGGGTTCATCTCTTTTGCAAACTTCTTGAGAAACGCCTTTGCCAGCAAGACAGCGTCTCCGTGCCGCTCTGCCAGCCCCGGAATGCGAACGACGATTTCGGCGAGGCGATAGAACAGATCCTCGCGAAATGTCCCTTCCGTGATCATGGTTTCAAGATCCTGATGGGTCGCGCAAACGATCCGGGTATCAACCGCAATGCTCTTGCGCCCGCCAATACGCTCGATTGTGCGCTCCTGCAGGAAGCGCAGCAGCTTTACCTGCAAAGGAAGCGGTATGTCGCCAACCTCATCGAGAAACAGGGTGCCGCCATTGGCGCTTTCGATTTTGCCCTCGGTTGTTTTGACAGCGCCTGTGAAGGCACCCTTTTCATGTCCGAACAATTCGCTTTCAAGCAGGTTTTCAGGGATCGCTGCGCAATTGATGGCTACAAAAGGTCCGTCCGAACGGTTGCTGGCATCGTGCAGGCCCTGGGCCAGCAATTCCTTGCCAGTGCCGCTCGCGCCGAGCAGCATGACCGAGACGGCGGTACCAGCCACCCGCTCAATCGTGCGAGCGACTTTGACCATTTCAGGCGCCCCAGTGATCAGGCGGCCCAGGACGGTCTTGTCCTCGCTTGCATTGGCAGTTAGCCGGCGATTTTCAGCTTCGATCTGATGGAGATTGTATGCTCGGCGGACGATCAGGCCCAGCGCGTCGATGTCGACTGGCTTCTGGTAAAAATCGTAGGCTCCGTTTTCGATCGCCTGAAGCGCGCTTTCGCGGGCGCCGTGGCCGCTGGCTACGATAACTTTGGTATCCGGTTTAAGCTCCATGATGGCATTCAAAACCGCAAACCCTTCGGTCGTCCCATCCGGATCAGGCGGAAGGCCAAGGTCCAAAGTCACAACGGCGGGCGCTTCGCTGCGCAAGGCAGCGATTGCGCTGTCGCGGTCTCCTGCGACCACAACCTCAAAGTCATCATAGGCCCACTTCAATTGTGCTTGCAGGCCTTCATCGTCCTCGACGACCAGCAGAGTGGGTTTCTGTTCAGCCATTATGCCACCTTATCGGGCTGCGCCCGGTCTGTTTGGAAACTGGAAGCGATCTTGTGCGTGTCGGACACCGGCAGGATTATGCTGAAGCGGGTGCCGACTTCCTCTCGCGATTCGACGACAATCCGTCCGCCCATCGCCTTGATCATCTCGCGCGCTTCGAACGCGCCAATGCCGAACCCGCCCTGCTTGGAAGAAATAAACGGTTTGAAAAGCCCGCTTCGCACAAAATCGGGGCTCATCCCTTGACCGGCATCGATAATGTCGATCTGCCCGTTCAGCCCCTGGCGTGTCACACTGATATGGACGGGCGAACCTTCTTCGCTGGCGTCGATTGCGTTCTGAACCAGATGGATCAAAGATTGTTCAAGGCTCTCTCCGTCGGCCATAACCCTGACCTTTCCGGCCTTTTCAATCGTGACCGGATGAACGCCTTTGAACCTCTCGCTCAGCCTCTTGGCGAAGCTACCAAGCTCAAGTTCGACAAGCTCGTGGCTGGGGTTTGTGCCATACCGCCCCAGACGCGCAAGCAAGGCAGACAGCTTCTCTGACGAATTGCGCAAGGTCACCAGCATATCTGCCCGAAACTCAGGTTTGTCGGCGTGCTTTTGCGCATTCGCCGAAAGCAGCGACATCTGGCTTGCGAGGTTCTTGATGTCGTGCATCACGAACGCCATGCGGCGGTTGAATTCGTCGAAACGGCTGGCATCCATCAATGCCTGCTGCCCCGCCTGTTCAGACAGGTAGCTGGCAAGCTGCTGGCCCACGACCCGCAACAGGTCAAAGTCCTCCCAATCAAGGCTCCGCTGAATGCGCGGCCGGGCAAGAACGATTGCGCCGACAAGCCGGTCGAAATGGGTCAGCGGCACCAGTGCCCAGATATCCTCAGCCTCTGCGAGCCATTCGGGAACGTGCTCTAGCTCTCCATGATGCTCAATTCCCTCGCGCACCTCGTCAAGGTCGAGAATATGGCCGTGCCGTTCAAACCAGTTGCTAAGCGCCGCACTACCCGCAACGGCTGGCACTTCAATCGTTGGCCAGTTCCAGCGCGCCATCAGTTCCAGATGAGAGTCCTCATTGGCAACCAGCAGCAGGCCGGCCGGGCTGTCGGTAATATCCGCGACCGCTTTGACCGCGCGTTCATGAAAACTCGGCCCGCCGCTCGCCCCCCGACCTATCGTCTGGGTAAAGCGAAGCCATTCTTCGCGGTAATCATAGCGATGCTGGAAGAGATGCTTGGTCGCGGTAACGCGGAGCCATCCTCTGATGCGCTTCGAAGGAATCCAGATTGCCGCGATCAAAATACCCATGACGAGGAACACGACCTGCCCCGCCCGTGCAAAATCTCCGCCCAGCAAAGTGAGCGACCTTGTCACAAGCACCATGATCAACAGATAGCTGCTTATCACCAGCAGGCTGAGCGTCTGGAAAGTGACCGCACGCGAGGGGCGGAACTGCAATCCCGCGCCCGCCGTGCTTCCGCCAAGCGCGATGAGGCCTGCGGCTGCACCAGAAAACGCGCCGCGCACCAGTACAAGCGCGTCGGGATATGCACCTGTGAGATAGGCGACCGTGTAGAGGTTGAGATCATATGCGAAGATCGCGGCCATCGCGATCCCGCTCCAGCGCAAAATGTGGCGGGATGCGGCGCCCGCCCCGGCATAAAGATTGTGCAAGAGCACCAATGCACCGATCGCGACCAGCATGTTGAGCACTGCGGAGACTTCAAACGTCAGGGCCGCAATTTCGGGCACAAATCCAATGCGCGCATTGATGAACAGCAGGATCGGCTGAAACATTTGCACCAATGCCAGCGAGATGATCACTGGGCGGATGGGTTTTAAGCTTTCGTCGCGGCCATCAGCAGAAAACTGGCGAAAAATCATCGCTATGAAGGCTAGGTTTCGTGCCGTTTCCGCAAGACGGGTTTCCGGTTCGAATGCACCCAGTGACGCAGCCAGCGCGCACCATGTGGCAGTGATAAAACACGCAGCAATCGATGTCGCGCGGTCGGGACGTTTCGGATCGCCAAACCGTGCGATCCAGAAGCCTGCGCCCGCACTGAGCACGCCGCCGGCCAGATAGCAGATCATGCTTGCATATAGTTCGAAAGCCGTCATTCGCAGGCCCTACCGTGCGCCTTCGGGCCATAGAATTACACGCACCGTCTGAAGCAGGATAACCAGATCCAGAAACGGCGTGTAATTTTTGGCGTAATAAAGATCGAATTCAAGTTTCTTGCGACTGTCCTCTGTCGAAGCACCATAGGGATAGTTGATCTGCGCCCACCCGGTGATGCCGGGTTTGACCATGTGGCGCTCTCCATAAAATGCGATTTCCTCTTCGAGGTCTTCTACAAATTTTGGCACTTCCGGACGCGGTCCGACAAAGCTCATCTGCCCTTTCAGAACACTCCATGACTGCGGGAGTTCGTCAATTCTGACCTTGCGGATGAAGCGGCCGAGCCGGGTGATGCGCGGGTCGTTTTCCTCGGCCCACTTCGCACCGTCTTTCTCCGCATCAGTGCGCATGGAACGCAGTTTGATGAGATGGAATGTCTGGCCATAAAGACCGACCCTCTCCTGCCTGAAAAAGGCCGGCCCCTTGCTGTCTAGCTTAACCAGCACTGCGAAAACGGCGATGATCGGGAAGGTAAGCAGTAACAGCACCAGGCTCGCCAGAATATCGAAGATACGCTTGACCGCGCTCGACAACATGCGTCCGCTGGAAAAGCCATCGGAGAAGATCAGCCAGCTCGGATTGACCGTATCAAGATCAACCCGGCCCGTTTCACGTTCAAGAAAACTGGAGAAGTCGTTTACGTGAACGCCCTTGGTCTTCATCCGCAAGAGGTCTTTGAGTGGCAGCGAATTGCGGCGCTCCTGCAGCGCCAAGACGACTTCGCTCACACCAAGATTTTCAACAAACTTTCCAAGATCGTGAATGGCTTCGCGCGCGATGGCCTCTTCCACCACCCGTTCCGGTTCGGACATGGATATGTAGGATACAATAACGAAGCCGCTTTCGGGCTTGTCAGCAAGTTCGCGAAGGCGCTGGGCACGGTCACCTGCCCCCAGAACAAGCACACGCCTGCGAAATGCCGATGATCCGAGAAAACTGTTCAGCAGCAGACGATCTGCCACCAGCACGACCACCGTAAAGCCCATCGCGTAAAGCAAAGTTGATCGCCAGAATGCATTTGATTGAAGAATGAAATCGACAAATGCGAGCGCGATAATGCCCAGACTGATCGCAACCAGCAACCTTGCGCTCGCAAAGCGTAAAGATCGAAGCGCGTAGGGACCGTAAACCCCGACCGAGATCATGGCCGTCCACACCACGGCTGCCGAACCGGCAAGAGGCAGTATCCGGTCGCCGAGCGCGCCGGGCGCCATGCCGATCTGGGAGGCGCGTACTTGCCACGCCAGCTCTCCGGCCAGCATGAGCAGGCCAAAGTCCAGCAGGCCGAGCAGGATCACGGCATGGGGGATATAGTGTTTGAACAGACGGATCATGGCTGCGCGATGTCACTCACAAAATTCTTGCAAGGATCGCCTTAACCAAGAGAAATTAAGTGTCGGTAAATTTTACAATTGTCTGCGTAAGCCGCAGAAAGGCTGGGCTTCGCTAGGTTAATGGCCTGTCAGGCATTATGCGCCATGCGACTGATTGGTGTGCTTGCTGTCAGGATGCCAATCGAGCGGGTGCCGGCGTCAGACAATCGGCCCTGCCGCAGCGCGGGCACCCAACACCCAGCGGGACAGCATCGGCGATATCCAGCGACACACCGCGGGCATGGGCAAGTTCACCCGCAAACCGCGCCTCCAAGCCCAAGACGATCGCTTTTCGGGCCGAGCATGCCACTCCGTCCACTTCGATGGTGCGCGCGATGGTGAACCAGTGCTTTGGCACCGCTTCGCCCTCTCCAAACGTCACCGATTGTGTCAGCAAGGACCCGCGCCGTTCAAACGCAGCATATGGCACCCATGCCGGCCAGCGCGCGCCGTCAATTGGATAAGCAGCTCCGCTGGCCCCGGCAGAAAAGTGGACCATTCTGCCGGTGCGCCCAAAACGAGCGCAGAAGAACGGCAGGCCTCGCTCACCCACGCGTTGCAGCGAGGTAAGCCGCTGGGCAATCTGATCAAAGCTGGAGGCAAAACGACGCTGAAGGATGTTGACGTCGTATCCGGTCTGCTCGCAAGCGCGCAGAAACCGGCCATAAGGCATCAGAAGGGCCGCCGCGAGATAATCGGTGACATGTTCGCGGAACAAATCCCGCGCTTCCGGTGAGGTAAGATTTGCTCCGGCAACCAGTGTTTCGATCTGATCGCGTTGTTCGAGCGCGCCCACTTGCCGCGCAATCTGAAATCGGCGCGCGGCGCCGGGTAGCATTTCAGACAACTGCAATTGCCGTGCGTGGAGATCGAGCCGGTGCACGATTCCGGGCATGACCTCACTGGGCAGGATCCGAACAGAAAGCTGATGCCGTTGCCTTAGCCGGTCGGCGAGAGCAGCGGCTGTTTCGCCGCGCGACAAGCGCAATTCATCCGCGATTTGTTCGGCGGCATGGTCAAGATCGGCAAAGTGGTTTTGCCAGCGTTCAATGGCCTGACGAACCTGACGTGCGGGGTCCTCTCCTGGCTGCGCCCCTTCACCGGCTGTATCGTAAAGCCGGGCGAAGGCGGCCGCTGCCTGCGGTGCTGCTGCCAAAAATTCCTGTATCTCCTCCCGGTCAATCCCGAGATCGGCGAAACGCTTGTCCGAGAGCCTGCGCGCGAGGCCATCCAGGCCGCCAATTGCTTCGTCTTCACGAAGAGAGCGAGGGTCAAAATCGAACCGTTCGATCACCTGCACAAGAACGCGGGCCGACAGCGGGCGCTGATTTCGTTCAATTAGGTTGAGATAGCTTGGAGATATACCCAGCGAAGCGGCCATGGCGGCTTGGGTAAGGCCTTCACGTTTGCGCAAGCGGCGCAAGGCAGGGCCCGCAAGAAGTGTGGTGTCTGACATTCCGGTTTTGTAAATTACTTTACATACTTACACAAGTAGGACCTGAATTTGTGCGATATAGACAACAATTTTTGTAACTTTTCCTGTCATGCTGCGCTGCACCACAGCATAGGGTTCTTATAAATCTCCCCAACCTCTCTTGGAGACATCCTATGACATACCAGAACACAATCGCTCAAATGCAGAGCATTATCGAGGCCAACGGTCCTAGCTGGGGCGCAATCGACGCTGAGGCGACCGCTCGTATGGCGATCCAGAACCGCTTCCCCACCGGACTGGACATCGCAAAATACACGGCCAAGATCATGCGCGCCGATATGGATGCCTATGATGCGGATCCGGCGAAGTACACGCAGTCGCTGGGCTGCTGGCACGGCTTTATCGCACAGCAGAAAATGATCTCTATCAAGAAGCATTTTGGCACAACCAAGCAGCGTTACCTCTACCTTTCCGGCTGGATGGTTGCGGCGCTACGCAGCGAATTTGGCCCGCTGCCTGACCAGTCGATGCATGAGAAAACAAGCGTCCCGGCGCTGATTGAAGAGCTCTATACCTTCCTCAAGCAAGCGGACGCCCGCGAACTGGGTGGCCTTTTCCGCGAACTCGACGCAGCGCGCGATGCAGGTGACGAGCTCAAGGCGAAGGACATACAGAACCAGATCGACAATTATGAAACGCACGTCGTTCCGATCATCGCCGATATTGACGCTGGTTTCGGCAACGCCGAGGCAACGTACCTGCTCGCTAAGAAGATGATCGAAGCGGGTGCCTGTGCACTGCAGATCGAAAACCAGGTTTCGGATGAAAAGCAGTGCGGCCACCAGGACGGCAAGGTCACCGTTCCGCACGAGGACTTTCATCAGAAGATCCGCGCCTGCCGCCACGCCTTCCTCGAAATGGGCGTTCCTGATGGCATCATCGTTGCCCGCACCGACTCGCTCGGCGCAGGTCTCACCAAACAGATCGCTTACACCAAAGAACCGGGTGATCTTGGCGACCAGTACAACAG
>CALLQC010000050.1 GCA_938015255.1 uncultured Erythrobacter sp.
GCGTGGTATTGATCACAAGTGCTGGCGTTATGGCAAGTCATTGCTAAGCTGCGACCATGAGAATCCTGCCTTTTTTGATCGCCATTATGTTCGTGCAAGCCTGTGCGCCTTCCACTCCCGTATCGAGTTTAAGTCCGACGGCGATGCCTGATCGCCCCAATATCATACTGATCACGGCAGAGGACTTGGGGCCTCGCGTTGGCTTTATGGGTGACGCTGTAGCGATTACACCGAACCTTGATCGGCTCGCATCGCAGAGTGTGCAATTCAATCGGGCGTTCACCACAGCGGGCGTGTGTTCGCCATCGCGTGCGGCGCTCATCACCGGCGCGCATCAGACCACGATCGGGGCGCACAATATGCGCACATCCAGCTACGGCGAGAATATGGACGAAGGCGCGCCCTATCGCGCGGTTCCTCCGCCTGATGTGAAAGCCTTTCCTGAGCTTCTGCGCGCGGCGCGATATTTCACCGTCAATGATTTCAAGACCGATTATCAGTTCGGGAATGCCTTCACTGTGTGGGATCGCAACACAAAAGGGGCGGATTGGAATGACCGTGGGTCCGGCCAGCCATTCTTTGCAATGATCAACCACGAAGTCACGCATGAAGGGCGCACTTGGCCGCCTGACACGGATCTCGCGCTGCATCCGGTTGTGGCGCGGCGCAATCCGCTGAATGCGCAGATCGATGCCGGCAAGAATTTCGCACTTACTGATCCGGCCAGCGTCGAGATTCCGCCTTATTGGCCGGACACTCCTGCGGTTCGCGCCAACCTTGCCCGGTTTTATGACAACATCAGAGTGATGGATGGGCAGGTTGGCGCTCTGCTGGATCGACTGGAGGATGAAGGGCGCTTTGCAGACAGTATCATCATCTTCACAACGGACCATGGTGACGGCCTGCCGCGTCACAAGCGGACGATTTTTGACAGCGGCACGCATGTGCCCCTGTTGGTGCGATTTCCCGATGGGTTTGGGGCAGGGACGCAGCGCGGCGATCTCGTCAGTTTCGTCGATCTGGCCCCCACCATTCTGGATTGGGCGGGCGTAACTATTCCAGAGTATATTCAGGGCCGCCGTCTGTTCGATGATCCGGCGCCCGATGCTATCTTTATGGCCGGCGACCGCTTTGACGAAGTGCCGCAAAGGTTTCGCGGTGTTCGCGAGGAACGCTGGCACTACATTCGCTATTTCAGCGATCAGCCAGTGATCCCCTCGCTTGGCTATCAGAACGTCAATCCGATCATGCGCGAGCTGCGGCGTCTCCATGCAGATGGTGGTTTGACACCGTTGCAGGCCTCCTATCTGGAGGGGGCGGCCCCGCGCGAATTCCTGTTCGACACTCAGGCTGACCCCGAAGAAGTGCGCAATCTTGCAGGTGATCCTCGATATGCTGAAATCCAGCGCCGCCTGTCGGCCCGCCTGGAGACATGGGTAGAAGAGAGCGGCGATATGGGGCGGATCCCAGAGCGCGATCTGGTCGCGCGTATCTGGCCCAATGGCGTCCAACCGCGAACAGCACCGGTTAGGGCGTGCCTAAACGCAAATGGCAAGGTTTTGCTCGCGTCCGCCACCAAAGGCGCTTCAATCGGCTATGGCGGAGCGGAAGGTCAGACCTTGCTTTATACGCGGCCCGTTGAGGCACTTTCTCGCTTCAAGTCGAAGGCGGTCCGTTATGGATATATGCCTTCACCAGTGGCCGAGATTGATCCAGCAGAGATTGGCCCATGCACGGGGTGAATTAATTTGCGGCTTCGACTTTGATTTGCATTGATGCCGACATGGTTTCACCTGGTGCGAGCATGACCATTACACCATTTCTTTTATTCACAGCATCGGTTTCGTGACTGACCGGTTCCACGCAGAAGAAGTCTTGCCCGCTGGGCGTATAGACAACCGTGAATGGCAGGTTGTCTGACGGTAGAATAGTCGCCTTGGCAGCTATGTCTGGCCAAAACAATTTTAGCGGGCCTGTACGTCCGGTATACACAGTGTCGACGATGCGCGATCCCACCGGCCGGCCGTTCCACCAATCTTGCGGCTCTGGCGTTTCCGTCAGTTGGACCGGGAGGCGGCCGTCATCGACCAGCCATTCGCCCGTATGCAGACCGTGGTAGGTCGTATCGGCCTTGCGCGGAAAATATGGATGAAAACCCAAGCCCGCTGGCATGGCTGTTTCATCTACATTGGTGACTTGCAATTTCAGGGTCAGGCCATCCTCTTTCAAAGACACGTGTTGCTGGGCGACATAGCGCCATGGCCACTCGCCGCCACTAAATGAGTGCTCGATAACAGCGCTGCTCGCATCTGCGCTAACGACATCCCACGCGCTCAACCATCCGAAGCCATGGATCGGATTATTCGCGTCAACGGCATGCGCATTGGGGGCAATCTGGAAATCCTGGCCAGCCAGAGTGAACTTACCGTTGGCGATCCGATTCGAAAACGGCACGAGCGGAAAGCACGCTGTTTTTGACATTGGGCCGGGACGGGACGCGCGAAGGATCGCATGTCCGGCCCACTCAAATGCTGCCAACGAGCCGCCCCGCTCAGGGTCTATCAAAACGCGGTATTCGTCCGAATTCAGCTCAAGCATTGTGCGCGTTCGATCAGGATTTCGCAGCATTCCTCAATTCTCGACCGGGGAGCGGGAGAAAAGTTTGTTTCGATGGTGGGGTGGGCAACCCTCGTCAGTGGAGCGCTGTCAGCATGCAGCGCTGTCCCGGCCTCGCCTTGCGATCCGGAATAACGCTCTGCGCGCAAGCGATCCAACGATCCGCCCCCGATTATTGCAGTTGTATTGAGCAGGCCCTGTGCGCCTGAGTCCATCCCTGCGATATCGCCGTGGATTAAACCCGCAGCCGGAGCGGATCTACTTTGCGCTTTCGCGTCGGGATCAAAATCACCCGTGCTGAACGCGCCGTTATGCGAGGCTTCTAGCATGGTGAGCGTCTAACCCTCAATCAAGTTCAGCAATTGACCAGTATCCCAGCTGTTTCGCGCGCCGCCGCTATCGGCATAGTCCAGGCCGAGAATGCCAAGCGTGGAAGCCATCCCAAGTTCGACCCCGAAGGCAAGTCCGTCCATCGCCTTATGGTTCGTCTCAATATTGACCTTCAACCCTTTTTCAAGTCGTTCCCAGGCACGAAACGGCTTTTGATTGGGCCAGCTTCGCACCGGGCACTGACGTCGCCTAAATCCTTGTCTGATCGAACAACATTCAAATCCGCTCTTGGAAATGATCTAATTTGCGTATATGTGATCAAAAACGATCAATATAAGTCTTGGGGGTCGAATGATTGGCGGAATGTTGCGCAACGCTGCATTAGGTCTCTGTTGCATTTCCATCGCGGCTTGTTCTGTCCAATATGCCGAAGAAGGCGGTGTTTCATCGGCGAAGAGCGTTAGCGACGCATCAGCGCCATTCGCTTTGCAGGTAGAAGGTCGAGCCAATCCTGTCGGGGTGGGGCGCTCAGTTCCGCGCTTGTCTTGGCGCAGCACGGTAGACAGTCAGGCCGCCTTCGAGATCCAAGTCGCAACCTCTGCCGACTTGCTGAATTCCGACGCTGCGGATTTATGGTCAACCGGCCGGGTTGCTGACGGGCGCTCGATAGCTGTGCAGTATCAGGGCGAGGATTTGGCCTCGCGCCAGCAGGCCTTTTGGCGGGTCCGTATTTGGGCTGATGGTGAAGACGAGCCGGGCGAGTGGAGCAAAGTGAACCGCTGGCAAATGGCGCTGTTGGAGCCATCGGATTGGAGCGCTTCATGGGTGACGAGCCCCAACTTCCCGGCTGCTGACGAAACGGAAGGTATGGCACGCTGGCTGGAATTGACCGCCGCAGACCCGCAATTCAAAAATGCCGAAACCATAGCAGATACCAAGCGCCGCCTGCGTGACGTTCGGCCGGCAACCTATTTTCGCAAATCCTTCACGATCATGCGCCCGATCAAATCGGCGCTGCTCTATTCTACCTCGGCTGGATATTCGGAGTTCTTCCTAAATGGGGAGAAAATTGGCGACCGTGTCCTGAACCCTGCACAGACGGATTTTGATAAGCGGATTTATTACGACATTGACGACGTTACGGACCGGCTGGGACAGGGTGAGCAAGTCCTTGGCGTCCACTTGGGCAATGGCTTTTATGGCGAGCGCACAGCGTTTGGCATGGACAAACTGTTTTATGGAGAGCCTGCCGCGATTGCCCAGCTCGAGATCACCTTTCAAGACGGGTCGAGCGAAACGATTGCAAGCGATGGCAGCTGGCTGGCGCACCCTTCTCCCGTCTTGAAAAACGGAGTTTATTCCGGCGAATTCTTCGATGCGCGCGAAAATGTGTCAGCGTGGAATGATGTGGGCAACGATGGCGGCTCCGGCTGGCGCAACGCAGCGGTCCTTAGCGAAAGTCCGACACAGGCGCTGGTGGCAGCGGAAATGCCGCCTGTTCGCCGCGTGACCGAGGTGAAGCCGAAAGCCGTACTTAATCCGGAACCTGGCATCTACACCGTCGATCTAGGACAGAATTTCACTGGCTTGCCGACAATCGACATGTCGCGCTTCGGCCTGAGGGAAGGGCAGACGGTGCTTTTGCGTTATGGCGAATGGGCTGACAGTACCGGCAGAGTGGGAATGAACTCTGGCGGCGGCGCCCCGCGGACCAAGCAGGTCGATGCCTATGTCTCTGATGGCACGGATGAAAGCCCTTGGTCGCCATCATTCACCTGGCATGGCTTTCGCTATATGGAGATCACCGGGATCGATGCTCCTCCGCCATTGGACGCAATTACCGCTCATCTTACGCGCACTGATATCGACCGGATAGGGCACTTCAGATCGTCTGATCCGCTGCTCAATCGTATACACGAGACCGCCTTGTGGTCTTTCGAGACCAACATGGTTTCGGTTCTGTCGGACTGTCCGATCCGCGAGCGCAATGGGTGGACCGGGGATGCGCATGCGATCATTCAGACGGCAAGTTACAACTTTGCCATGGGTCCGTTTCTCGACAAATATCTGGGTGATTTCAGAACCACAGACTTTATCTCACCCGCCATCGTTCCGGGGCGGCGCACGCATTCGGGTAAAGTCGATTGGGCGGCTGCCGAGGTTTTCCTGACATGGGAGCATTATCTCCACACCGGCGATATCTCGATAATTGAACGGCAATATGACAGCTTGCTGGACTATGTAGCCTATGTTGAAAAAGCGATGGACGATAACCGGATCACCAATCCCTTCCATTTTTACGGGGACTGGTGTGACGCACTGCCGGAACTTGGTATGGATCGCCCTCTTGGCCGCTGTGCATCATTCAGCACCCCTGGCGATCTAACGGCAACCGCGTTGATGGCGCGGGTGTTCCAGCAAATGTCGGATATGGCCACAAGGCTTGGCCGCGACGATGAGGCAAAGGCGTTCAAGCAGCGCTTTAAAGATGTCAGCGGGGCGTTTAACCGCGCCTACTATCAAGATGACGCGTCTGGCTATGGCAGCCAGACTGCGAATGCGATGGCGCTTCAATTTGGAATAGCGCCAATGCAAAAACGGCATTCCATCGCCGCTGCGATGGACGCGGATGTGCACCAAAAGTGGGACGGCCATGCATCAGTTGGGGCGCTGGGTCAGACATGGCTTTACCCCGCACTCTCAGATGCCGGATATGAGGATACGGCGTTTGGTATCTTCAAGGCCGATGGGCCTCCTGGTTATTCCTACCTGTTCGACACGCTGAATGGCACGACCTTGTGGGAGAATATCACAGGGTATGATCCAAAGAACGGGGCAGAGCCCGGGCGCTCGCTTAACCACCCTTTCAAAGGCGGTTATGATGCGTGGTTTTACAGTGGCCTCGGCGGGATTAATCCTGATCCAGACAATCCCGGCTACAAACGGTTTTTCCTCAACCCGCAATTCCCAGCCGGTCTTGAAGAAGCGCAGGTCTCGCTCGAAACGGGATACGGGACTATTCGTAGTGAGTGGACGCGTGAAGGTGATGCGATCATCTGGCACGTGGAGGTTCCGCCCAACACATCTGCCTTGGACATCCGCAATGGCGGTTCGCGCCTGATCAAGCCAGGCAAACACAGCTTCCGACTGGATGCTGCCGGCCGAAGCGCATCAACAGGCAATTGAAGGAGAACGCGATGTTAGAGCGCATCACAGTTAGGCTAGTCGCCACTTTGGGGCTCTTCACGCTCTTGACTGCGTGCGCAATTCCGCAAGAAAAGACCCCGTCAGGCTCGCTCGCTCAAGATGAGGAGTTGCCAAATATCATCTGGATAATCGCCGATGATCAGGCCTATTCCGATTTCGGGTTCATGGGGCATGAGGTTGTCCGCACGCCTCATCTGGACAAGCTCGCCGCCGAATCTGCTTTGTTCCCCAACGGCTATGTACCTTCCAGCCTTTGCCGGGCATCGCTGGCGACGTTAATCACAGGCAAATATGCATTCGATCACGGGATCTGCTTCAATGATCCTCCCGATGGCATTCCGCATTCGGCAACTTTCCGCTTTCTTCAGGTGCAGAAACCCATTCCCATGGCGCTGAAGAACGCAGGCTATCGGAGCCTGCAGACGGGTAAATTCTGGGAGGGTGTCTACACCAATGGCGGCTTTACCGATGGCATGACGCAAGGGACCCGTCACGGGGACGCAGGGCTGCGTATTGGCCGAAAGACGATGGAGCCGATCGAGCAATTTCTGGGAGACGTCGGCGATGATCCCTTCTTCGTATGGTTCGCACCCTATCTCCCGCATGCTCCTTTCGACGCGGTTGAAGCTTATAAGGAGCCATTCAGGGGGAAGGGGTTGGGGGAACGGACAATTGGCTATTACGCCAATATATCTTGGCTTGACGACACAGTGGGTCAACTAATGGGATTGCTGGAGGCCAGCGGAAAGGCGGATAACACGGTAATCATGTTCATCGTCGACAATGGCTGGCTGCCCAATCGCGATGGTGAGAGTTTCCGCGATCTTCAAGGCCGCAACCTGCGCTTCGATGCCCGATCAAAGCAATCACCTTACGAAGGAGGGGTGCGAACACCTGTATTCGTGCGTTGGCCCGACCGGATAAAGCCAGGGCGCCATGATGATTTGGTGAGCTCGATCGATTTCTTTCCAACCACTCTGGCGCTGGCGGGGCTGCCCCAAGCCGAAGAACTGCCTGGGCGAAACCTACGGCCCTTCCTTGAGCAGCGCAGCAGCCTGAACCCGCGAACGGTCTTTGGTGAGATTTACTACCACACCTCGGTCGATCTGGATGATCCCACTGTCAACGTGACGCATCGATGGGCCAGAAAGGGCGACTGGAAACTGATCCTCAATGATTTCGATGGCGGGCGTCCGGAATTCTACAATCTCGCGTCCGATCCTGACGAGAAG
>CALLQC010000051.1 GCA_938015255.1 uncultured Erythrobacter sp.
TGGCTCTTTTCCTGATACAATTCGGTTCGGCCATACATTTTCAACGATACACCGCTTTTCAACCCGATTGGCGTTATCATAAAGAAATACAAGGTTATTTCGCAGTTCGGCCAGCATGGCTCGGTGTGAAGCCAAGGCTTCAGGATCAGGTAGATTCTTTAGCTGTTCGCGCAATGAAGCGAGCCTAAGATGTATTTGGCTTTGCTTATGATTGTAGGTGTCTAGGCTTATTGAGTCGTCAAGCAGCAGGTCCTGCAATCGGTCCAATCGGCGTTCGTCATCCCTTAATTGCAAGGCGATGCTGGTTCTCTGCTTAGAGGGATCGTCGGTGTTGCCTTCTGCCTCCTCATGGATAGAGGCCCTGGCTCGGACGGAAAGCTCGAGACCGGCCAGTTCACATCGTATTGCTTTTTCGAGCGCGTCTTCGCGAATTGTCTTGGTCGGACACGTTGTCCGCTTGCACCGATAATACACACGACCCTTTTGCAGCTCGGGGACCATTGGATTGTCGCAGTCAGCGCAATGAAATAGTCCTTGGAACAAATGGTTGTGTCGAGTCACCTTTGGGCCGCAACGGTCCTCGCGAATGGTTTGTACTCGCTGCCAAGTCGCCACTGAGATTAGGGGTTCGTGCCCCCCCTTGTATGTCTTTCCGGTCGTTTTGACATGGATAACTCCGATGTAAAACTTGTTCTTAAGGATTTTGGCGACGCCGTTGAGCGTGAGCTTGCCACCGCGAGAATTGCGAAGTCCGCGTTTGTGAAGCTCATCCAGTAACGCTAAGTAGGAATACTGCCGCGAGGCGTAAAGATCGAAAGCAAGTTTCACCAGCGGGCCAGTTTTTGGGCAGATAACCTTCGGCTTGCCACCACCCTGGTCAAGGTAGCCAAGCGGTGCCTTGAACGGATACAGACCTTGTTTGAGCCGCCCATTCATTCCTTTTATGCATTCTTCACGCAGGTTGCGGATATAGTCGGCGGCGATAACTGCCTGAATGTCGGCGGTGAGGCGACCACCACGAGAATTGAAGTCGAGACTCTCAGTGGCAACATAGACTGACACTCCCACCTCGGGCAGTTCGCTGAACATGGCCCAGTCGCGTAGGTTCCGGGCCGAACGATCGATTTTATGTATGATGACACCCTGCGCTTTGCCCTGCTTCAATCGCTTGAGCATTCCATTGAACACAGGGCGGCCACTCTTGGCCGCCGTCTCTTTTTCTTCAAACCACATGGTGACAGTGAGGTCGTTCCGACTCGCAAAGACCGTAATGGCGTCTTTTTGTGCTTCGAGTGATACACCCTCGCCTTGCTTCTGGGTGGATACTCGAATGTATCCAAAGCACGATTTCATATGTCGGTGTTGGGGTCTTTGGACTCTATCACATCCTTAGATTTTGGCGAATCCGGCCAACGCCATTTGCCCTCGGCAACCAGTCGCACATAGACACGGTAGCAGATTTCAAGGTGGCGCTGAATGCGTTCGTCTTCAGTCATCCTCTCAGAATATCTGTTATTCCCGGTTCGCATAGCGGTCACCATATCGTCCACCTTGATACGGCAGCATCGTTGCCGAGAATGACCGCGTTCTGGTTCCATCAACCATCAAGCGGACAAAGGTGCGGTGGTTTGGCAGTTGAGATAGGTCGCTTGGCTCAACGTCCCCAAGTTCCCGTGCCAAGATCGGCGCATCCTGGGTGCCGACCCGGAACACGATCTCGCTTCCGACGTTTCCCAGGCTGGCCTCAAAAACGGCTTTGTCCGCTTGCCCAATGTGTTGGTGCGCGAGTGTCAAGCCGAGCCCATACTTTCGAGCTTCCGATAGCAATGAAGCAAAGGCTGTCGTTGTGAAGGCCGGGAACTCATCGGTGTGTAGGAAGAACGGCTTTCGCGCGGCTTCAGGCAACCCGTGACGTGAGAATGCTGCGTGCATCACGGTGGCAACCAAAAGCCCGCCGAGGACATTGCTGACATCCGTGCCCAAGCGCCCTTTGGCAAGGTTGACTATCAGCGGTTTGCCGGTGTCCATCAGACTCCGAAATCTCAAAGGTGTTGCTGGCTCGCAGACAGCCTTGCGAACGACGGGATGCGCGAGGAAGGCTCCAAGCTTGTTGGCGATCGGCGCAACGCCGTCGGCTGCGTTCTGATAGTTCATGTTTTCGAATTCGTGCTTCCAAAAAAACTGCGCTTGCGGATCTGTAATCCGAGCGACGATGTTCTTGCGGAAGGATCGCCAAACGAAAAGCTTCACAATGTCTCTCAGATCGCTCGATGGCTGCTCCAGCAGGGCGAGCAGTGCGAACCGGAGCAAATGCTCCATGCGTGCGCCCCAAGCATCCGACCATTGCTTCTTCAAAGTATCGATCAAGGCTGATGCGACCAATGGTCGAAACTGCTCCGCCACAAAGGCTAAAGGATTGTAGCCGTAAGGGCTCGAAGGATTGGCCACGTCCCAATAGATGTGCTCGGATTGTAGCGTGTGATGCAATTGAACAGCTAGGTCGCCGTGCGGATCAATCAGGCAATATCCGTGACCCTGTGCTGCGTCCTGGAGCGCAAGATTCCCAAGCAAGGTGGATTTTCCGGTTCCCGTCTGGCCGACCACATAGAGGTGCTGCAGACGGTCGGTAAGACGAATGCCGAAGGTCTGAGGCGACTTGTAGCGATGGAACGCTAAGCCCAGTGTCGTGATCGATGGAGACGGTGTCATCGGAACAGTGTGCGGCCCTCGGTACTTTGCGCCTAGCGGTCACCGTAGCGCCTGCAAGGATATCATCCTGGGAGATATGGTGACCGCTAGGCATCGGAACCGGTAATTGGCATCCTGAATTCAGATCGTTCTATCAACGCTCTCCGCTCGCACTGCTTGCCGGAATGGTTCGGGCAAGCAGCCACGAGAGGAGAGAAAAATGTTTGAAGCAAGAGATGCTATCGGCTCCGTTCCAACCTGTCGCGCGTGCGGCTCTGAACGTGTCGTGAAAAGCGCATGGGCCTGCTGGAATCCCGAGTTTGGTCTTTGGGAGCTAGAGACGGTGTTTGATCAAGAACACTGCCACCAATGTGAGAAAGCCACAGAACTAAATTGGTCACCATCGGAGCGGCCGCCAAACAAGCGCATACGCGAACTCAACGACCGGTTTCGGATGCACGGCATAGGAACCGGGACCGTGTTCGTCACCAGTGGAGTTCAAGCCGAGGGCAGCGCATTAGTTGTTACGGCCGTGAAGGCGGTTCGAACGTATTCTGAATTCGACGATGACAATGACCCATGGGGCGAGCACGATTTCGGAGCTGTCGAGATCGAGACACAAAAGGTGTTCTTCAAGATCGACTACTATGCTTCGGAGAATTTGGACGCTGGGTCTGAGAACCCGGCCAACGAAGGCATGACCTATCGTGTCCTCACCATCATGCTTGCCAGCGAGTATTGAACATCCGCCGCTCGAAAGAGCGGCGGCTTTTCTCGTACTGGCATGAGTGATGATATCGTGACCCCTAGCAAAAGCACGGTCTTCATCGTCGAATCTGAAATTATGAAAGAATGAGGGGCCTTCATACGTCCTCACCTAAGCAGCTTCGGGCTCACAGCCGAACCTCGGTGCTGTGCCACTTTCAGTGATGGAATGTCGGCAGACAGACGAACATTGATCACACGACGCTCGCATGGTGACAGACGGGCGT
>CALLQC010000052.1 GCA_938015255.1 uncultured Erythrobacter sp.
TGCCTTCAAAAAATCCGATCCTGATGAGCCCCATCCCGATAAGCATCAGCCCGATAGTCTCAACCGTCGCCATGGTCAGAGAAGAAAGCGGCATCCACAGGTTTTCGGTAAAATTGGCCGCCACAAATGCCGGATAATCGCCTGCGATAATCGCATCGCCCATGCGGGTACCCTCTACCATGCTGGTGCCCATATCCTGACGGAGCTCGGCGGCCTCTTCCTCGCCCATCGCACCGCTGTTAACCAGCCAATACAGTCCGCCCATCATAGCGCCGAAAAGCAGCGCGCTAAACGTGTATGCAATAGTACCCAGGATGACCTGGTTCACCGGCTTGATCGACAGAAAAGCGAGCAAAAGCAGCCCGCTTGCCGCGTAGAGAAACAGGATGTCGCCAATCCAGATGAAGTAAAAGTGGAGCAATCCAAACGCGGCGAGAAACAACATCCGCCGCACAGCCAGCCGCATGGTGGCTCCGCGCGCGAAAGCTTTCTCAACGAACAGCCAAAGCCCCGCACCGAACAGCAGCGAAAACAGACCCCGCATCTTGCCGTCAATCAGCACAAACTGCGCAAGCCAGCCCCAATGCTGCGGATCATTTTGCGGGCTCAGCCATGCGGGTGGATACATTGTAGCAAGCAGCGGTTGACCGAACGCAATGATGTTGGCCGCCAGAATCCCCATGACGGCGATCCCGCGAATATAGTCGAGGCTAGAAATTCTCTCGCCACCGGCGACAGGTGCAACTGTTTGCTCGGTTACCGGCGCGCTGGCGCTGTCTTGCATGATCGACCCCTCGAATGAACCCTGCGCCGTAGGTAGCACCGGATTGATGGAGGGGAAGAGCATTATATCCAGATTTGTCAGCCTTTAGTCACAAGGCAGCCCTGCCCTTGCTGCTTCAGCGCAGCGCAGGCATTTTGTGCCTCGGCGCGCGAGGCAAACCCGGCGGCCTGCAGTTTGGTCACCTTACCCGCCGGCACAAGCTTTTTGGATTTGCCCGAGAGCGCGTTTGTCCTGGCCAGTTTCGACCAAAGACGTTCCGCATTTCGGGCAACGCCGAAAGCGCCCAGCTGAACGCGCCAGATACCATCGGCAACCGGAATTTCGCGGTTTGTTGGTTCCGGGCGAGTTGCTGCGGGGCTCACCGGAGGAACGCCTGGCGCAGAACCACGAGCATCGGCTACGCGGGTAGGCTGCGTTATTGCCGGAGTAGGCGCGGGAGAAAGGTTCGGGCGCGAGTTAAGATCAGCGGCAGCAAGCTCGGCTGCGCGGCGCTGAACCGCCTCATTCTCCATCTGCCGCGCCAGCGACTGCGCAAGCTGGCGTTGATCCTGCGGCACATATTCGTCCATCTGGCCTAGCGCTTTTGCGGCCTGCGGCAGTCCCGCGCCTTGCGCGAGGGTGAGATAGGCGTAGGCTTTCACCCAGTCTTTTTCAGCATAATCTGCATTGAAGTGGGCGAGGCCCAGAACGTATTGCGCGCGCGGATCACCCCGCTCTGCAGCGGCGCTGATATACGGCATGGCATTGTATTGTTCTCCCTGCTGGAACAGCAGGAGACCGTAATTGTCGGCCGCTTGCACATGCCCCCGCTCGGCTGCCTGTGCATACAACTGCTTTGCCCGAGCGATATCCGCATCAACCCCTCGCCCGAGGCGATAGGCCTGCGCAAGGTTGAACAGCGCATCGGCATCGCCTTTGGCTGCCGGATCCTGCCATTCGGATATGGCCCGCGCATAATCGCCCTTGCTCCATGCATCGACGCCTTCCTTAACGTCTGCGATGGCTGGTACAGAGGTAAACGCTGCCACACCCACACCGGCAATTGCTATGTTTCGGACGAGCTTTTTTGCGTTTTCGATGCGATTTGTCATGTCCACGGCACTCCTTCACGCGCAGCCAAACCCTTGTCAGGCAAGGCCTTTGTTCATTTCGCACTATAAGTTAAGGTAAACCGGTTAGTATTTCGTTTCCCTGCCATATGCACTCGTATGAAGGCACCGCGAAGGCAGCAGGCTATGCGAATGAAAGCGAGCCTTCGTTAACCTAAAATTAGGGGTAGTCTGCGATCCCATGGTCATCCAGCCGCAATCGGGCGGCATAAACGGTTCAAAACCAGGGGGACCTAGCGTTGCGTGTACTTGCTTTGGCATCGCAGAAAGGCGGATCAGGGAAAACGACCCTTTCCGGACACCTTGCCGTCCAGGCTCAGCGCGCTGGCGCTGGCCCGGTCGTATTGATTGACATCGACCCGCAGGGTTCGCTGGCCGATTGGTGGAATGAGCGCGAGGCGGAATATCCGGCTTTCGCCCAGACCACTGTTTCGCGCCTCGCCAACGATTTGCAAATTTTGCGTCAGCAGGGTTTCAAACTCGCGGTGATCGACACTCCGCCCGCTATTACTATGGCTATCCAGTCTGTGATCGGCGTCGCTGAACTGATCGTGGTTCCGACCCGGCCTAGCCCGCACGATCTGCGCGCCGTAGGTGCGACGGTTGATCTGTGCGAGCGCGCTGGCAAGCCGCTCGTGTTTGTTGTCAACGCGGCAACGCCAAAGGCCAAGATCACCTCGGAAGCGGCAGTGGCCCTTTCGCAGCACGGCACGGTCGCTCCCATCACTCTTCACCACCGCACAGATTTCGCTGCATCGATGATCGATGGCCGCACGGTCATGGAAGTCGAGCCGGAAGGCCGCAGCTCCGCAGAGATCACTGCGCTTTGGAAATACATTTCGGATCGCCTCGAAAAGAACTTCCGCCGCACCGTGTTTGCCGCCGCACCAGGCGGGCAGGCGCAGGCCACTGGCGGAGCTCAGCGTCCAGGT
>CALLQC010000053.1 GCA_938015255.1 uncultured Erythrobacter sp.
GGGCGAGCTTGCCAAGGGCTTCGGCTTCTTCCAATCCAAGCCATCCTCTGCATTCTCACCTGTCGCCGTCACGCCGGACGAACTCGGCGATGCGTGGAAAGATAACCTGATTCATCTTCCCCTGATGGTCGATTACAATGGCGAGCCATTTGGCCGCGCTGAGGCAGCAGAGGACGCAACCTTCAACCTCGCGCAGCTGGTCGCCCATGCGGCGAAGACCCGCGCTTTGGGGGCAGGGGCGATTGTCGGATCGGGCACAGTCTCCAACAAGGGTGCAGATGGCGGACCGGGTAAGCCGGTCAGCGAAGGCGGCCTTGGCTATTCCTGCATTGCGGAAATCCGAATGATCGAGACGATTGCTGATGGCGAGGCAAAGACCCGCTTCATGCAGCCGGGCGACAGCGTGAAGATCGAAATGCGCGATGCAGATAACCACTCAATCTTCGGCGCGATTGAGCAGAATGTGGTCGCGGGTTAGGTAGCGGTAAAAAGGCTATAACCGGTTGATCTGGCGGCCAATTGGGGAACCGTAAGTGAACCGAGATACGCAAACTCACCCTCCTGTTACCCGATTCCAGATTACTGCGCTTCTGGCCCTTGCGTGCCTCAACATGCAGGATGGCTTTGATATTCTCGCGATTTCTTTCGCAGCCAGTGCGATCACTGAGGATTGGGGGATGTCCAGCTCTGCACTGGGTATCGTGTTGAGCGCCAGCCTGTTTGGAATGATGATCGGGGCGATGGCTTTAAGCCCGCTGGCGGACCGCATTGGGCGCAAATATGTTACCATATTCGGCCTTATCCTGTCCGGCATTGGCATGATCATCGCGGCAATCGCACCCTCGATTGATGTATTGTTGATAGGCCGGGCCATCACCGGAATTGGCGTGGGAGGCATATTAGTCAGCCTGAACACGCTGGTCGCAGAGTTTGCGGGGGAGCGATATCGCGGGGCCGCAGTGGCAATATTCCAGCTCGGCTTTCCAATGGGCGCTTTCTTGTCCGGTTTTGCGGTCGCATGGCTGATAGACCTTGGCGACTGGCGCTATGTCTTTGCGTTTGGTGCGCTCACATCGTTAATCTTCATTCCGGTAGTGATGGCATTGCCTGAATCGATGGATTTCCTCGCACAAAGCGGCAGGCCAGATGCACTGGCGAGGATCAATAAGACACGCAGTCTTTTAAAGCTGGCACCTTTGGATCGCCTGCCCGCGAAATCTGTAAACTCTTCGCGCTCAGCCTTGCATCAAGTTAGAGAGTTGTTTGCGCGCCAATATGTCGTTCGCACTCTGTTGATCTGGACTGCATTTTTCCTGTTGCTCAGCACGCTCTATTTCGCTTTGAGCTGGACGCCTCGCATTCTGGTTGAGCTAGGATTTAGCGAGGATAGCGGCAATCAAGCGGGTCGATTGATCAATCTGGTCGGGATGCCTGGGATCGCTCTTATCGGATTGAGCAGCACATTCGTGCGTCCGTCACTGGTGACGACATTCTATCTCGCTATTCTTACAGTCCTGCTGATAATACTAGGCGCTCATAATCATTCCCTGACTGCAATTATGCTGCTCATTTCTGCAGTCGGGTTTGCGGTGCATGGGTCGATGATCGGGCTCTATGCGACCGCACCGGCGCTCTATCCGGCGCATATCAGGGCAACCGGTATGGGTTGGGCCATCGGGTTGAGCAGGCTTGGCGCTGTGGTCGGCCCGGCGCTTGCGGGGCTTCTGCTTGATGCAGGCTGGTCGCCGCAGCAGCTGTTTCAGGGGTTTGCTTTGCCAGCTTTATTGGCTTCAATCGGCGTCTTCTTACTTTGGAAAGAAGAAAAACGGTTGCGGCCTGCCTCTCGTCAAAAATCCTTGGGATAGGTCCAACCCCTTGTCCCTCGCTTTTGACAAATCACGACATGTTCTGGCGTGATGAGTCAATCTTTGCTGTCAAATGGCAATCTTTCCCAAATTTCATCGCTGCCTTGCCGTTGCAAGGCGTCGCGCCTAGGGCGTTTCAATGACTGATAAAGACCTGACAGATCGTAGATTCTATCGCGCTGGCGAAGAGACCCAGTTTGCCGAGCAAGGCCCGGATCGCACGCCGCAGACCGAACATCCGGCTTACAAATTAGCCTTTCGCGACACCGATTTTCTGCTGCGGGACGAACTGCGCCCCGTGCGTTTCCAGCTTGAACTGCTGAAGCCGGAAATGCTGCTCGATGAAGCGCGCGTCGGATCGACGATGGTCATGTACGGTTCCGCCCGCATCCCTTCGCCAGAAGACGCACAGGCTAAAATCGATGCGGCGAAGAACGGCAGCGAATACGAGCAAAAAGTCGCGCAGAGCCTGGCCGACAAAGCCAAATATTACGATGAGGCGTACAAGTTGGCGCGGCTGGTTTCTGAAAAGGCGATCATTGAAGACGGAAAACGCCAGTTTGTCGTGTGCTCGGGCGGTGGCCCTTCGATTATGGAAGCGGCAAACCGCGGCGCGAGCGAGGCCGGTAGCGAATCAATCGGCCTCAACATCATCCTGCCGCACGAACAGGCGCCCAATTCTTACGTGACGCCCTACCTGTCGCTCAATTTCCATTATTTCGCGCTGCGCAAAATGCACTTCCTGCTGCGTGCGCGGGCCGTGGCGGTGTTTCCGGGCGGTTTTGGCACCTTCGACGAGTTCTTCGAACTGCTCACACTCGTCCAGACTGGCAAGATGAAGCCGCTACCCATCCTGCTGTTCGGCAAGGATTTCTGGACCCGCGTCGTTGATTTTGAAGCGATTGCCGAGGAAGGCACGATCTCCAAGAAAGACCTCGATTTGTTCCGCTGGTGTGAAACGGCAGAGGATGCCTGGTCGCACATCGCCGAATTTTACGAGCTCGACAGCTAATCGAGTGTCCGCACGGCCTGATGGCCAAGCGGACCGTTGCCCTCACCAAACCCAGGTGCGCTCTCAATGGCTGCCCGCACGAAATTGCGCGCCAGTCTAACGGCATGCTCAAGCGATTGACCATGGCCCATCAGGGTCGCGATCGCGGATGAGAGTGTGCAGCCCGTGCCGTGCGTGTGCGGGGTATCGATGCGGGCGTGGTCGAATTGGACAGCGCGCGCATTCGGCCCCGGCTGATACAGGATGTCGATGATCCGCGCATCCGACGTGTGCCCGCCCTTTGCCAGCACTGCTGCACCAGTGGCGTTTGAGAGTTCTTCTGCTGCACCGGCCATCTGAGAGCTGTCTGTCAGATTGCGTCCGAGCAGATGGCCAAGCTCGGGCAGGTTGGGGGTTACCAGCGTCGCCATGGGAAACAGACCTTCGCGCAGCGCTGTTATCGCCTCCGGATCGATCAACGCTGCACCGCTTGTCGCGATCATGACCGGGTCGAGAATTATCGGTGCTTTGACCCCGGTGAGCGCCTCCACGGTGCCAGCAATGATCTCTGCGTCGTGAAGCATTCCGATCTTGACCGCATCAACGCCGATATCATCGATGCAAGAGCGGATCTGCTTCGCCACAACGTCTCCTGCCATAGGTGCGATTGCCTGCACGCCGACGGTGTTTTGCGCCGTGACGGAGGTTATCGCCGTCATTGCATAGCCGCCCAGCATGGCGATGGTTTTGATATCGGCCTGAATGCCCGCGCCGCCGGACGAATCCGATCCGGCTATCGAGAGGATGCGGGGCGGCAGACGTTTCATCCTTTGAACTTCCGTTCGGAACCGGGTGGATATTTGTCGTGCAGCTTTACCGCGCGGGTCGGGCGATCCATCAGTTCGCCGCCGCAATTGGAGCAGCGATCATCGAGCGCCTCCGCGCAGGACGCGCAAAAAGTGCATTCGAAACTGCAAATGAATGCGCCTGGCGCTTGCGCAGGCAAATCGGTGCCGCAGCGTTCGCAATCGGGGCGCATCTCAAGCATGGTTCGCTCCTGTCAGGTCGCTGCGCGCACGGCGTCGCAGATACGGTCAACCACAGATTCGACCTGAGACTTGTCATCGCCTTCTGCCATCACGCGGATCACCGGCTCAGTCCCTGACGGACGAATGACCAGCCGCCCGCTTCCTTCAAGCTCGCTTTCGGCGGATGCTATCACCGATTTGACCGTTTCGTTTTCCAGCGGCGTGCCGCCTTCATAGCGGACATTCTTTAGCAATTGCGGCACCGGGTCGAACAGATGCAGGATTTCGCTTGCCGGCTTGCCCGAGCGCACAAGGCTGGTGAGCACGCGCAGGGCGGCAACGGTCCCATCGCCGGTGGTCGCATGGTCGAGCAGGATCATATGGCCCGATTGTTCGCCGCCGACGTTAAATCCGCCCGCCTTCATCTTTTCCAGCACATAGCGATCGCCGACCTTGGCGCGCTCAAGTTTCAGTCCGAGCCTTTCGAGATACCGTTCAAGCCCCAGATTGGACATGACGGTGGAGACAATTCCTCCGCCGGTCAGCGCGCCCTTTTCGTGCATTCTGGTAGCGACAAGTGCCATGATCTGATCGCCGTCGACCGCGCGACCCTGTTCATCGACCACAATCAGCCGGTCAGCGTCCCCATCCAGCGCGATACCGATATCGGCTTTTTCCTCGACAACCTTGGCCTGCAAAGCCTCGATCGCAGTCGAACCGACGCCATCATTGATATTTGTGCCATTGGGCGTCACGCCGAGCGAAACAACGTCCGCGCCCAGTTCCCAGATGGCTGATGGCGCCACCTGATATGCAGCGCCGTTGGCGCAATCGACGACGACTTTCAGCCCATCGAACCTGACCTCGCTGGCGACAGAATCCTTGACTGCATGGATATAGCGGCCGCGGGCATCCTCGATCCGGCGCGCGCGGCCAATCCCCTCCGCTTCGGCGAGTTTTGGCGGTTCTTCCAGCAGGCGCTCGATTTCAGCCTCAGCCTCATCGGATAGCTTGAACCCGTCCGGGCCGAACAGTTTGATGCCGTTATCGGCGTAAGGGTTGTGGCTGGCTGAGATCATCACGCCCAGATCCGCGCGCATTTCACGCGTGAGTAGCGCGATGGCAGGAGTGGGCAGCGGACCGGTCATGATCACATCCATGCCGACACTGGTGAAACCGGCGACAAGCGCGCTTTCCATCATATAGCCGGAAAGCCGCGTATCCTTGCCAATCACCACGCGGTGACGATGTTTGCCGCGCACGAAATAATTGCCTGCTGCCTGCCCCACGCGCATTGCTGTGGCGGCGGTCATCACACCGGCATTGGTGCGTCCCCTGATCCCGTCAGTGCCGAAAAACTTGCGTCCCATGCTCGATTACTTTTCCCTGTTTCGCAGCGTGCATTTGTCAGCCGCTTCTGGCGCGGTTATCGCGCGAAGGGAAGGGCATGCAGGGCAAAAGGAGCCAGTTCTTTGAGCAATTTTACAGGCCAGATACCGGAACAGGGGTTTGAACTGGTGTCGATACGGCTGCCTGTGGTCGCCACGGCTATCGCTTTGGCAGCGGGTCTGGGGCTTGGAATGCTATTGTCGGGCAGTGGGCTTTCGCAGTGGCTGCTCGATCTGATCGCCTTGATCGGGACGCTGTGGCTGCGTGCCTTGCAGATGACGATCATACCGCTGGTGGCGAGTTTGCTGGTGCTGGGGATTGCCCAGATGATCGGCGCTGCGCGTGCTGGCGCGGCGGCGGTGAAGTTTCTCGTGCTGGTGTTCGGTGTTTTAATCGCGGGCGGCGTCTTTACCGCGGCGGCGATGCCGTTTGTGCTCCAGCTATTGCCAATTCCTGAGGCGGCGAGCGGGTTTCTGGCTGAAGTGCCTGACGGCGAGCAGGTGGTTCCCGGCGTGCTCGAATTCGCCAAATCGCTCATTGCCCCCAATGTAATTTCTGCAGCTGCCGAAACGGCGATGCTGCCGCTCACAATCTTCTTCGCGCTGCTGGCGGTTGCGATTTCTCGGCTGCCTAAAATGCAAGGCGCGACGTTGCTTGGTTTTTTCCATGCGCTGGCAAATGCGATGCTGCTGATCATCGGCTGGGTGCTGTGGCTTGCGCCGGCGGGGGTCATGGCACTGGCGTTTGGAGTGGGTCTGCGCAGTGGGGGAGGGGCGTTTGCCGCCCTCGCGCATTACATCCTTGTCGTTTCTGCCATGGGCGGTTTCATCCTGGTGCTCGCTTACGCCGTCGCATGGGCACTGGGCGGGATCAGCCCGCTGCGCTTTGCAAAGGCCATCATCCCGGCACAGGCGGTGGCGGTTTCGACGCAAAGTTCGCTCGCAAGCCTGCCTGCGATGCTGGACAGTTCAAACCGGCTGGGGCTCAAACCTGAGACGAGTGAGTTTGTGCTGCCACTGGCGGTTGCGATTTTCCGGTCAACCAGCGTGGCTATGAATCTGGCGGTCGCTCTTTATGTCGCGGCTCTTGCGGGTATCGATGTTCCGCCTGCGCTCATGATCGTAGGTATATTGATCGGCGTGATCATATCGATTGGATCGGTGAGCCTGCCCGGCTCGATCAGCTTTGTCGTTTCAATCGGACCGATCGCGCTTGCGATGGGCGTGCCCATTGAGCCGCTGGCTTTGTTGGTCGCAGTGGAAATGCTTCCCGATATCATGCGTACGCTGGCCAACGTGACGATGAATGTCGCGGTTACTTCGGCGGTCGACAGGAATGCGGATTAAAGTTTCGCAGCTGCGATCCCGTTCCCGGCGGCCACTTCATCCAGCTCTTCCAGAATCGCCTTGTGCGCGCCGGCATCTTCTATCGAACGCTGGGGTATATCGCCGTCATCGAGCATGGAATTCAGCGTTGCACGCGCGCGGCCCACGCGGCTCTTGATTGTACCGACTGCGCAGCCGCAGATTTCGGCTGCTTCCTCATAGGAAAATCCGCCCGCGCCAACCAGAAGCAGCGCCTCCCGCCTCTCAGGCGGAAGGGTGAGAAGCGCCCGGTGCATGTCTGACAGGTGGATTGGTTCCTCCTGTCCGGCCGGCGCTGTGAGGATGCGTTCGGCCACGCCTTCGTCATATTCCCCGCGAAAGCGGTTCCGGCGCATATCCGTGAGATACGCGTTGCGAAGGATAACAAAGGTCCATGCCCGCATCGATGTGCCAGGCTCGAACCGGTCTTGTGCAGCCCATGCCTTGAGCATCGTTTCCTGAACAAGGTCATCGGCCATGTCCGGACGCCCGCAAAGCCCGCGCGCAAAAGCACGCAGGTGCGGCACGACTTCGGTAAGTTCGCGTTTGAAGGCCGCCTTTTCGGCAGCGGTGCGCTTCGGTGTCTCTTTAACGTCGCCCGCCATCAATCGCCTTCCTGATCCGAGCTGTCATCAAGCTGGTTCAGCAGGTCGGCGAAGCTATCGGGGAGCGGCTCGTCCACGACTGAATCATACAATTGGCGCAGGCCATCGCTCCAATCGGGCTTGCCCTTGGCCTTGCCTGATTTTGAGCCGCCTTCCGGCGCCTTGTCGTTTCTGTGTTCCGTCGCCATTTTTCCACTCTGAACTGAAAGAGATCTCTCAGACTTTTTGATTGATATGGCCGCTTAAAGCTCGTCTTAAAGCTCGTGTAAATCGCGTGAAGCCAGTATGGGAACGATGTGCCTGCTGTATGGTTCCCTTGACACACAAAAGAGTGTGGAGAGCTGAAGTGAGCAGCGCGGACATCAGGACACAGGAGCAGGCCAGCACCGTTCGCCGGTGGCTGCTGACCTTTCCGCGCGCTGTGCCGATGGCCATTTTCCTCGTCATCTCGGCGATCACAGCTTTCAGTATCTTCGCGATCGAAAGCAATGTGAACGCGCGCGAAAATGCGCAGATCCGGCAGCACGCACAGTCTGTGGCATCAAATCTGGAGCGGCGCGGCAACAGTTTTGCAGCCTATTTGCGCGCCGGCGCTGCGCTGTTTGCGAATGTTGATGAGGTCACACCGCAGGCTTTCAGCCAGTTTGTTAGCGAGCTGCGTCTGGATCTCGATTACAAAGGCGCAGAAGGGATTGGCTGGATCGAGGCTATGCCGGGCTGGAAGAAGGCGGAGTTCATCGAAGCCGTCCGCCGCGATCAGCCCGGTTTTCCAAGGTTTCGCCCGGAGCCGACCGAGGCGCAGCGCAACTCGCTGCGAACTTTCGCACCGGTGCTCTATGCTTCGCCGGACACTGCGCGAAACCAGCGTGCGCTTGGCTTTGATATGTATTCCGACCCTGCGCGAGCGGCAGCGATGGAAGAGGCGCGCCGCACTGTTCGGCCCACCGCTTCATCGCCCATCATCATCGCACAGGATGGTGCCGGTGCAGCAAAGGGTTTCGAAATCTTCATGCCGGTCTACCAGGGCGATCCGGCGACGCGCGAATTCGAGCGCAGCCTTGCGGGGTTTGTGTACAGCTCTTTTAGTGCATCGAAGTTTCTCGATTCAGCGATCGATCAGTCTGGCAGCTCTGACCTGAGCATACAGTTGTTTGATAGCGAGCGCAGCGGCCAGAATTTGCTGGTCGATCGCAGGCTTGATGGTTCTGCGACGAGGTCGATTGAACAACGGGTCACGATCGCAGACCGGGACTTCGTGTTGCTGGTGGAAGATACCCAGGCGCAAATGCTCGCGCCCCTTTCCATGGTTACCCTGTTGTTCGGTCTGGCTTCGGCAAGTTTGCTGACAGTGCTGGCGCGGTTCGTGTTTCAGCAGGCCCAGGAAGACCAGAGGCGTATCACCTATTTTGAGCAGCAAAATTCGATCCGCGACTCTCTTACCCGTGAATTGAACCACCGGGTCAAGAACACCCTGGCAAACGTTCTGTCGATCCTTTCCCTCACCCGGCGCCGCTCCAGCGATCTGGATGACTTTGCAGACAGCCTTGAGGGGCGGATCAGGGCGCTATCGGCCACGCACGATCTGCTGACAGGCAGCGAGTGGGGGGCAACGGCAATCCGTGATGTAGTCGAGGCCGAAATGCGCCACGCGCGTTCCGTGGGGGACAGCACTGTTGTGATTGACGGGCCGTCGGTCCTGCTGGCCCCCAATGATGCGCTGTCTTTCGGACTGGCGATCCATGAACTGGCAACAAACGCCGCTAAGTTCGGGGCGCTCAGCGCGCCGGGGGGCGAGGTTACGATCAGCTGGACTTTGGTAGGCGAACAGCTTGCAGAGGTGGAATGGCAGGAGCGCGGCGGCCCGGTTGTGGCTTCTAGCAGGCACCGCGGCTTTGGCACCGAGTTGATCGAAAAGATTATCGCGCACGAGCTCAAACAGCCTGTCGATCTCGACTTCGCACCCGGCGGCGTTCGCTGCGTAATGCGGGTGCCGATCAGACGCCGGGATAAATTCAAGCTGCGCGAAGGCCAACAGGCCGCCGCAGGCTAAGCGATCGGCTGGCTTGAGCCGAAGAACAACGCCTGGCTGATCGCGGCACGAACCGTTTTTTCCTGAAAAGGCTTTGTCACAAGGTATGTCGGTTCGGGCCGGTCACCTGTCAGCAGTCGCTCCGGATAGGCGGTGATGAAGATTACCGGCACTTTCGAATCTGCGAGAATGTCATCAACCGCATCGAGGCCCGAAGAGCCATCCGCGAGTTGGATATCTGCAAGCACCAGACCTGGTGTTGCTTTACCCACCGCTTCACGCGCTTGCGTACGAGTAGCCGCAGTGCCGCAGACCTCATGCCCCAGCGAGGAAACGAGATCTTCCAGCTGCATCGAGATCAGCGGCTCGTCTTCGATGATAAGCACGCTGGTAGCCTGCTCTCGGTCGATTTCGCTGATTGCCTGATTGACGAGGGCGTCCACTTCGTCTGTCTTAAGCCCCATGATTATCGCGGCTTGTGCTACGGTGAAATCTTCGAGCGTTGTGAGGAGCAGGGCCTGACGGTGTACCGGTGTGATCACTTGCAGGCTGCTCTGAGCGCCAGCCTCGTGTTCTCCACTGCTGGGTGCGGCATCGTCTATTTCGACATGTGCACTTTCCCAAAGCTTGTTGAATGCGCGGTAAAGGGGAACACGCCCGCCTTCCAAGGATGATTTCAGTTCATCGTCTGCAAGCGCCGCCTCCAGGGTTGCACGGACAAATGCGTCGCCGGTTTTTTGTGACCCGGTCAATGCCCTGGCATAGCGCCTGAGATAGGGAAGGTTTTCTGCAACTTTCTGACCTAGCGACATGGCATTCTCTTTCCTGTGTAACCCCGTGACAAGGGGCCGTAAGCGGGGGCTTAGCCTCTAACGCGTGCTACGTCGCCCCCCAATGATCAACGGTGCTTTGGCACTGTAGTTGTACGTAAAATTCGGGTCGATCCAAAAAGATCCAAAAATTTTTTTAGATCAGGGAACCGGTCTCGTTTCCGTGCATTTTCAATTTATCACCGCCGAGACCCCCCTCCCGTCCAAGCGGCTGGTGATACGATCCCGAAGGCCTCCACTTTCCCAAGTGGAGGCCTTTTTTCTTGCCTAAGTAGCCGAATTAATCCGCTGCGCTCAGGTGCTTTTCGTAGATGACATATTCGCGGTTGATAGAGCTGTTGATGGTATCGGCAATCGCGACCATTCCTTTGTTGTCTTCAAGGATCCAGCCAATCTCTCCGCGCTTTGAGCCAAATGTCTCATGGGCTTCTTTGCGGATTGCGCTGATCATCATGAAAGCGAGCTGGCTGGCGAGCCGCGTATTGTGCAGCTCTTTCAGCACACCCATCAATGGCACACGCATTCCCGCACCTTGCGGATTGCGAAGCCAGCGCAGCAAGTGGAACCAACCGAATGGAAAAAGCTTGCCGTCGATCTTCTTTAAAACGTCATTGATGTCGGGAAAGGTCAGCATGAAGGCAACAGGCTTTCCGTCCAGTTCGGCAATCATGTTGAGCCTTTCATTGATGATCGGCTTCAGCTTTTTTCCGGCATAGGCCACCTCTTCAGGCGTGAAAGGCACGAAGCCCCAATTGTCTGACCATGCGTCATTCAGGATGCCGAGAACGATTTCCGCCTCTTCATCCCAGCGCGCCTTGTTCACGCGGCGAACCTTGATCCGGTCATTACGCTCACCAGACTTCACTATCCGCTGCACAATGGGCGGAAAATCCTCCGCAACTTCGAGGTCATAGGTGTAAAGGCGCTTGGCCGGAGTATATCCCGCGCCTTCGATCCAGTTCTGGTACTGCGCGGGGTGGTGCCCCATCATGATCATGGGCGAATGATTCTGCCCGCGCACCAGCAGCCCGGGCTCTTCCCAAACAGATAGGGAGATCGGGCCCAGCACCCGCTTCACACCCTGCTCGCGCAGCCATGCTTCCGCAGTCGCGATCAAAACCTCTGCAACTGCCTGGTCTTCCGCATCGAAACATCCGAATTGCCCAGCGCCCGGACCAAAGCCCTGCTCTTCGGGCATTTTCAACGCCTGTTCATCAATGTGAGCCGATATCCGCCCAACGGGCTTGCCAGCGCGATGCGCGATAAACAGCTGCGCGCGCGCATGACCGAAGAAAGGGTTTTTCGCTGGGTCAACAAGCTCCAGCATCTCGCTGCGAAGCTGCGGTACGGAATGATCAAGCCGGGCGGCAAAGGCGCGTCCCAGATCAACAAAACGCGCACGGCCTTTCTTGTTGTTTATCGGTTCAATGCTTATTTGTGCATCCGTCACGCGGCTCGCCCCGTATTGTTTTGCTTCAATGCGTCTGTGGCCTCTAAAAGGTCTAACAAGCAAGCCAGTCGATCACTCTTGCCAACACATCCTATTTGGCCCCGTGATCCGTTTTGCGGTAAGGGGGCACCGAGTTTGAACCGATGAATGTACAGCAGAACCAGATTTCGGCCAAAGATGCCGCCAACGCCGCCCCTGCAGAGCGGCGCGCTGTGCGTGCGGATTACCAGACCGAAGATGACAAGGACATGCTGCGCGCTGCCCGTGACCTGACTAAGGATCTGGGGGAGGCGAAGGCCGGCGTCTATTGGCCAGACATGCTGATTTCGGCCGGTGTCGGCTATGCCGGGATTGCAGTTGCAATCCTTTCATCCAGCCTTGCCATCACAATCGCCGCAGGGATCATAGCCGCGCTCGCGCTGTACCGCGCGCTGATGTTCATTCACGAGCTTACACATATCAAGAAGAGCGCGCTGCCTGGTTTCCGGCTCGGCTGGAACCTGATGGTCGGCATACCGATGCTGACACCCAGCTTCATGTATGAAGGCGTGCATGTGATCCATCATAAGCGCACGCAATATGGCACGGTCGAGGATCCCGAATATCTGCCGCTTGCCTTGATGAAACCTTGGAGCTTGCCGTTATTTGTACTCGTCGCGCTGCTTGCGCCGATTGCGCTGATCGTGCGGTTTGGCATTCTGGTGCCAGTCGGTGTGGTTGTGCCGCCGGTTCGCAGGTTTGTGTGGGAACGGTTTTCTTCGCTCTCGATCAATCCTGTATTCCGCCGCAAACCACCCGAAGGTGAGTTTCGCAAACGGGTGCTGTGGCAGGAGATATCGGCAAGCATCTGGGCTATCGCCATCCTCCTCAGCCCATTGGTAATTGACTGGCGCCCGCTACTCATAGCGCTGGCCATCGCCTCTCTCGCCGCAGTGCTCAATCAGCTGCGCACATTGGTGGCGCATTTGTGGGAGAACGAGGGCGAGGCCATGACGGTGACCGCGCAGTTCCTCGACAGTGTGAATGTTCCGCCACCTGGCAGAATTGCGGAGGTCTGGGCGCCCGTGGGCCTGCGTTACCACGCGCTGCATCACCTGATGCCTTCGATGCCGTATCACGACCTGCCTGAGGCGCATCGCCGCCTTAAGCGCGAGCTGGGCAATGGATCGACCTATGAAGGGGCCAACCATGCGGGCATGTTCCCGCTTGTCGGGCGGATCGCGCGCAGCACGATGATCAAGCGCTGATCCGCGCTTTCCTCAGTCTAGAAAACAAATCATCGCACAGCGGCTCTCGCGCGGGATGCCGATAGCAACCGCATCCTCGAGCGACTGGGCCAGATGAGAGCGACCTTCGAAGTTTTCGACCTCTACAAATCCATGTTTGGCATAGAAGGGCGCGTTCCACGGAATCTCGCGGTAAGTGCTCAGCGTTATGGCGCTTACACCCGAATTTGCCGCGTCGATCTTGAGTGCCCGAAGGAGCGTTGAGCCGATCCGCCTGCCCTGATGCTGGCGCGCGACGCTCAGCTCGTGCAGGTGCAATTCTCTCCCCACACGGCCAGCAGCAGCGAAGCCGATCACCTCATCGCCTATCGCCGCGGTGAGGCATTGCCCTTTCTTTATGACAGCGCGGTAACTTTGTGCGCTTGTTGAGGGCGGCACGGGAATGCCCGAGAGTGACGGGTCTTCTCGCAGCAGACCGGCGGCGTCCTCTTCCACCAGGTGAAATGCCTCCGCATCTGAGGTCCGGGCAAGCCGGATGGCGAAATCGGCCATGTCCGCGCCCGCTATTCCTCGGTCCGTATCAAGACCGTTTCGCCCACCAGCAGAAACAGCAGAAACGGTGCCCAAGCCGCGAGGAAGGGCGGGTATCCGCCAAAGCTGCCCATGGCGAGCGCAGCATTGTCCACCACGAAATAGGCAAAGCCCAACGCCATACCGATCACAGCACGCACAAACAGCTGACCGGAACGCGCAAGTCCGAATGCTGCTATCGAACCGAGCAGCGGCATAAGCAAAGCCGAAAGCGGCCCGGAAATCCGGTGCCACCAATTGGCACGCATTTCCGAAGTGCGCCGACCCGCAGCCTCATAGGATTGGATCGTTTCGTACAATTCCCAGAAACTCTGCCCGTCCGGATCGATCGATTGCAGGTCAATCTGCTCGGGGGTCAGGTTTTCGCCGACCACCAGAGTTTCAAGCGATTCGGTTTCAGCGCTGCCCACATCGAAGCTGACGGGGTTCTCCAGCACCCAGCCCGGCGCTGCATAGGAAGCGCCGGTTGCTGTGACCTGTCGCCGCGTGATGCCGCCCGCAGCGCGCTCGTACCATGTTACATTTGTCAGGCGAATGTTGTCACCCGATCCAGTCAGCGTTGTCGCCATCAGGATATCATCGCCGTCGGTCAGATAGACATTGGAGCGGACGCCGGTTTCCTGCGGGATCGGACCATAATCGACCGCTTCCCATGCCTTTAGTGTCGAATTGGCGCGGGTTACGACCCGTTCGTTAAACGCAAAACTGAACAGCGCGACAATGCCGGCTGTGAGCAATAGCGGAGCGAGCACCTGATGAGCGGAGAGCCCAGCCGCCTTCATCGCCACGACTTCGCTGTTCTGATTGAGCGTAACGAGGGTGATGAGCGTCGCAAGCAGTACAGAATAGGGCAGGAAGCGGGAAACAAGCTGCGGTATTCTCAGTCCGGCGTATCGGATGATCTCGGCCTGGCCATTGCCGTCAGGTTCAAGGATTTTTCCGGTCGAGCCGAGTAGATCCAGCGCCATTAGCACCAGCACCAGCATAATCAGCACGGCCAGAATCCGCACGATGAACATCTTGGCGAGATACAGCGTGAGTGAACGCGAGGGGAAGAAATCGAGCTGCATGGGTTCTCAAGGAATGCGCCTATTCGGCGGCTGCCAATTGCGGGTCGGCATCTTCGGGTAATGCCGATTTGGGGCGGCGCCGGGCAAAGATCTTGGCGACCTTTTTCGACACTTTGGCAAAGACTGTTTCGAGCGCGCCGATCGCCTGTCCGCCCGGCACGTGCGCAACGCGGTGATACATCCACAATATCAGCGCCGCAAAAATCACGAATGGCCCCCACAAGGCGATAATCGGATCGATCCGGCCAAGCGCGGCGACATCCTCCCCGTATTGATTCACCTTGTGATAGGCGACGACCATGATGATCGATACGAACACACCGAGCGCGCTGGTCGATCGCTTTGGCGGGATGGCGAGGGCCACGGCCAGCAGCGGCATAAGCAGCATCATGACAACCTCGACCAGCCGGAAATTGAAGCTAGCCTGCGATGCGTTTTGTTCATCGACAGCGGCATCCTTGCTCCAGCCGATGCTCAGCAATTCAGGCAAAATATATTCGCGGCTCGCATCCCCGCGTTCGCGGAATTGCTCGATGGCAGGCAAGTCGATCGGCAGATCATGGCGACTGAAAGAAAGAACCCGCGGTGTCTCGCTGCCGGTATCCTGGATGATTGAGCCTTCGCTCAAACGCAGGATGATCGTGTCCGGGCTATCGGACGTGGCAAGGAAAGATCCCTCCCGCGCCGTGATGGATAGCACCTGGCCGCGTTCGTTCGCGACCCGGGCGAAGATCCCCATTAGTCTCCTGCCATCATCCTCGCTCTCTTCAATCCGCAGCGCCATGCGATCAGCGAGAGTGGTGAATTCGCCAACCTTGATCGAGGCGCCGAGCGCACCAGAGCGCAGCTCGTATTCCATCTGTTCGTAATAATAGCGGCTGACCGGCTGGATGTAGAAGACCAGCGCGACGTTCACTGCCACAAGCACAAGCGTGATTGCATACGGCACACGCAGCAGACGCCAATAGGACAGACCGACCGCGCGCATCGTATCCAGTTCCGATGATGTTGCCAGCTTCCGGAAAGCGAGCAGCACGCCGAGCAGCAAGCCAAGCGGGATAGCAAGGCTGGCGTATTCCGGGATCAGCGCGCCGAGCATCTTGAAGACCACACCAATAGGTCCGCCCTCAACCGCGACGAAGTCGAACAGCCGCAGCATCTTGTCGAGCAACAGCAATGATGCCGCCAGCGCGAATACGCCCAGCATCGGCACGATCACCAGCCGGAATATATACCGGTCAAGACTGGGGATGGCTTTCAACACGGTGCTGTAATGGGCCTTCGTTTGCCTGAGGATCAAGTCTTGCGCGGCCCATAGCGCGAAAATTCCACCTGGTCATGCTTTCTGCATCATTTGTGCGATCACCAAAACCGGCTGCCCGGTCCGCCTTTGAATGGTCCCGCTTCGTACTGGCTGATCCAGCCGCCATAGAATTGACCCGGCTGCGGCGTAATCATCTGCCCGTCAACCAGGCATTCGTCGAGAGGGCCTGGATAGAATGCCAGATGATCGCGGATCGGGGCGAAGGCTGTTGTTGGATTGGGGTAAGACCATGCCACAGCGCGAAGGGTGTCAGCCCCGGTGACAAGGTCCCAATACGATGCCTGGCCTTTCCATTCGCACAGCGAGCGGTGCGGATTGGGGCGCATCAGTTGCATCGCGATATCCGCCGGCGGGATGTAATAGGTCGGCGGGTGACTCGTTTCCAGCGTGCGCCAGGCATCCGCTGTATCAGCAATCGTTTTGCCGCGATGAATGATCTGAATGCGGCGGTGTGCCTCCTCGCAGATTGCGGGGCGCGGATAATCCCACACGCTTTCCTGACCGGGGCCGGCGGGATCAGGTTCCGGATGGTGGGGCTGCCTCACAGTCCGTTAGCGGATCACGCCTTTTCAAGCGTGCATTGCAGCGGATGCTGGTTTTGCCGCGCAAAATCCATCACCTGGTTTACCTTCGTCTCCGCCACTTCGTATGGGAAGATACCGCACACGCCCACGCCTTTCTGGTGCACGTGCAGCATGACCCGCGTGGCCTGCTCAAGGTCCATGGAAAAGAACCGCTTCAGGACCATCACAACGAATTCCATCGGGGTGTAATCATCGTTGAGGAGCAGAACCTTATACTGGCTCGGCTTTTTCGGTTTGGTGCGGGTCTTCGTTGCGACGCCGGCTTCGCCGTCCGTGCCCGGATCGTCATCCTTGCCAGCATCACCGGCGCATAGCGGCGGGAGCGCAAGCGTGAAGTCGTTGAGATCAGCGGAGGGGCGGGGCGTTACCATGGCATTCCATTATGGTGTTCAATGCGGTGATCGCAAGGATTCTTAGACGACCATATTCGATCGGGATTAACAATGCGCCGCGCTGAGTGTTGCTGCGGCGAGCCAATGCTGCGCTGATAGCAAAAGGCCGGACAGACGCATTGGTCTATCCGGCCTGGCGCTATGCGCCGTTTTCATGAACCGGGATTGGGAGAGAGAGGAGAGGCCCGGTCCAGAAAGCTTGTTTGCTTAGGCAGCTTTCGAGATTTTCTCTGCAGCCACGCTGACGCGGTTCGAAATCGGAGCGAAAGCGTCGTTGTAGAGCTTTACCCATGCTTCGGTGCGCTTCGAGCCGTAACCAACGACAGCGTCGAAGTTGCGACGTGCAAGTTCGCCCTGGAGCTGGAACAGTTCGGTTGGCGACTTGATCGAAGCCATCTTCTTGGCGTCTTCGGTTACAGTCTCAACAACGGTCTTGCCGGTTTCAACGTTCTCGCGAACGAGGTCCTGGGCGCCGGTGAAGAAGATCTTGCCGCTTTCGACAACCGCGTCGACATTGGCCTTGTTGAACTCGCCAAAATCGCCAGCGAATTCGCTTGCATTGGCGTAAGCAGCCTTCACGCGCTCTTGAGCGGTAGCGGCCATTTCTTTTGCGGTGGCGGTGAAATCGGTTTTCTCAGCAGTAGCCATAATGGTGTCCTTGAGTTTGGTGACCGGATTGGTGGTCGTGTTTGTGTTCGCTGCTTTCTTCGCAGGCGCCTTTTTGGCGACCGGCTTTTTCGCAGGTGTCTTTTTCGCTGCAGTCTTCTTTGCAGGTGTTTTCTTGGCGGCTGTCTTCTTGACAGGTGCCTTTTTCGCAGCGGTCTTGCGTGCTGGAGCTTTCTTGGCCGGAGCTTTTTTGGCCGGAGCCTTTACCGCTTTCGCGACAGCTGCGGGCTTCACCTCTGCTTTGGGTGCATCTGCTTCTACGGCTTTCGCTACCGTCTCAGCATTTGCCTTCTTCGATGCTGCATCTGCCTGAGCTTTCTCAGTGGCCGCGTCGATCTTTGATTGAGTGTTGGCTTCTGCCATGGTTTCCTCGTCTTATGTTGCGATGCACAAAATAGACATCGCAGCTGCGAAGTCAAGAGTTTTTTGTGCACTGCACAATAAGTGCCTTAAGCATTGAAATTCCGAGTAAAAGTAACGTCAGCGTGTCTTGACGTAGCGTCCCGGTGCATCTTCGACCACGGCGTCGCCGCGCCCGCCAGGCTTGCGTTTGCCGGTCGCCGCGACTTTGGCGCTGTCTTGTTTCGCGAGCCAATCAAGCCAATGCGGCCACCAGCTACCAGGATGTTCCACCGCGCTTTCAATGTAAGCCTTGAGCGAGGGCGCGTTGCTGTCTCCGACCCAATACTGATATTTGCCTGCAGCCGGTGGATTGACCACCCCGGCAATGTGTCCTGAGCCTGCAAGCAGGAACTCCAGCGGTCCGGCAAAGTGATCAGTCAGGCGCCAGACGCTCTCTGCAGGAGCAATGTGATCCTCGCGTCCCGCCTGTACGAAGCTGGGTGTCTCTACTCTGGTGAGATCAATCGGTGTCCCGTCGGCTGACAGGGCATCGGGAACAACCAGCTTATTGTCGCGATAAAGATCGCGCAGGTAATCGTTATGCCATTTTGATGGCAGGTTGGTGACGTCGCCGTTCCAGTGCAGCAGGTCAAAAGCGGGGTAGTCTTCGCCAAGCAGATAGTTGTTGACGACGTAATTCCAGATCAGGTCCTTCCCGCGCAGCGCGTTGAAAGTCGCAGCGAGATAGCGCCCGTCAAGATAGCCCTGAGATGAAAGGTTGCTGATCATCTCCAGCTGGCCCTCGTCGATGAAATGCTTAAGTTCACCGCTCTTTTCGAAATCGACCTGTGCGGTGAAGAATGTCGCACTCTTTACCTTGCTCGCCTCATCGCGGCGCGCGAGCAGCGCGAGCGTCGCGGCAAGCGTAGTACCGGCGACGCAATAACCGATTGCGTGAACATGCGGCACCTTCAGTCGCTCGCGAATTGTATCGATCGCCTCGATCTGCGCGCGGATGTAATCGTCCCAGATGATATCCGCCATGGTTTCATCAGCCGATTTCCAACTGACAACGAACACGGTGAGCCCCTGATCGACGGCCCATTTGATGAAACTTTTCTTTGGTGTCAGATCGAGGATATAGAAACGGTTGATCCACGGCGGAAAAATTACCAGCGGCACTTCGTACACGTCCTTGGTCGAAGGGCTGTATTGCACCAGCTGGAACATTGGCGTTTCGTGCACCACCTTACCCGGCGTTGCAGCAAGGTTTTTCCCCAGTGTGAACGCGTCGGGATCGGTATGGGTCAACTGACCGCGCTTCAGATCGTTGATCAGATGGCGCATTCCGCGAACCAGATTCTGGCCCTTTGTCTCGATCGTCCGCTTCATCACGACGGGATTGGTCAAAAGGAAATTGTCCGGGCTCATCGCTTCGGAAAGCGCAGTAACGGCAAATTCCAGCTGTTTGCGTTTCTCCTTATCCAGCCCTTCCATCGATCGCACCGATTGCTGGAAATACTGGGTCAGCATCAGATAGGTCTGGTGCAGGATCGCAAAGGCGGGGTGCTCTCGCCACGCGGGATCGGCGAACCGCCGGTCCTTCATCGGCAGAGCGGGGGTATCCTCATCCTTGCCAGCGCCGCCTTTTGCCGCGGATGACACGAATTGCTCCAGAACGCCTTTCCACAAAGCGAGCTGGTCCTGCGCCAATTTCGTTTGGGCATCGAATGCACCTTTCGGAAACTGCTGAACCATCCCTTGCGAGATTGTGAGCCATTGTGCCGGATCGAGCAGGCCTTTGCCTTTGGTCGCATTTTGAGCCGCAGACTTTGCCTGATGGGTCACGAACTCAAGCCACATCTTCTGCAGTTCGGCACTCGCTTTGCCCCATTCCGCAAGATCACCAGGCCCGATGCCGTTGGGCAGGACCGATTCCAGCCCTTCACCAGTCCCGGATTGCGGCATCACCTGCGAAAACATTTCCCGCATGGCTTCACCGCCCATGTCGAAAAGCGCGCGAAACTGCTCGCCCGAACCGAATGGGTTGCCGCTGTCATTGCTAGCCATGTCTCGAATCCATCCCTTGATCGCTTATCCGCAGCATACACACTTCCAATGCGGGCATAGCGTGAAAGTTTCGCGAAAACGCCTTCCCAGATCGGCACCTTTTGCCCTAGACGTTTCATTACACCAAAGAACACGTTGATTACGCAAAACACGGTATACGACGCAATGGATGAACAGTTCTACCGCATGCAACGCCTTCCGCCCTATGTGATAGCGGAGGTCAACGCGATGCGGCACGCAGCGCGTCAGGCGGGGCAGGACATTATTGATTTGGGCATGGGGAACCCGGATCAGCCTCCGCCGCAGCACGTGATTGAGAAGCTGTGTGAAGTCGCGGCCAAGCCTGATGCACACGGCTATTCGCAATCGAAGGGGATACCGGGCCTTCGCAGGGCTCAGGCTGCCTATTATGATCGCCGTTTCGGCGTTGACCTTGATCCTCAGAGCGAAGTGGTTGTGACCATGGGATCAAAAGAGGGGCTCTCAAGTCTTGCCACCGCCATCACCGGACCGGGTGATGTGGTGCTTGCTCCCAGCCCTTCCTACCCGATCCATACTTTCGGTTTCATTCTTGCCGGGGCGACGATCCGCTCTGTTCCGGTAACGCCGAATGACGAGTACTGGCGCCTGCTCGACGCGGCCTTGTACCGATCGGTGCCGCGTCCGAAAGTGCTGGTCGTGAGCTACCCCTCCAACCCCACTGCAGAGGTTGTGGATCTCGCCTTTTACGAACGTCTGGTTGAATGGGCGCGCGAGAACGGGGTGTGGCTGATTTCGGACCTGGCCTATTCTGAGCTCTATTACGAAGGCGTGCCGACGCCATCGATCATGCAGGCCAAGGGTGCCAAGGATGTGGCCGTTGAATTCACCAGCATGAGCAAGACCTATTCAATGGCCGGCTGGCGCATGGGTTTTGCGGTCGGCAACAAAACGCTGATCGCTGCGCTTACCAAGGTCAAATCCTACCTCGATTACGGTGCCTTCACTCCGATTCAGGCGGCTGCCTGTGCGGCGCTCAACGGACCGCAGGATATCGTCGAAACCAATCGCAATCTCTATCACAAGCGCCGCGATGTCATGGTGGAGGCCTTTGGCAGAGCGGGGTGGGACATTCCTGCACCTGCAGCATCGATGTTTGCGTGGGCTCCTTTGCCGCCAGCTCTAAAAGACATGGGCAGCCTGGAGTTTTCCAAACAATTGTTGACCGAAGCCAAAGTCGCGGTCGCCCCGGGCATCGGTTATGGTGAGGATGGCGAAGGTTTCGTCAGAATCGCCATGGTCGAAAATGAGCAGCGACTTAGGCAGGCTGCGCGCAATGTTCGCCGATACCTTTCCTCACTCGGTATCAATAGCGGCGGAACTTAATCCGTCTTTTCAAGGGTTAACTAATTTTTCCGAAGAATCCGGAGAAAAGCACGGCGAGATGCGTTAACCAAGGGGAGACTGGTAAATCGAATGGAGGATGCCATGCCGCCCCCTGCGGCGCGGCCGCTGACCGAAAGGCAGCGCGCCGTGATGGAAAGAATCGACCGGCGTATGCCGATCAAAGTAATTGCGCAGGAACTGGGTGTGTCCGAGACTCGGATCAACCAGCACATTCGCGCGCTCAAGGACATCTTCGAATCCGAAAATCTGGGCGAGCTGGTAGAAAAATATCGCGCTACATTGGATTCCGCAGATAATCAGGAAGCATCTGAAAAAGAAGAAAATAATGAAGAACTCAAGTCCCCGCTTAAGGACTTAACCGAAACTGTATACAGCAAAAGTCAGGTCCATGGTTACGCTTTTGAAGGGCTAAACAGTTCCCGGGTCGACCAAGGCGAACTCGTGATGAGCGATGTTCTGCCGTTGATTGAGCAGGCGCCGTGGTTGCGTTCTGGTGAGCCGAAAGTCGTCCCCGGAGTGCTCGACGGTGAACACGCCGTCCTGTTTCGCCTTGGTGCCATTGTGGCGATCGCGTTCGGAGTGCTGACAGCAGTCGTGCTCACCGTGACAGCGGCAATGGCTATAAGCGAAGCGTTGGATGGCCGCGCTACCGTCTCCGTGGATGAACAGGGCTTTTCCTAGCCGAGCGAGGGAAAGCGGAGTTGCAAAAATGACCGACCGTATGCTTTCCGACGCACATAATCTGAAAAAACTTATCCGCGAAGCCGAAGCGCTTGCCGACGAATCCATGATCGCATTTTCCCGCCTTAAGCAGGCCATGATATCAGCCCGACAGAACCCCGGCGTCGAAGTTTGCACCGGCCAGCGCGCTCTGATGCGTCTCAATCAGGCAGAATCGCAGGCAATCGCGATGTCGACCAGCCTGCTGCGCGTCCACGACGAACTGAGCAAGGTTGCACGGGAGCAGATGGCTGGAGATCCTGGAATTCCAACAGAGATCCCTGCAGAGGAAACTGCCCCTGTCGGTCCTGATGAACAAATGCGCGAACTTGCTCGTTGATTTCATTGCATGCTTGAGCTGTTCGCCTCCGAATATCGCGCTGTCCTTCAAGATGTTCTTGCACTCTTTGTAATAACAAGTGCGCTCATCTGGGGCAGCGCGCCCGAGCGAGCGGTGGCTCTGGTTTGGCTCATCTTCTGCGAACTGGCGATCTGGGCCAATGGTTTCATCGATACGGACGGATATCAGCTCAACAACGTCGATATATTTCTCGCAACGATGGATATTCTGGCAGGCGTCTGCTGGATCGGGATCGCGCTCTACGCCAATCGCAACTACCCACTTTGGATAGCAGGAATGCAAGTGCTCGCAATGACCGCTCACCTTGCCAGGGGGCTTGCCGAAACAATCTCACCCGTAGCTTACATCACGATGGTAGTGGCACCCGGCTGGTTCCAGCTGTTCTTCCTTGCGATCGGGCTTTCCCGCCATGTGCTGCGAAAGAAGAAATACGGCAGCTACCGCGACTGGCGTGTCACGAACCGCCAGCCGTGGACGCCGAACGGGGATCTCTCCAGCCCGAGGGCTAATGTATGAACACCACTTTTGCGAAACATTCTCCAGACGCCGTCCAGAATGCTTCTGCCGGGGCAGGCATGGTCGGCTATTTGCGTTCTGTAACTTGCACACCGCCGCAAAGTGTCGAGCGGTTTCACGCTATCTTCCTTGGGTCTGGCCGCGCTTACTTGGGTGATGCGTCGGTGGGCTATGGCAATCGTGCCACGCTGTCTCTGCGAATGCGTGACCTGTTTGCAAAGGCGCTTGAGCTGCAGGCTGACGCGCTGATCCTCGCGCACAATCATCCTTCGGGCATTTGCCGTCCGAGCAAGGAGGATATTGGCGCGACGAAGCGATTGATCGCAATTGCAAATGCTCTCGATATTGAGGTGCTCGACCACCTGATAATCACACAAAGCTCGGTCTATTCGATGCGGGCAGGGGGGCATTTGTGAACTCCAATGCGGCTTCGAACGAGTTTCCCGATTCAGACACGTTAATCCCGCGCTTTCGCGAGGCAGGTGATATCACGCTTGATCTGTTTCATCGGGACGGACGCGTGGCAGATCGCTGGTTGGCTTTGCATCCGCGTGAATTTGAACTTCTCTGGCGTCTTTCCGAACAGCCGGGCGTGGCGATGTCTCGCCGCGAATTGCTGGCGGATGTCTGGCGGATCGACTTTGAAACGGAAACGAACAGTGTCGCTGTGCATGTTGCCCGTGTCCGCGGAAAGCTTGAACAATTCGGTCTTGCGGGGATGCTGGCAACTCATCCGGACGGGGGATACTATCTGGATGTCCCGCAGCCCCCGATCATGTTCGCGCCTGTGGAATAACGCCGGAAGCCCGAACTAGCGATCCTTGGCTGGACTTGCGCGTCATGATGGCTAACCATGGCGGCGAGAAACAAAAAACCTTGTGAGGATTTCCATGTCACTGCCCGCAACCATGCCCGCCAATGATCGCGTTTCCATCGAGCTTGGCGATGATGGGGTCGCCCAGGTGCGCCTGATCCGCGCCGACAAGATGAACGCCCTTGATCCGGAAATGTTCGCCCGCATTATCGAGGCGGGCAGTGTCCTGCAGCGGATGAAAGGCCTGCGGGCGGTGGTCCTGTCAGGTGAGGGTAAGGCGTTTTGCGCTGGACTGGATACTGCGAGTTTCGCCCGTACACCGAGCCCCGACGAGCCGGAACTCACGGAGCGCACCTATGGCAATTCGAACAAATTCCAGCAGGTCGCAATGCAGTGGCGCAAGCTGCAAGTGCCGGTAATCGCCGCGCTGCATGGCGTGTGCTTTGGTGGCGGGCTCCAGATTGCAAGCGGTGCAGATATCCGCATTGCGCATCCAGAAACGCGGATGGCGATCATGGAGCTGAAGTGGGGTCTTGTACCGGATATGGGCGGCTATGCCCTATGGCGCGGCCTGGTGCGTGATGATGTGCTGCGCGAACTGGTCTACACCAACCGCGAGTTTTCGGGCGCGGAGGCGCAGGGCCTCGGCCTGGCGACCTATGTTGATGATAATCCAATAGAACGCGCGACCGCAATCGCGAGCGAGATTGCGAACCGCAATCCGCATGCGATCCGCGGGGCCAAACGGCTTCACGCTGCCATGATTGAGCGCGATACCGATGCGATCCTGCTTGAAGAGAGCATCGAACAGCATGCGATTATGCGCACCAAGAACCAGGTTGAGGCGGTAATGGCTGGCATGGCCAAGCGCAGACCGACTTTCGAAGATGTTTAGCTGATGTCTTTGCGGCTCAATCGAACGCGCCGATCGCCTATCCGAACACCGCGACGCATTGAAGCCCGTCCAAGACCTGGCGTCCTTCGCTGTCCCACATTCTGAGCCGTTCCGATGAATAGCCCGCATCGGCATGCTGGCTCGCATTTTCGGCCAGATACCAGCCCCCCTCAGATTGTGTGTGCGGATCCAGGACATTGAATGACCAGTTGATAGAGCTGATCGGTCCCATTCGCTGCATGATGCGCATAGCGCCGGGCGGCATCACATCACCCATCAGCACGAGCTTGCTAACCGGATCAAGGTTGTGGTCCTCGGTAAGGCGCGCCCAGCGGCGGATCGTCGCTCCGTGATCATCGTCCTTCGCTTGACCATAGCGAAGCTCAAAGTTGTTCTGGATGAATGACGGTCCCTGGCCTTTCATGGCCTGATCATTTGCCTCTGGCATGCCAGGCCAGTTTTCCGCCGGATCAGCGGGCCTGACGGCGTTGGCAGCGCGTTCCGCCGCAAACAGCCAGAATGCTGTCAGTGCGACCTTGCCCTCGGAACGGATTTCGCTGCGTACCTGTGTAACATTGCGCCCTTGCCGGACCATTTCCGCGTGCAATTCGATCTCTTCACCCACAGGCGCCACAAAACCGACCTGTCCAGCGCGCAATGGCGGAAGGTCCGGAAAGGCCCGCTGAGCCATCGTGAAAGCCACGAGGGCTGATGCGCCCCCATACAAGGTGCGCCCCTGCATCCATTCATCCGCGTGGGTGAGACGGACGGGGCCGGGTTTTCCGGTGATGGGTTCAAGCAAGCTGGCAATAGTCATGATGTTTATCTGCCGATCACCGGGCGCCGCGTCCAGAGTGACGCCACGTAAGCTCTTAAATTCGCCAGTCGCGAAGAAAGCGGCACTGCAATGCGAAAGGCGGATTGCCTTTATCGCGGCGAATCGCTAGTGCGCGCCCTCTGTTTGGTGCTGCCTTTACCCGGCATCGAATGTCTCGGCCCGATGGCGGAGTGGTTACGCAGAGGACTGCAAATCCTTGCACGCCGGTTCGATTCCGGCTCGGGCCTCCACTTCTTGCGCGAATGCCGCGCACAAAATTGCCGCTTTAGCTCAGTTGGTAGAGCACATCATTCGTAATGATGGGGTCACGTGTTCGAGTCACGTAAGCGGCACCACCTCATTTTGTTTGTTGCCTGTATGGCGCGGCTCATGGGCTGCGGAGGATGTCTGCTGTCGGCGGAGTTTACATTCTCTCTTCCGAGCCGATCTCGTTAACCATGGAAAGCGGCAGCATTCCGCGCTTGGCATGAACCTTGCGTGTTATTGGGTTAACAAATTCAAGTGAACCTTTCGGACTTAATAGCATGACCTTTTTCAAAAGCATTTCAGCTGGACTCGCCATACTCGGCGCCAGCATCGCTGCGCCAGCCTTGGCCGAGCCGATCATGCTCGATGCTGGCGATGTCGGGGAAAGCTTTACCATCACATATGATGGGTTTGCTGACGGGCAGACAATCGACGGGCTTTCGGCAACGACGATCTTCACGCTTACCGGAGTGAACGGTTCCACCTACACGTTCGATTATTCGGTGACGAATACCAGCGGCTCCGGCGTCAATTC
>CALLQC010000054.1 GCA_938015255.1 uncultured Erythrobacter sp.
CTCAACCGAGCTGATCCACTCGCCGCCCGATTTGATCACATCCTTGGTCCGATCGGTCAGCTGCAAGGTGCCATCAGGGTGGATAATTCCCACATCGCCGGTATCGAACCACCCTTCATTGTTGACCGCATCCTGCTCTGCCTTGAAGTAACGCTTGATGATCCAGGGGCCGCGAATTTGCAGTGCACCGGATGCCACGCCATCACGCGGCAGTTCTGTTACCATGTCATCAAGATCGACGATGCGTAGCTCCACACCGAAGATCGGCCGACCCTGTTTCAGTGTCTTGTCGACCTTCTGCTCGAACGTAAGCTGGTCCCAATCCCAGGTTGGTCCGCCAACGGTGCCGATAGGTGATGTTTCGGTCATACCCCACGCATGCTGCACGCGCGTGCCATTCTTCATCAACCGCTCGATCATAAAGCGCGGACAGGCCGACCCGCCGATTGTTGCAGCCTTCAGCGGTGGCAGATCAATCTCCTCCTTGTCACAATACTGGAAGTGGGCGAGCCAGACGGTCGGCACTCCGGCACTGTCAGTCACCTTTTCGCGCAGCATCAATTCGTGCAAGACGGCCGGATCGTTGACCGCCGAAAAGACAAATTTGATGCCGGCCATGGCGCCGGCATAGGGTAGCCCCCAACTCGCCGCGTGGAACATCGGCACAACCGGCAACATGACCGATGCGCTGGAAAAATTGAACGCGGCTGGCTGAAGACCGGCCAAAGCATGCAGCATTGTCGAGCGGTGTTCGTACTGCACGCCTTTGGGATTACCCGTGGTCCCGCTGGTATAGCAGATCATACACGGGTCATTCTCCGCACCCGTGACCCATTCGAAATCGCCATCCTCCGTGCCGATCCAATCCTCGAATGCCGGGGCATGTTCGCCTGAATCGTAACAGATGTAATGTTCAACCGTGGTCCAGCGATCGCGCATCTTATCGACAATCGGCTGGAAAGCGGCGTCGTAACAAAGCACCTTATCTTCGGCATGGTTGACGATATATTCGAGCTGGTCTTCGAACAGCCGCGGGTTCACCGTGTGGAGCACACCGCCCATACCGGCCACGCCATACCAGCTGACGAGGTGCCGCGAATGGTTCATCGCCAGGCTCGCGACGCGGTCCCCCGGCTTCAACCCCAGTTTTTGCAGCGCTTGCGCCATTTTAAGCGCATCGACGCGGATCCCCCCCCAATTGGTGCGGGTTTCACTGCCATCAGCCCACCGGGTCACGATTTCGCGCGTCCCAGCTTCGCGTGCCGCGTGATCGATCACGCTCGTGATCCTCATAGTGAACTGCTGCATTTCTCCGAGCATTTCGGTCCTCTCCAGATATGTTTTGCCAGCATTCATGCCCATGGTTTAGGCGATTGGCAATCATCGAAAAACGGAAGGTCTGATTCCTTGTTTCAGGAAGCAAAGCTGCTCATTGTGCAGCATGTCGGTCTCGAGAAGGATGCGCTACACATCTATGTCGCGCTGATCGTTTTTCTCGTGGCTTGCCGGTTGTTCCGCTGGCCCGCCTCCAGCTGGAAACCGTGGTTTGTCGTGCTCGGCGTAACACTGCTGGGCGAGGCGCTGGATATTCGCCACGTTCTGTCAGTGGGGAACGAGATTATTGCCGATTATCATTGGACCGACCTGTGGAACACGATGCTGGTACCAACCGTGCTGGTTCTGACAGCACGCTACACCTCGATCTTCAGCCGAAAAACAGAAGTTGAGGCTGGAATTTCCTAGGCGACCAGTTTCAGGTTTGCTCTTCCCCGCGCAGGCGCCAGCTCGACGTTTTCCAGACCTTCGATCCCCGCAAGCCTATCAACCAGCTCTCCGTTCAGCACGAAGCGGCGGCCAAGCCTGACCATCGCTTCGCGCTCGGCATCCAGGACCAGGCGAACCAAAACCACACCGGGTGCGGTTTCGGCTGTCGCAAGTTCAAGTTTGAGATCCGTAAGCGCCTGCTGGCTCAACACGTCAGCGCGCAGGATCATGGGCGTGCTGCCGCTCACCGCAGATAATGGCTTTGCCCCGCGCACCGTAAGGCGCGGCGGTTCGCCGGGATTGGGGGCGTCCAGCTCCACAGTCAGCAAAACGCACTCACCCTCTGCCGCCCATTTCTCCCAAGAGCTGATCAGCGCTTCCTCGAAACAGGCAGAAGAAAACTGGCCCGACGCATCGGAGAAATCCGCCCGGATAAACTCCGCGCCGCGCTTTGTCCGCGCCTTGCTGACATTTTCGACCATGGCCGCCATCACGGCGCTGCCCCTGCCACCGGGAGGCGCCCCGGCCTCCATCAGGCTTTGATAAGTGCGCGCGCCTTGAGCCGACGCCACATCGCGAAACTGCTGAACAGGGTGGGCCGAGAAATAGAACCCGAAGTTTTCCCGCTCCTTCGCCATCTGTTCGGTGCGCGACCATTCATCGGCGGATTGCAGGCGGAGCTCTTCTTCAGGCGCATTGTCCCCGCCAAACAACCCGCCCTGCCCGCTGGATCGCTCGCGAATTGCCGCTTCCGCTGTGGCCAGCAGCATATCCGCATTGGCCAAAAGCAGTGCGCGGTTCGGCTCCAACCCGTCCAGCGCGCCGGCGCAGATAAGGCCCTCAAGCTGTCGGCGGTTCATCGAGCCCTGCGGAAGCCGCTCGAACAGGTCCTTGAGACTATCGAAATTCCCGTTGGCCTGCCGCTCTTTAACGATCGCCTCCATCGCCTTTTCGCCGACATTGCGGATCCCTGCGAGCGCATACCGTACCGCGTAACCATGGTCTGTCTGCTCGACAGTGAAGCGTGCCTCGGATGAATTGATGTCGGGGGCGAGCACCGCGATCCCTGCCTCGCTTTCCTTGTCACCCGGCGGGCGATAGCGCCGCGCGTCGTCGACAAAGATATTGAGCTTTTCCGATTGGTGCAGATCAAAACACATGGAGGCGGCATAGAATTCCTCCGGATAATGCGCCTTAAGCCATGCGGTCTGATAGGCGAGCAGCGCGTAGGCGGCAGCGTGCGATTTATTAAAACCGTAACCGGCAAACTTGTCGATCAAGTCGAACAATTCGTTCGCCTGTCTGGCCTCGATGCCTGATACTTCCTTACACCCGTCGACAAAGCGTCCGCGCTGGATGTCCATTTCCGCCTGGACTTTTTTGCCCATCGCGCGGCGCAACAGGTCAGCATCACCCAGCGAGTACCCCGCCAGTATCTGCGCGGCCTGCATAACCTGTTCCTGATACACAAAAATGCCGTAGGTTTCTGCCAGGATCCCTTCGAGCTTGGGATGTGGATATTCAATCGGCACCTCGCCCGCCTTGCGCTGGCCGAACAGCGGAATGTTGTCCATCGGGCCAGGGCGATAAAGCGAAACGAGCGCGATAATATCGCCGAAATTGGATGGTTTCACCGCTTTCAGCGTACGGCGCATCCCTTCAGATTCCAGCTGGAACACGCCGACCGTGTTACCATCCTGCATAAGGTCGTATACCGCCGTGTCGTCGAGTGGCAGCGCGCCGAGGTCTATCGCAATTCCTCGCAGCTCCAGCAGATCGACAGCCTTGCGCAGCACCGAAAGGGTCTTCAGCCCAAGAAAATCGAATTTGACGAGGCCGCTGCTTTCGACATTCTTCATGTCATATTGCGTCACCGGCATGTCTGAGCGCGGATCACGGTAGAGCGGCACGAGCTGCGACAGCGGTCTGTCACCTATCACCACCCCGGCGGCGTGGGTCGATGAATTGCGAGGCAATCCCTCCAGCTCCAGCGCCAGATCGACCAGTCGCTTCACCTCGTTATCGTTGGTGTATTCACGTTTGAAATCCGCTGCTCCGTTCAGCGCTCGCGGCAGCGTCCACGGATCGGTCGGGTGGTTGGGCACCATTTTGCAAAGCCGGTCCACCTGACCATAGCTCATCTGAAGGATACGGCCGCAATCGCGCAGAACGGCGCGCGCCTTCATCTTGCCGAACGTGATAATCTGGGCGACGTGATCAGCGCCGTATTTCTGCTGAACATAGCGGATGACTTCGCCGCGCCGCGTTTCGCAGAAATCGATATCGAAGTCCGGCATTGAGACACGTTCTGGATTAAGGAAACGTTCGAACAGCAAGCCCAGCTGGATCGGATCAAGGTCTGTGATCGTCAGGGCCCACGCGACAATTGAACCCGCACCCGATCCGCGTCCCGGCCCGACCGGAATACCCTGTTCCTTGGCCCACTGGATGAAATCGGCAACGATCAGGAAATATCCCGGAAAGCCCATACCCACGATGATATCGATCTCGTAATCGAGACGGTCGAAATACGCCTTGCGCTGTTCTTCCCCAAGATCTTCATACGGCTCAAGCCGCGCTAGCAGCCCCGCTCGCGATTGCTCGGCCAGCATCTTCGCCTCGCCTTCCAGATCGCCTGCCAGACTTGGCAGGATCGGGTCCCGATATGGGGGCGCGTATGCACAGCGCTGCGCGATCACGAGCGTATTCCGGATAGCCTCCGGCACGTCCGCAAACAGCTCTTCCATCATCGGTGCAGACTTGACGAATGCCTGCTCATTGGTGCGCGGACGATCTTCGTTTTCGATATAGGTCGAATTGGCAATGCACAGCATCGCATCATGCGCCTTGTGCATATAGGGTTCTGCGAAGTTTGCAGGATTGGTCGCAACCAGAGGCAGGTCGCGGTCATAGGCCAGATCGATCAGGGCATCTTCGGCACGCTCACAGAAGGCATCACCGTTGCGTGCGAGTTCGATGTAGAGGCGGTTCGGAAATAACTGCTGCAAACGGTCACACATCGCGGCTGCGGCGGGCACCTGTTGTTCTGCCAACAGACGCGCAAGCGCGCCTTCGCCCGCGCCGGTAAGCGCTATAAGCCCATCGGTATGACCATTTAGATCGCCAAGCTCGACATGGGGCTCAAGTTCCAATGGCCTTTCGAGATGCGCCTTTGAAACAAGGTGGCACAGATTGTCATACCCGGCCTCATCCTGCGCATACAGCGGCAGGTAATCCACCTGCGTCGCCTCCGCACCATCAGCCCCTGGCCGCGCCACGCCAAGCAGGGTGCCGATGATCGGCTGCACGCCTTCGCCTTTGCATCCGCCTGCAAACATGACCGCGCCGTAAAGCCCGTTGCGGTCGCATATCGCAATGGCTGGAAAGCCGCGCTCTTTGGCGAGTTTGGCAATCGCCTTGGGATCGATAGCCCCTTCGAGCATCGAGTAGGACGAAAGAACACGCAGTGGAATGAACGGAGCAAAAGGCATCTGTTCAATCTAGGAAATTATGCAGGATTCGAAAGCTGCCGATGCGGCTAATTCTCCACAGCCTGTGCAAGCATCACAGCAGCTTCTTGATATCCTTTGCGATGGCTGACGGGGTGTCTTGCGGGCCATAGCGTTTCACGACATTACCCTCGCGGTCGATCAGGAATTTCGTGAAGTTCCATTTGATGGAAGAGGATCCCATCAAGCCCTTCTTTTCCTTCTTCATCCAGTCGAACAGCGGTGATGCATTCGGCCCGTTCACATCGACTTTCTGCATCAATGGAAATGTGACACCGAAATTGACTTTACAGAACTCCGCAATCTCGTCTGCATCCCCCGGCTCTTGCCCGCCGAATTGGTTGCAGGGGAAGCCAAGCACCTCGAAATCCTGCTCTTTGAAATCCTGAAACAGCTTCTCAAGGCCATCATACTGGGGGGTGAAGCCGCATTTGCTAGCAGTGTTGACGACCAACAGCACTTTGCCCTTCTTAGTCGATAGGTCGAGCTCGTCACCGCGATTGGTGGTGACGGTGAAATCGGCAATATCTGTCATTGGGGTGCGTCCTGTGTGGTTATGGCGTTTTGGGCCGATATATGAAGTCGAACGCCGTTTGCCATGAAACACCATGATCCGTCGAGGATTCTCCGAACTGGCGCACGCTCCCGTCATCATTCTTCGTGTAGGTCATGCGGACCAGAGCGTGTGGGAACTGCGGGCTGGGCCAGTTGCCGGTGAGAACCATTCTTCCATTGGTGACACCGCCAGAGAATTCGACAGCGCCCGGCGAAGATCCGACCCATTTCTGCTTCCACACACCGCTGCTGGCATCATAGTGATTGAGACTTGTTCCGGTCTGTCCGGTTAAAGGCATCCAGTGTTCAATAACAGCGCAGCCATTGTGCACGCGCTCGATGCGACTGGTTCCAACCTTTCCATCGCCGCCAGCGGGAAACACATCCCACTCACCTACCCAGAAATCAAAACCGGCATTAGCCCCGCTATCGCAGCTTTGCGGAGCTGACGGTACGGTTGCTGCCGGAACGGCCTGTAATGCGAAAATCAGAGCTGTGAACATTGCCATACGTACCCTCCCCGTAAACGACCGAAAGGGTAAGCCATGGTTCTCGCCAAGAAACAGCGAACCGCCGAAACGGCAACAAAATTCGCCGAACCGGCTAGCTCAAAACACCATCGTGAAGGCGAACAACACGGTCCATGCGCTGGGCAAGGCGCTCATTATGCGTCGCTACCAGTGCCGCACTGCCCTCCCCCCGAACAAGCTCCAAAAACTGACCGAGCACCGTATTCGATGTATTCTCGTCAAGATTGCCTGTTGGTTCGTCAGCGAGGACAAGAGTTGGCTGATTGGCCAAGGCGCGCGCGACCGCAACGCGCTGTTGCTCACCGCCGGAAAGCTGGCTGGGCCTGTGTGTCAGCCGATGACCAAGACCAAGGCTGGTGAGCAAATGCTCCGATCGCGCTAACGCAGCGGCGCGGGCAGTGCCTGCAATCATCTGCGGCATCACTACGTTTTCGGTCGCATCAAAATCGGGCAGCAAGTGATGAAACTGGTAGACAAAGCCGAGGTGCTCGCGGCGCAATCTCGTGCGCTGATCCGCAGCCAGTTTTTCTGCACGCTCGCCTGCAATTGCAATCGAGCCCTCAAAACCGCCCTCAAGCAGGCCGACCGCCTGCAAAAGCGTCGATTTTCCTGAGCCCGACGGACCCAGCAAAGCGACAATTTCTCCCGGCATTATATCGAGGTCAACACCGCGCAGCACATCGATGCGCTGCCCACCCTGCTCAAAGCTGCGCTTCAATCCACGCAAGGAGACGATCTGACTACTCATAGCGCAGCACCTGAACCGGATCGGTGTTTGAGGCCTTTAGCGCCGGATAAAGCGTCGCGATAAAACTCATGCCCACACCCATGGCGGCAATACCTGCGATCTCCCACGGATCGACCCGAACAGGCAGCGAGGTCAGGAACCGCACGCTCGGATCCCAGATTTCCACGCCCGTCAGCCATGCAATCCCGTCAACAATCGGATTGCGGAAATACAGCAGCAGGAAGCCAAGCATCAGGCCTACCAGTGTACCGAGCGTACCGATGGTTGTTCCGGTGGTGACGAAAATCTTGAGCAGGCTGCGCCGGGTTGCGCCCATAGTGCGCATGATGGCAATGTCGCGCGTCTTTGCGCGGACCAGCATGACCAGGCTCGAAAGGATGTTAAAAGACGCAACCAAAACCATGAAACTCAGCACGAAGAACATTGCAACACGCTCAACCTCAAGCGCTTCGAAAATGGCCGAATTGATCTGTTTCCAATCGGCGATCTGGGCCCGGCCGACAAGCGAGCCCTGTATCGGTTCGAGTATCTCGCCGACATTGTCTGGGTCTGTCACCGTAACTTCTATCAGGCCGACCGAATCGCCCAGCAGCAAAAGCGTTTGCGCGTCTTCCATTGGCATGATCACAAATGTCTCATCGAAATCATACAGGCCGATTTCGAATATCACCGCGACTTCATATGGCACCTGACGAAATGTCGTGCCGAACGGAGTCGTGCGCCCCTGCGGGTTTATCACCGTGATGGTGTCACCCACCCGCGCGCCGATATTGGCAGCAAGACGCGATCCGATTGCGATACGTTCAGATCCGGCCTGCAGTGTCGACAGGTCACCAAACAGAACCTTGTCCTGCAAACCTGCAATATCCTCGTCCGTGTTGCCGCGCACAAAGATCGGAACAGTCCGACCGTTGAAACTGGCAAGCAGCGCCTGCTCAATCAAGGGAGACGCGCTTACGACGCCCTCGGTCTTACGCACCTGTTCGAGCGTGCCTTCCCAGTTGTCGAGTTTTCCGCCGAACGCCTGAACAACGGCATGCCCGTTCATGCCTGAGAATTTGTCGAGCATTTCTCCGCGAAATCCGCCCATCACGCTCATGACGAGCACCAGCATGGCAACAGAGAGCATCACCACGCCGACTGAAATGCCGGCAACCAGCGCAATAAACGCCTCGCCCTTGCCAGGCCAAAGGTAACGCTTTGCGATCATTCGTTCGAAGGGTGAAAGCATGGAATTTCCGCGCTGTATCAATGATGCTGAACGCAGGCTGTAGGCGGCACACCGGCATCATACAATCCGCATAAGGCGCTCGGTTGTGAGTAAAGCGCGGCGGACTTCGTCAACATGGGTAAAAATGGGTGAACGCCCCCGCCTTCTACCCTTGTAATTGATCCGTAACATCGCCATTGAGCGAGCCTCTCGCGGAGCAACGCACGGACGGACTGGCGATGAAACTCGACTTCTCCAATCTCACGCACCCCTTCCGCGATGCGGATGGCGACAAGCTGGGCGAGGAATGCGGAATTTTCGGCGCGATCAACGCAGCCGATGCTTCGGCAGCGACTGCGCTGGGTCTGCACGCTCTCCAGCATCGTGGGCAGGAAGCGGTTGGCATCACCAGCTACGATGGAACCGACTTTTATTCCCGCCGCGGATTAGGCCATGTGGCGGAGAACTTCTCCTCATCGGAAGCCATTGCAGAACTCCCCGGTCATATGGCCTCAGGCCATGTCCGCTATTCCACCACGGGCGGATCAGGACTGCGCAATGTGCAGCCGCTGTATGCCGAGCTCGCAACCGGCGGCTTCGCCGTTGCGCACAACGGCAATTTTTCAAACGCGATGGCGCTGCGACAGGATCTGGTCAACAAGGGCTCCATCTTCCAGTCGACCTCGGACACCGAAGTCATCATCCACCTTGTTGCCACAAGCAGGTACCCGACGATCGCAGACCGCCTGGTCGATGCGCTTCGCCTGGTTGAAGGGGCGTATGCTCTGATTGTCACCACCCCGGAAGGCATGATAGCCTGCCGCGACCCACTGGGCATCCGTCCACTTGTGATGGGCCGTATGGGCGATGCTGTGGTCTTCGCGAGTGAAAGTGTCGCTTTCGATGTCGTCGGTGCGGAACTGATCCGTGAAGTCGAGCCCGGAGAGATGCTGCAGGTCGATTTCTCAGGCGAAATCAAGAGCGTGCACCCTTTCGGTCACACAAAGGCGCGTCCCTGCATATTCGAGCATGTTTACTTCAGCCGCCCGGACAGCATCTTTGCCGGGCAAAGCGTTTACGAGGCACGCAAGGCCATTGGGCGCGAGCTTGCAGTAGAGGCCCCCGCCGATGTCGATCTGGTCGTACCGGTTCCCGACAGCGGAGTTCCTGCAGCCATCGGTTACGCTCAGGAATCGGGTGTGCCTTTTGAATTGGGCATTATTCGCTCGCACTATGTGGGCCGCACCTTCATCCAACCGTCCGACAGTGCGCGCCATTCAGGCGTGAAACGCAAACACAATGCCAATCGCGGCCTGGTTGAAGGCAAGCGTATCGTTCTGATTGACGATTCCATTGTGCGCGGCACGACCAGTCTCAAAATCGTTGAGATGATGCGCGAGGCCGGCGCTAAGGAAGTCCACTTCCGCGTCGCCAGCCCGCCAACTGCACATTCCTGCTTTTATGGCGTCGATACGCCGGAGCGGTCAAAACTGCTCGCCGCCCGCATGGACCTTGAACCGATGCGTGAGTTTATCAAGGCAGACAGTCTCGCCTTCATTTCGATCGACGGCCTTTATCGCGCCGTCGGCGCCAAGGGGCGCGACAATTCGTGCCCGCAATTCTGCGATGCGTGTTTCACAGGGGAATATCCAACCTCGCTGACCGACCTGAATCGGACGGAAGAGAAAACCGCAGAGCTCCCTTTTATCGATCCGAAAGCGGCCTGAACGATGAGCCAGACGAAACCTTTTGAGGGGCAGACCGCCCTAGTCACCGGTGCGAGTCGAGGTATCGGTGCCGCGACCGCAATTGCTCTGGCGAAGGCCGGCGCGCATGTCATTCTGACAGCACGCAAGGTCAAGGCGCTGGAAGTGATAGAAGATGAGATACACGCCGCTGGCGGCACCTCGACCATCGCGCCGCTGGACCTGACCGAGCCCGATGCAGTGGCAAGACTGGCGAGCGCAATCGCGGGCCGGTGGGATGCACTCGATATTCTCTGTATATCAGCCGCTTACCTTCCAGAGCTGACACCTGTTTCGCAAATTGATCCAAAGCAGTTCAATCAGGCGATGATGACCAATGTCGTAGCCACGCAGGCGCTTCTCGCCGCGTTTGACAAGCTGCTTCGCCGTGCACCCAATGGCCGTGTAATCGGCCTGACGAGTTCTGTGGGAGCAGGGCCGCGCGCATTCTGGGGCGCTTATGGTTCAACCAAGGCTGCGTTCGACAACCTGCTGGATACCTACGCCTCAGAGGTGGAAAAGCTCAGCCCCCTCAGGGTCGCCATTGTCGATCCCGGAGCAACACGCACAGAAATGCGCGCGCGCGCTTATCCAGGCGAGAACCCCGAGACCGTGAAAGCACCGGAGGTTGTCGCGGACCGGATCGTAAAATTGCTTCAGGAAGATTTTCCAACCGGTCACCGTGAGCGCATTGACGGTTGATACCCTGGCAGAACGCCACAATGACGCCGAAACAGCGACAAAATTGTCCCTAACGCTTTGTTAACCATCTTCCGCAACGCTGCGGAAAGGCTGGTCGACGATTTTACCTCTCGACCAACGTACCAACAGACCAGACGGCAAAGAGACCACCAGCTGTTTGAAAGAGGTTAGCAAGGCCATGCCGAGCCAACATATGAGTTACCGGGTAGCCGCTCAGGAAGATCGCTGCTCACCGCGCACAAAGCTTACGATTCCTGCGACTTTGCGGGCATCGGGTGGTCGCGCGTTCCAAAGCGTTGTGCACGATCTGTCGATCTCGGGTTTTTCCGCGTCATCGATCAACCGTATGCACGAAGGCCAGATTTGCTGGCTGACGCTGCCGGGTCTTGAATCGCTCCAGTCCGAAGTGGTGTGGTGGGACAATTGTATTGTCGGCTGCGCGTTTTCTGAGCTGCTTAGCCCGATCGTGCACGACAACATCCTGCAGCGATACAGCAACACCGGCGTGTACCGCACTGCGATCTAGGGCGTCTGGGCTTAGTCAGCCGACATCACAATTTTGGACACCACAGCCCGCGCCTGTGCGCGGTGGTCATTTGACGTCGCCGTGTCCCAATTGCTGATGATGGCGAATACCAGGTTCTTTTCAGGCACGATGGTAATCGCCTGCCCGAAAATCCCCTGGGCGCCGTAGGTGTCGCCGGGATAGGTCCACCACTGATAACCGTATCCGAAGCCGCTATCGCCGAAATCGACCAGCGAATCTCCCGCTTCGGCGAACCAGCCTTCGGGTACGGTCCCCGCCCCGCCTTCAAGCGCGAACTGGCCCATCCGCGCATAATCCGAAAGGCGCAGCGATAGGCAGCAGCCGCCGATATTACCGCCGCGCGGGTCAACCATCCAGAACAGATCGCCTTCGAATCCTGCAGGCTCGACAATTTTCGTCTGTGCATATTCGGCGAGCGGCAGACCAACAGCATTTTCAACAACGACACCGATCAGGTTTGTCTCGCCGGTCTTGTAGACCCATTTCTCGCCCGCTGGTGCCTCTCGTTCAAGAGTCTTCATCTGCGCCACGATGGCGTCAGCGCCGTATTCGACGACAAACCGGTTCATTTGAGCGACGTCGCTGTTCGGATCGGTATAATCCTCATTCCAGGCCACGCCGCTCGTCATCGTGGCTATCTGGCGCACCGTGACGTCATCGTAGGCAGAGTCCACCAATTCAGGGATATATGCCGTCACGGGATCATCAAGGCTGGCAATAAATCCATCCGCCACCGCCGCGCCGAGCAAAGTGGATGTGAAGCTTTTGGCCACCGAAAAGCTCGTCCAACGGTCGGTTGCGCCCAGTCCCAGCCCGTACCGCTCAAACCGCACCGCCCCATCCTGCAGAACCATCACGCCAGCGGCGTTTGTATCCGCCATTAGCTCCGCTATATTGGCCTGAATTTCAGCGGATAGCGGTTCGCCTGCTGGCAATGCCCGGGTTTTGCTGGCCGCTGGAACTTCGTGACCGGCAAACCAGCTCTCCATATCGCGGAACCGTTCGGATCGCTGGTTCGCATTCCAGAACAGCACCTGCAGCTCGGAAGGATCGCGTTCTGGCGGCGCGACCAGCTCAACCGGCGCAATCGATGCAGCAACCGTCTCGACGCCTTGCGCCACGGATCCGGTACATGACGCGAGCGCCAATGCGGCTGCTCCGGCCAGAATTGCTGTGCGCATTGCCATTATTTCTCTCCCCTTGCGCCCTTTGGACGCCTTAGTCTTTCACCAGAGTGACCTGATGAACGTCAATGTTGCCCGCCAGAAACCCGCCCTCGCAATAGGAAAGGTAGTAACGCCAAAGTCTGATAAACCGCTCGTCGAAACCTACCGGCAAACGCTCTTCTGCCACTGCCCTGTCAAAGTTTTTCCGCCATTGTTTCAGCGTCCGGGCGTAATCCATGCCAAAATCGGTCTGGTCCTGCCAGCTTAGCCCGCGTTCTTCGGCCAAAGCGCGAAATTCGGAAGACTTGATCAGCATTCCGCCGGGAAAGACATAGGCCTGAATGAAGTCTGCCGAGCTTGCATAAGCTTCAAACAGGTCGTCTGCCATGGAGATATACTGGATTGCCGCGCGCGCGCCGGGCTTAAGATTGCGTGCAATCACGTCCATGAATTCGGGCCAGTATTCACGTCCCAGGGCTTCGACCATTTCGACGCTTGCAATCGCATCAAACGGCCCGCTTGCGTCGCGGTAATCCTGCCTGCGAAATTCGATCGCCGACGCTCGGTTCTTGCGGGCGTAATCCAGCTGCTCGTCGGACAGGCTAATTGCAGTCACCTGAGCTCCATTGCCCGAAAGGCAATCCGCCAGCGCGCCCCATCCGCATCCGATCTCCAAAACGGTGCGCGGATTGCCGAGACGCGCGCCGAGCGCATCAAGCTTGCGCTTTTGCGAAGCCTCCAGCCCATCCGGGCCAACGCCAAGTCCGCTGGAATAGGTCATGCTCTGATCGAGCCAGGCGCTGTAAAAATCGTTACCCAGGTCATAGTGGGCTGAAATGTTCCGCGCCGATCCGGCGCGGTCATTGCGATTGAAGCGGTGCGCCATAGCTGCTGCCCAGCGAAACGGTCCGGCACTGCGTGCCGTATCGCCAAGCGTGCGCGCATTCTGCCCCATCAGGGCAAACATATGTGCGTGATTGTCTGCTTCCCACTCACCCGCTTCGTAAGCCTGATACCATCCAACCGAGCCACCCGTGGCCATGCGAAGCAGCGCACGCCAGTCCTTGAGCCAGATCTCAACATCAAAGCCGGTAGATCGGCCGCCCAGCACTCGCGTTGTTCCATCAGGCAGATGCGCAGTAAAGGACCCGCGCTCAAGCCCGCGATCAACACTATCGAGAATAGTCTGGAATCCCGGAGCGAACAGGCGCGAGAAAAAGCCCGGCTGCGGCGCAAAGCGTGCGCCGCCGCTTAGCAATGGCTCCCCTCTCATACCTTGCGCCGTCATGCGGATCTATTAGTCACAGCGGCATCAGCTGGGCAAGCCGAGTTGTGCCGCCCTACCCGTCTTTCATGCCTTTATAGG
>CALLQC010000055.1 GCA_938015255.1 uncultured Erythrobacter sp.
CAAGAGCGCATAATGGCGAACCAGCCAGCCATCCTGCCGACTGACATTGCGAAGCAAATCATCGACCCACACGCTTACGCAGAATGGCACGCTTTGCTGGATACGTTTGATCAGCTCCGCGAACAGGCTCCGGTCGCGAAAGTTGTGCCTGAGCAGGAAGGACTGTTTGAGCCATTCTGGCTGATCACACGGTATGATGACGTGATGCGCATTTCGAAAGACAATCGGGCCTTCCTCAACAATCCGAAGCCGGTCGTTTTCAGTTTCAATCAGGCCATCGAGTTCAGCCGCGCGGCCACGGGGTCGAACATGCTGGTGGATTCGCTGGTGGTGTTTGATGCGCCGGTGCATCCCAAATACCGCAAGCTCACCCAAGACTGGTTCATGCCGCGCAATCTTGGCCGGATTGAAGGCGAGATTCGAGCGCTGGCGCAGCGCGCTGTCGACCGTATGATTGATGACGGGCCCGAGCTCGATTTCGTGGCGGAGGTAGCCGGACCTTATCCCTTGCGCGTAGTAATGCAGATCCTCGGCGTCCCGCCCGAGGACGAGCCGCGCATGCAGATGCTCACCCAGCAGCTGTTTGGCGGACAGGATGCTGACCTGTCTGGATCGGGAGTGGACAACATGACGCCCGAACAGGTCGTGCAATTGGTCGCGGGCGCGGTGAAGACGTTCGAGGATTATTTCGCTGCGCTCGCCAAGGAGCGGCGCGCCAATCCTACAGATGATGTCGCGAGCGTGATTGCCAATGCCACGGTTGATGGAAAGCCGCTGCCGCCGCGTGATATGGCGGGTTATTACATCATCGTTGCAACCGCCGGCCACGACACCACCAGCGCCTCTACGGCAGGGGCGATGCAGGCGCTGGCCAGTGACCCTGAACAATGGGCGAAGGTAAAAGCCGATCGCTCGCTGCTTCCGGGGATTGTGGAGGAAGCGATCCGTTGGACCTCTCCTGTGCAGCACTTCATGCGCACGGCTGCTGAGGACGTGGAGATCGGCGGACAGCAGATCAAAGCGGGCGACTGGATGATGATCAACTATGTCGCGGCGAATCACGATCCGGCGCAGTTCGAAGACCCGCGCCGGTTCGATGCCGCGCGATCGCCTAACCGGCACCTCGCTTTCGGGGCCGGCGCGCACCAATGCCTGGGCCTGCATTTGGCGCGGCTTGAAATGCGGATTTTGTTTGAGATTTTGCTCGACCGGATTGAGGCCGTTCAACCAGCGGGAGAGGCACGCCGCGCGACCAGCACTTTCGTGGGCGGGCTAAAATCGCTTCCCCTGCGGATAACGCCAGAATAAGCTTCCAATATGGGGTCGATTCTGAACAATTCAAGAGTTATCGTGCAAGAATCGTTCGTCATACGTATTTATCGAACTTTCGATCCGATTTATCTGTTATTTTCGCGAAATATATGTTAATACTGAGTTCATGGGAAAAATCAGGAAACAGATCGTTGCTGTGTTTGCGGCGCGGTGTTTTTCAGGTGAATATCAATGACCCTGTTTGAACCGCACAACCTGCCGTTTGCTGCCTCGCTTATCGCGCTATTTATGATTGCGCTCTTGCAGATTCTCGGCGCAGGCGACTTTCTTGAAGGCGCCGACGATATCGAAATCGAAGTCGATGCCGACTTGGCGGACGGACTTGAGGCGAGTGGATTTTTTGACGGATTGTCGAGCGTCCTGGGTCTTGGTCGTGTGCCATTTCTGATTTGGCTTTCGAGTTTGATGTTCGTCTTCACTGTCATCGGCGTCGCCGGTCAGGCTGTGATTGTGAGCATCATCGGCTCTCCGTTATCGGCGGGCCTAGCCGCAGTGCTTGCCGGTGTGGCGGCTCTGCCCATAAACGGGCTGGCAGTTCGGCCAATCGAAAAGATCCTGCCCAAGGACGAGACCACTGCCGTTAGCTTGCAAAGTCTCGTTCGACGCGATGCGGTGATACAGACCGGCACGGCCCGTGCCTCATCGCCCGCCCGTGCGAAAGTCAAAGATGCTTTCGGGCATCCTCATTTTGTTATGGTCGAACCGCATGATCCGCAGGCGGAATTGATCGAGGGCGAAACGGTGCTTTTGGTGCGCCGCGAAGGAGAAACATTCTTCGGCGTGCGCTATGAAAGCCCGCTTTTACAACCCTGAACTATCTGATTTTTTGGAGGGAATATGGATTTCTGGACTCTTTTGATGCTCGTCGGTGGCGGCGTCGCTCTACTCATCATCATTTTGATCTTTATGACGACGCTTTATCGGCGTGCAACGAAAGAAACCGCATTCGTTCGGACGGGCTTTGGAGGCGAAAAAGTCGTGATGAACGGCGGGGCGCTCGTGTTCCCTGTTTTCCATGAGACAATGCCGGTCAATATGAATACGCTCGTGCTTTCCGTGGTCCGCCGCGATGGCGAAGCGCTGATCACACTCGACCGCTTGAGGATCGACGTGAAAGCCGAATTTTATGTCCGCGTGCGCCCGGATGCAGGGGCAATTGCGATGGCCGCGCAAACGCTCGGCCAGCGCACGATGCAGCCTGAAATGCTGAAAGACCTGGTTGAAGGTAAGTTTGTCGATGCGCTGCGCTCAGTTGCGGCGGGCATGAGCATGAATGAACTGCACGAACAGCGCGCCGACTTTGTCCAGAAGGTGCAGCAAGTGTCGTCAAACGACCTTGCGATGAATGGCCTTGAGCTGGAATCGGTTTCCCTAACCGGGCTCGACCAGACGAGCATTGAACACTTCAACGCCAACAACGCGTTTGACGCCGAAGGTCTCACCAAGCTGACCGAACAGATCGAGGCGCGCAAAAAGCTGCGCAACGACATTGAGCAGGACACGCGCGTTCAGATGGAAACGAAAAACCTCGAAGCGGATCAGCGTAGCTTCGAGATCGGGCGCGACACCGAGTACGCCCGCCTCCAGCAGGAGCGCGAGGTTGAAGTCCGGCGTGCCTCGCAAACATCAGAAATCGCGCGCGAGCAAGCCGAGCGCCAACGCGAAGCCGATGCCGCGCGAATCGAGGCAAAGAAGCAGGTGGATGCGCAGCAGATCGAGGCAGACCGCCTGGTCGAAGAGGCGCGGATCGATCAGAAACGCGCGCTTGAAATCGCCCGTCAGGAACAGCAGATCGCGGTGCAGAACAAATCGCGCGAAGAAAGCCAGGCAAAGGCGGAAGCTGATGCGGCGCGCGCTCTTGCGGTTACCGCTGAAGAGCAGGTCGTCACTTCACGCGAAAGCGAGATTGCTGAACGTCAGAAGAAGATCGACCTGATCGAAGCGGCCAAACAGGCTGAGCGCGAGGCCATCGGCATCAAAGTTGAAGCGGAAGCCGAGAAGGAAGCCGCGCTTAACCGTGCCGAAGCCATGCGGCGTGAGGCCGAAGGTGAGGCCGAGGCTGAAAAACTGCGTGCCGAGGCCGCACGGGTCCGGTTCGAAGTCGAGGCGGCTGGCCAGCAGGCAATCAACGAGGCAGCCAACATCCTCTCGATGGATCAGATCAGTCTCCAGACGAAACTGGCCTTGCTCAAGGTTCTGCCGGAAGTCATTCGTGAAAGCGCCAAGCCGATGGAAGCGATCGATTCAATCAAGATCGTGCAGGTAGACGGGCTTACCAACAATGGCGGCGGATCTGGCGGTGGCTCCGGATCTGGAACAGGAGGCGGCTCGGGAAACCTGGCGACTGACGCTGTGTCGGCTGCACTTGCCTATCGCGCACAGGCACCTGTGCTTGATGGGCTGATGAAAGAGCTGGGTCTCGATGGTTCATCGCTGGGCACACTGGTAAAGGCAGCGGCCGAGGATCCCCAGTCGGACGCAGCCAAGGCAATCGAAGGTCTCAGCTTCGACGACATACCCTCGCCGGATGGGCTTGCTGTTCAGGGCGAAGAGCCTCGGGACGAACCCGCCGAGTAACGCGTAGCGAAACGAAAAAAGCCCCGGGATGCAGCACTGCGCCCCGGGGCTTTTTCGTGCGAATCAGGTTCGGACTATCCCAGCAGGCGCTTTGCCATTGCCCGCACTTCCTCGCCCATGTCAGCCCGCTCCAGCGCCAGTGCCAGCGTTGCTTCGACAAAGCCGGTCTTGCTGCCGCAATCGTAGCGGTTTCCATCAAATGTCACTGCGTGAAAAGGCTGTGTGCCGATCATCTTCGCCATCGCATCGGTAAGCTGGATCTCTCCGCCTGCACCTTTTTCCTGACTTTCGAGCACTCGCATGACTTCGGGCTGGAGGATGTAGCGACCCGATACAATCTTGTTCGACGGTGCCTCTGAAACGGGTGGCTTTTCGACAAGACCGTTGACTTCGGTCAGGGTGCCGTTCGTAGCGCCAGGATCGATCACGCCATAGCTCGACACTTCTTCATGCGGAACTTCCAGCACGCTGATCAGATTGCCGCCGGTCTGCTCATAAGCATCCACCATCTGCTTCATG
>CALLQC010000056.1 GCA_938015255.1 uncultured Erythrobacter sp.
CCATCGCCCAGCCTACGGCTTGCGGAGTTTGCGTGGCCAGGTTACCTGAGATCGAGAAGAACGAATGCTCGCGGCTCGAATACATGATCGGCAGCTGGCGGCCTTTCAGCTTGTCACCCGTGTTCGAAGAAATCGGGTTGATCATCTCGATCAGAGGGTATCCGCGCGCGATCAGGATACCCTGCTGGCGGTATGACGGGAACACCATGTCGTCGCTCGCCAACGCCATGGAGGCGGCAACGCTGGTCGCCTCTTCGCCGGTGCACTTCATGTAGAAGCTGGTTTTACCCTGCCGCTGCCCGCGGAACATCCGCTCATCAAATGCGCGGACCATCGCCATGTGGCCCAGCATGGTTCGCAGCGTTTCCGGATCGAGTTTCGGATCCCACGGGCCGTGCGCCCTGTTGTCATCGCCCAGCACCCGGACGAGACCATAGGCGAGGTCTTTCATATCTTCTGGTTTGGCGCTTTCGTCCGGGCGTGGCTGGTCACCAGGCTGACCGATATCGATATCGCTGAAATCGGCCTGATCGCCCGGCCGGAACTTCGGCTCAGGGACGTGCAGCGCAAGCCGCGGTCGGTTTGGATTTGTATCGGCCGCTTCGGCCATAAGGGTGCTCTCCCAACACAGGTCGGATATCGTCCTATGCACACCCAGCGGGCACGCATACGAATGCTCTTATCCGGCAGCGCGTATGGCAGGGAAATGCGGCGGTCAAGCGGCGGCGATCACACCGCAACAGGAGCCTTGATCGGGGCCTGCGGGGCGTAATCATGAACCACAAAATCCTCGATTTGGTAATCGAAAATTGTTTCGGGCTTTCGCGTGATTTCAAGAGTCGGATTGCCTGACGGCTCACGAGAAAGCTGCTCCGCGATAAGATGCTCGTGATTCAGGTAAAGATGGACATCACCGCCCATCCACACCAGCTCACCCGGCTTCAGACCAACTTGCTGCGCGATCATCCGGGTCAGCAGCGCCGCCGACCAGAGGTTGAATGGCAGGCCCAGCGCCACGTCGCAGCTGCGCTGGTAAAGCATACAATTCAGCCGCGCCTCTGCGCCCTCGCCATCGACATGAAATTGATAGGTTTTGTGGCACGGGGGCAGCGCCATCCGGTCGAGCTCGGCCACGTTCCAGCCCTCGATAATATGGCGGCGGCTGCCGGGGCTGGTCTTCAGGCTCTCGATCACCTGGGCGACCTGATTGATGCCTTCGCCCTTTTCGTAAAGCCCGTCCCTGCGATAGCGATAGGTTGGCCAATCGACCCACTGTTTGCCGTATACCGGACCAAGATCACCCCAACGGTTCGCAAAGGCTTCATCATCGGCGATGCGCTGGACGAAACTTTCAAGGGTGATCTGGTCACCGGTCGCCTTCACATAATTCGCATGCGGCCACTCGTTCCAGATTTTGACCCCTTGCAGCACCAGCGGGCGAATGTTGGTCTCCCCCGTCAAGAACCACATCATTTCGCGCGTTGCAGTCTTCCAGTAGACCCGCTTGGTCGTAAGCAGCGGCATCGCGCCATCGGAAAGGTCAAAGCGCAGCATCGCACCTGCGATAGAACGGGTGCCGATACCAGTCCGATCCACCCGCTCGCTGCCCGTCTCCCAAATCTGGCGCATCAGATCGAGATATTGCCACTCATAATGAGCGTGGCCGTGGATTTCGGAAGGAATCACTTCATGGGTTTGCGAGCTTGCCATGGGCAAAACTATAGGCCGCAATTGCCCGCTTGCCACCCCGCCCATCCACACTTATAGGCGCGCCCCTACCGCATGGTTCAGCGCTGGACTGTGTTTCTGAGTCGGGAAGTAGCTCAGCCTGGTAGAGCACCGTCTTCGGGAGGCGGGGGCCGGAGGTTCGAATCCTCTCTTCCCGACCACATTTTCAGATTATCAGACTATCGCCTCGGCCACGATGCCGAGAATGATCGTCAGCACCCCAAGCCCGACCGACAAATGGACCCGCAGCCGCATAAAGTCGGCACTCGCCAATCCCAGCGCCCTGTCTACCAACGGGGACAACAATATGAATGCACCAAGATACATCAGCGCGGGGCCCGGCCATTCCCAGCCGAAACTCCACGGCAGGAACAGCGCGGTCGCAATCAAGCTAGGCATCACCGCGATTAGATAGGCACCAGCCCCCGCTTTGCCGCCTGCCAGGGCTTGTCCCCACCATACACCGCCCAAAAAGCTGAAGATCGCAGCAGCATAGGCAAACCCGCCGGCTATGGCGGTGAACTGCCATTCATGGCCACTCGCCGCGAGCGCGACACAGATCATCTGCGGCAACAACCCTGCATAGCCAAGCCAGCGGGCTGTCGGGGTCAGCGAAATTCCGTTTTCATCCATGATGGCTCAAGCGTTCGGGCTCGCAGCGGGTTCCCGAACTTGCCGCAGGCGCCAGTTTGCGCCACCAGATATGGCAATGGACCTGTTTGATCTTAGCGGCCGCAGCGCGGTCATCACCGGCGGCAATGGCGGCCTTGGAATCGCTATGGCACGCGGCCTTGTAAAGGCGGGCTGCAATGTCGCGATCTGGGCAAGAAATGCGAACAAAAACGCTAAAGCTCTGCTGGAGCTGCGTTCGCTCGGCACGGCGGAGGTCATTACCCTGCAATGCGATGTCGCCGAAGAGCCGCAGGTCGCCGATGCCATGGGCAGAACGATGGACACTTTCGGCAGGGTCGATGCATGCTTTGCCAATGCGGGCATTTCCGGCGCGGGCACAACCGTGCAGGAGATGAGCGTCGAAGGCTGGGACCGCACTCTTGCCGTAAACACGCGCGGCCCCGCCCTTACGTACAAATATGTCACCCGCCATATGATTGAGCGCGCACAGAACGGCGAGCCTGGCGGCAAACTGATTGCCACCTCGTCAGGGCAATCGATTATGGGGGTGAACCGTTCGTCCGATTATGCCGCATCAAAAGCGGCGGTAAACGGGCTTACGCGCGGCGCAGCTTTTGAGCTTGCCCGCTATCAGATCACGGCCAATGCTTTGCTCTTTGGCTATTACGAAACAGACATCACCGCAAAGGCCGACCCGAAATTTGCTGCATGGATGGAAAAACGCATTCCGCTGAGGCGCCCGGGCGATCATGAAGGCTTGGAAGGTCTTGCGGTGTTCTGGGCTTCACCCCACAGCGACTACATCACCGGCCAATGCCTGCCGGTCGATGGCGGGCTTTGCATCAGCTGAACTTGTATCAACCGCCAATTGGTTCGCGCGATGTAACGCACGATCAAGCGTTTGGTTCCCAAAGGTTTATTGGAACAATCGCACCACAACGCCCGTTGATTGGTCAAACGACGGCGCGAAATGACGCCGACAGTGAAAACCAATCAAGGACACGTATTAACATGCTCGAACTTATCACACTGATCGCCACAATTCTTCTTCCGCCGCTGGGTGTAGCCCTGAAAAAAGGCCTGAGCAGTGACTTCTGGATCAATCTTATCCTGACGCTTCTGTTCTTCGTGCCCGGCCTCATCCACGCCGTGTATGTAAACTACATTGCTGGCGGAACACGCTCAATCGCGTAACCGAACAGAAATTCTCTCGACTATTATCGAGCGGCATGGGCCCGGTTTTCCCCCGGGCCTTTGTCGTTTTGGCTGCGGATGCGGGATACATAAGTGTTCAGCGCGGTTTCGTATGTTAGGGGTTGGAAAACGCCAAATGCGGGATGCTGAATGACAGACGACAATGACCGTTCACGCGAACGCTCGGTTCCATCCGGGCGGGTGTCACGCTTCGCCAGTTTCGGCAGACTGGCAAGCGGTGTTGCCGGTGGCATGATGGCCGAAGGTGCCCGGCGGCTGTCTCGCGGAGAGGGTATCAATGCCCGTGATCTGATCCTCACCCCGGGGAATGCTCGCCGCATGGCAGACCGGCTATCGCACCTGCGCGGAGCGGCGATGAAGATGGGGCAGATGATCAGCCTTGATGCGGGCGACTATTTGCCGCGCGAGCTATCAGACATTCTGGCGACCTTGCGCGATCAGGCGAATTTCATGCCCGCGCGCCAGCTCGACAGCGTCCTCAAAGCCGAATGGGGCAATGAATGGCGAAAACAGTTTCGCTGGTTCAATCCGCGTCCAATCGCTGCCGCCAGCATCGGCCAGGTGCACAAAGCGTTGACCCGCGATGGGCAGGAATTGGCGATCAAGGTGCAGTATCCCGGCATTGCCGACAGTATCGATAGCGATGTTGATAATGTCATGACGCTGCTGAAGGTCGCAGGTTTTGCCCCGCCCGAGCTTGAAATCGATAAACTGCTCGCCGCTGCCAAACAGCAATTGCACGAAGAGGCGGATTACAGGCGCGAAGGCGAGCAGATGGAAATGTATCGCGCAAAACTCGCTGACGAGGCAGGCTATGTCGTTCCGCGGCTCCACCGTGAGCTGACGCGAGACAGGATCCTCGCAATGAGTTTTGAAGAAGGCTCTTCAATAGAAGATCTGGAGAACGAGGCGCCAGAGCGCCGTGACGAAATCATGGCCAATCTTATGCGGCTGGTTGCGCGTGAACTGTTTGAATTCGGCGTAATGCAGACCGACCCGAACTTTGCCAATTTCCGTTTCCGCCGAGACACGGGCGAGATTGTCCTGCTCGATTTCGGGGCCTGCCGCGATGTCGATCCCGATGTTTCGAATGGCTATCGCAAAATGCTTCAAGCCGGCCTCAGAGGCGACCGCGAAGACGTGCTGAAGGCTACTATCGAAAGCGGCTTCATGATGCCGATTGTCGCTGAAAAACACCCGGAACGCGTGAACCGAATGATCGACATCGTCATCAATGAAATGCGCGAAGACAAACCGTTCGATTTTGGCGACCGCGCCTTCATACCGCTCTTGCGCGACGAGGGTTTCGAAATAGCCAAAGACAAGGACACCTGGGCATTCCCGCCGATTGAAACCCTGTTCGTCCAGCGCAAAGTGAGCGGAACCGCGCTGCTTGGCGCGCGGCTCAAAGCGCAGGTCAATATCCGCCGGATGACCGAGGAAGTGCTGGCACGAACCGAGCCCTTCCCGGCCAAAGCGGCTTAGCCCTCGCTAAGCTCGTTTGCGATCCAGCTATCGACATAATCCTCAAGCACATTGAGCGGAACCGCCCCGTTTTCCAGCACGGTGTCATGGAACGCGCGCAGGTCGAACTCCGCGCCCAATGCCTCTTCCGCGCGGGTGCGCAGCTCACGAATTTTCAACTCGCCGATTTTGTACGCCAGCGCCTGACCCGGCCAAGTCATATAGCGGTTCACCTCGGCATCGATATTGGCGGGTGACAGAGCGGTGTTATCGAGCATGTAATCGACCGCCTGCTGCTTGGACCACCCCTTTGAATGAAGGCCGGTGTCAACCACCAGCCGCGTTGCTCGCCACATTTCATATGACAGGCGCCCCATTTCCTTGGCAGGCGTATCATAAAGCCCCATCTCGATGCCGAGCCGCTCTGAATAGAGCCCCCATCCCTCCACAAACGCGGTGAAGAAGGTGCCATTGGCGCGCAGCGGATGGATATCGAGCTCCTGCTGCAGCGCGATCTGGTGATGATGGCCGGGCACCGCTTCATGCACGCCCAGCGCAGGCAATTCCCAAAGGGGACGCTGATCCAATTCGGTCAGGTTGAGGCGGTAAATGCCAGCCTGGCCCGTCTCCAGAGATCCAGGCTCGTAATAAGCTGTGGTGTTGCCGGGCGCATTGGCAGCGGGGATCGGAAGGACGGTGTAGGGCTGGCGCGGCAGACGGCCGAACAGCTTCGGCATCCAGCCGTCAATCTGTTTGGCCAGCGCCTGAGTGTAGCGCAGATATTCCTGCTCATCGGTCATGTAATATTGCGGATCGGTCCGCAGATGCTCAATAAAGGCCTCGCGCGTGTCAAAGCCTGCCTGCGCTGCCACCTCGATCATTTCCGCCCGGATCCGCGCGACTTCAGACAGGCCCAGATCGTGGACTTCGTCTGGCGTCATGTCCGTCGTCGTGAAGCTTCGCACACGGTAGGCGTAATATTCCTCTCCACCGGGCGTTGCGAGCACACCGGGAGTTCCAGTGCGGCAATTCGGCTCGTATTCCTCTTTGTAAAAGCTGAGGAATTCGCGGTAGGATGGGAACACCGCCTGCTCCAGCGCGACGCTGGCCTGATCTTTCAGGCTCTCCCAATCCGAACTGCTGATTGCAGCGGGCTTTTCACCAGCAAAGGGCTGCCAGAACGGCGATTGGGTGTAGTCATCGACCAGCTGCTGTTCGATCCTGCCCTCAAATCCCTTCATCGGCTCGCATGGCTGCGTGAAGCCAAGCTCAACAGCTTTGCGGCTGCGCTCTATCCCGTCAGCATTCAGCTGCGCAAATGCACCCAGTCTGTCTACATAGCTCTGGTAATCGGCCAGCGTGAAAAAGGGCGACCGATAGGGCAGCGAGGCAAATCCGTTGAACCAGCCGCCGCGATTGGTGAACAGGATATAGCGATTGTGATCGAAATTGGCGCCAGCCAGACCATCGTCAAAACTGCTCTTCAAAATGGCATAATCGACCTGCAAATCTGCCGGTAAGCCGGCGGGGTCGATTGCTTCGAGACGCGCGAGAAATGCGCGCGATTGTTCGACCGTGCGATCATATTCCCCGATTGAAAGATCACCCAGCTTGCCATCGCCGCGGCGATCACCGATGCTTGTGGCGAGCTGAGGTGACGCATCGAGCGTCGCCTGCCACACTTCCTCACGCAGCTGAATATATTGCTCCTCGGCCTGTGTTTTGGCGGAGTGTTCACCGTGGTCATCGGCCCGTGCCTCAAAGGCGGGAATGAAAGATGCGGATGCCAGCAAAGTGGCAGCGAGAAATGCGCGCATGGATTAATCTCCTGTTGCTGCCGGTTACTATTGCGCGGTGCCCGTCAGGTCCAGTAGTCATGCTGAATGGCTGATAATCCCGCTTTGCTGTTCGTGTGCCTCGGCAATATCTGTCGCTCCCCTTTGGCAGAGGGGGCGATGCGTGAGGCTGCAGAAAGTGCAGGGCTGGAGATACTGATCGATAGCTGCGGCACGGCCGCCTATCATGTCGGCGCGCCGCCCGATCCGCGTTCGGTTCAGACAGCTCAGACGCACGGCATTGACATTTCGAACCTGCGCGGACGCCAGCTGTGCGGGGCCGATTTCCACCGTTTCACCCATATCTTTGCAATGGATCACCAGAACCTGCGGAACATAGAAGCCGTCCGCCCTGATGGGGCGGAGGCCCATGTTTGCCTGTTAATGGATATGGTCCCCGGCCGTGAAGGCGCTGCCATTGCTGATCCGTACTACGACGGCGAAGAACAGTTCGATGAAACCTGGGAGGATGTCTCGGCCGCGGCAAAGGCGATTGCCGCACGCTTGCGCTAAGACGCGGCGCGCGCCCAGCCTGCGATCTCGTTAAATGGACTTCCTGCCAAAGGTGCGCACGGGTGCAACCTCAGGTTGTTCTGCTACCTGCCGCGTCGCTGGGCGCGCGCTGCGCTGCGGGGCACCTTGCGAGGCATCAGCAACCATCGCGATCAGGTTTTCGATCGGGCGAAAGCGCGACTCCAGAAGCCCTTCGGCGACGCGCGCGCCGGTGAACCAGTTCGCATCTCCCAACATCAGATGGCGATTTGAGGCGAGACCCGAATCGACCGTTTCGATCTGCGACCCTGCGAGATCTTCAAGCCTGTAGGTTTTCGTGCCAAAGATGCCGCAAAATTCGATCTTGCTGCCCCTCACACGCAGGATCGTATTGTCCGCGATGTAGCGCAGCATCTTGGGCATAAGGCCCAGCATGACGACAGCGATCATCAGACCGCCAAACGCACCCTTGCCTGTGAAGTTGGACCAGACCCAAAAGCCACCCCAGGCAAAACCCAGCAGCAGGACGGAAGAGAGAACCAATTTGATCCGCGAATATTTGACTTCAAGCATTTCAAACCCCCTAATTCTGCGACGGGGGTTTGCGGTAAAACCATGAAATTACGGTAAACTTGGCCGATCCGCGGCCTGCTTCAGTCAGCCGCCGCGAAGCAGCTGCACCCCCCAATCCCGCTCGAACAGGTAAAGGAGCTGCCGTGCCGCCTCGCCGCGTTTGCTGGTCAGCCCGCCATCCCGCTCCATCAGCAGCCGCGCATCGGCATGGGCCGCGGGCAGCAATTTCTGCACCTGTTCAAGATTGGCGACATTGAAGGCCGCATCGCCCGACTGGCGCGTGCCCAGCAATTCGCCTCCGCCGCGCAGCTCGAGATCCTCCTCGGCAATCCGGAATCCGTCCTGCGTCTCACGCATCAGGGCCAAGCGCTTTCGCCCCGTTTCGGATAGCGCATTGCCGCGCAGCAGCACACAGACCGACTTTTCGGAACCGCGTCCAACGCGTCCGCGCAGCTGATGCAACTGGGCAAGACCGAACCGTTCGGCCTGCTCGATCACCATGAGCGTTGCGGAGGGCACATCGACGCCAACCTCGATCACCGTGGTCGCCACAAGCAGCTTGGCATCGCCATTGGCGAAACGCTCCATATTGGCATCCTTCACCTCAGGTTTGAGCTGTCCGTGGACCATGACGACATCATCCCCAAACCGCTCTTTCAGCGCGGCATAGCGCGCCTCTGCAGCTGCAATGTCGGCAATCTCGCTGTCGCGGACCATGGGGCAGACCCAGTAGGCCTGCTGCCCAGCGGAAATGTGCCGCGCAACGCCCGCGACCATATCCTCAATGCGCTCCTGCGCGATCACGCGGGTATCGATCGCCTGCCTGCCCGGCGGCAATTCGTCGAGGCGGCTGACATCCATTTCACCATACTGCGCGAGCGTGAGGCTGCGCGGGATCGGCGTGGCTGTCATCGCAAGCGTATGGGGAGCCCGTTTCCCCTTCCCCGCCAGCGCCAGCCGCTGCTGCACTCCGAACCGGTGCTGCTCGTCAATCACCACAATCCCCAAATCGCGGTAATTCACTGTATCCTGAAAGATCGAGTGGGTACCGACCAGAATGTCGATCGAGCCATCGAGCAGTCCCATCAATATGCTCTCGCGCTCCTTACCCTTGGCCCGGCCTGTAAGGATGGCAACTTCCACACCTGTTGGCGCTGCCATCTTGCGAAGGGTTTCAAAGTGCTGCCGCGCGAGAATTTCAGTCGGAGCAAGGAGCGCAGCCTGTTTTCCCGCCTCATTCGCGATCAACATGGCCGCCAGCGCAACCACGGTCTTGCCCGCGCCCACATCCCCCTGAAGCAGGCGCAGCATGGGAGCCTCCTGCTGCAAATCGCCCTCAATCTCGCTGATCGAGCGCTTTTGCGCACTGGTCATCTCGAATGGCAGATCGAGTTTTGCGCGAAGGCGTCCGTCCCCTGCCAGTGCCTGACCCTTGCGGCGGCGGCCTTCGGCTTTGACAAGCAACAGCGCAAGACTGTTCGCCAACAATTCATCATAGGCCAGCCGGTCCCGCGCGCGTTCATTGGTGTCCTTGTGCGCGAGGATCATCGCATCGCGCCATGGGGGCCAACCCTCCCGCTCAAACTGGCTAGATTCAATCCATTCCGCCAGTTCGGGTAGCCGATCAAGCGCCTGCGCCGTCAGCGAGGCAATGCGCGGCTGCGTCAGCCCTTCGGAGAGCGCATAAACAGGCTCCACCATACGCCCCATATGGGCCGCGCTTTCTTTCTCGATATGGTCAGGATGAACGATCTGCAGCATGTCGCCATAGCGATCGAGCCGCCCTGCGACCCAGCGTTTCTCGCCCACGGGAAGCTGTTTCTTAGCGGTGTAGGACGCCCGCCCGAAATATGTCAGCGCGCAGATATTGCCCGCATCATCCTGCGCCAGCACACGGTAGGGCCCGCGGCCCGGATTGCGCGCGGCGCGATGTTCCGTCGGGGTCAGCGCGACGATCACCTGCTCACCCTCCCCGCCTTCATCGAGATTGGCAATCGCACGCCTGGTCACGAACCGTTCTGGCAGGTGATAGGCAAGATCGCGCACCCGCGTGAGGCCCAGCTTCTCCAGCGGCTTCATCAGCTTCGGCCCCACACCATCAAGGTCGCGGGTTTCGGCAAATAGCGGATTGAGGGTCTCGGGACGCATCGTGCCCCCTTTATACCGCCTTGAACGCAGATGCCGAGTGCCTTACTTGGCCCTGCATGACGGATATGCCCACATTCGAAGAACGGCTGGCGCGGGCCAAGTTTCGCGCATGGCATCGCGGCACAAGAGAGGCCGATTACATGATGGGCGGTTTCTTCGACCGGTATTCAGCGCAATGGGATCTCGCCGCGCTCGAATGGTTCGAGGATTTGCTGGCAGAGGACGATGTCGATGTCATGGCGTGGGCGATGAAGACCCAGAGCGTCCCTGAGCGTTTTCAGGGCGAGCATATCACCAAAATGCAAGCGCTCGACTACGTCGATATCCCGCGCTAAGGCGCGCTTCCATCTGCATGTCGGGAACAGCTCTCGCCCCCGACCTTTGACACAGCACAGTTGATTTCTTTGACATGCCCGACCTGAACCGCATTCTGGCAGCGGATGCCCCGCTGACGCTCACATCGTTGCCCCGCGGTGCGGTTCCGCTTGTCATGGGCGATTTTGCGCGCGCGGCGAAACAGCGCGCGGTCTTCATCGCGCCCGACGATGCGGCGATGAAAGCGGTGGCCGAGGCCGCGCGGTTCTTTGCGCCTGAGGTCGAGGTGCTGGAATTTCCCGCTTGGGATTGCCTGCCCTATGACCGCGCATCGCCCGCTTTGTCGGTCAGTGCAGCCCGCCTCTCAGCGCTGTTCAAGCTGCAATATCCCGCCAGCGGCTCACAGTTGCTAGTCACCACTGTGAACGCCGTTCTGCAGCGAGTGTTGACCCCGTTCCGCATTCGCGAAAGCGTGCGCCAGTTCAAACAGGGCACGTCGATCGGGCACGCCAGCCTCGCCGCTTTGCTGACCCGGCAGGGCTACACCCGCACCGATACGGTCATCGACCACGGTGAATTTGCAGTGCGCGGTTCGATTGTCGACATCTTCCCCTCTTCGCTGGAAGAAGGCCTGCGGCTAGATTTCTTCGGTGACGAGCTTGAAAGCCTGCGCCTGTTCGATCCCAGCACGCAGCGTTCCACTGGGCGGCTTGCCGAGCACCTGCTGCTGCCCGCATCAGAGGCGCTGATCGACGATGACAGCATCAAACGGTTTCGGTCCCGCTACAGGGAAATGTTTGGCGCAGCGGCAACGCAGGATCCTCTCTATGAAGCGGTAAGCGAAGGGCGGCGGCTCGCCGGGATGGAGCATTGGTTGCCCCTGTTTGAGGACCGTCTCGCTACTCTTTTTGATCACCTATCCGAAGGTGATCTGGTGGTTATCGATCAGTCCGCCCTGGGTGCGGCGGAAGAACGCCTTACCGATATCAGTGACTATCACGAGCAACGCGGGCGCGTGTCGAATGACAAGACCGGCAGCTACCGACCGCTTGATCCAACCGCGCTCTATCTGGGTCAGGATGAGTTTAGCGATCTGTTGAAATCAGCTCCGGCCCACAGGGCAAGCGTCTTTGCTGCGCCAGAAGCCGAACATAGTATCGATTTCGGTTTCAAGGCTGCGCGCGATTTCGCGCCGGAGCGCGGCCGCGGCGATAACATTTACGAAGCTGCAGCAAAGCATTTCGGCTCCATAGCGAAGGCGGGCCGCAAGTCGCTTTTCGCCGCATACTCGCCCGGCAGCCGCTCGCGCATTGCCTCAATCCTTTCCGAAGCGGGATGCGAGACCACACCGGCCGATAGCTGGCAAGAAGCCTTGGGCTTGGCTGCCAAAGGGAAGACGGCGGCCATGGTTCTCCCGCTGGAGACAGGCTTCGCAAACGATGATCTGGAGATCCTGACCGAGCAGGATGTGCTGGGTGACAGGCTGGTTCGGCGCAAGAAAAAGCGCAAGGATTCCGACGCGTTCCTCGCCGAACTTCAGGCGCTGGGCAAAGGCGATCTTGTCGTCCATGTCGAACACGGCATCGGCAAATATCTCGGCCTCGAACCGGTGCCGGTTGGCAAGAGTCAGCACGATTGCGTCGCGCTGGAATATAAGGGCGGCGACAAGCTCTACATCCCGGTCGAGAACCTCGAAGTGCTTTCGCGCTACGGCTCATCGGAAGATGCGGTCATGCTCGACCGACTTGGCGGCGAAGCATGGCAAAAACGCCGTGCGAAGCTGAAAGAGCGGATCACCGCCATTGCGGGCGAGCTGATGAAGGTCGCCGCCGAGCGCGCGCTCAAGAAAGCGCCGGTCTTCGAAGCCGAAGAAGCGAGTTACAACCAGTTCGTCGATCGTTTCCCGTGGGAAGAAACCGACGATCAGGATGCGGCAATCGCAGATGTTCTGCGCGATCTCGAAAGCGGCAAGCCCATGGACCGGCTCGTGTGCGGTGATGTGGGCTTTGGCAAGACCGAGGTTGCCCTGCGCGCTGCATTCGTCGCGGCGATGAGCGGCCAACAGGTTGCCGTGGTTGCGCCAACAACCCTGCTCGCCCGCCAGCATTATCAGAATTTTGCGGAACGGTTTGCCGGATTCCCGCTGAAAATCGGTCGGCTGTCGCGCCTCGTCTCCTCCAAGGAGATGAACGAAACACGCGAAGGATTGGCGAGCGGACAGATCGACATTGTAGTCGGTACGCATGCGATCCTCTCCAAATCGACAGAGTTCCACAACCTGGGGCTGGTAATCGTGGATGAGGAACAGCGGTTCGGCGTGACGCACAAGGAAAAGCTGAAACAGCTGCGTTCTGACGTGCATATGCTCACGCTTACTGCAACGCCGATTCCGCGCACGCTGCAAATGGCGATGACAGGGCTGCGAGAGCTGTCCACCATCCAGACCCCGCCGGTCGATCGTCTCGCGGTGCGAACCTATGTGATGGAGTGGGACGATATGGTGATGCGCGAGGCTTTGCTGCGCGAGCACCATCGCGGCGGGCAGAGCTTTATCGTCGTCCCGCGCATTTCAGACATGGCAGAAGTTGAGGAATGGCTGCGCGAAAACGTGCCGGAAGTGAAATCGATCTCCGCGCATGGCCAAATGGGCGCAGGCGAGATCGAAGAACGCATGAGCGCGTTTTACGACAAGAAATACGAGGTGCTGCTGTCCACCACCATCGTCGAAAGCGGCCTCGACCTTCCATCGGCCAACACCATTATCATCCACCGCGCAGACCGGTTTGGCCTGGCCCAGCTTTACCAGCTGCGCGGGCGCGTGGGCCGCGCAAAACTGCGCGCTTACGCCTATCTGACCTACGAGAAAAACGTGCAGCTGTCGGAAATCGCGGAGAAACGCCTAAAAGTGCTCAGCGATCTCGACAGTCTGGGCGCTGGTTTCCAGCTTGCGAGCCACGACCTCGACATTCGCGGCGCAGGCAATCTGCTGGGCGACGAGCAATCCGGTCACATTCGCGAAGTCGGCTTCGAGCTCTACCAGTCGATGCTTGAGGACGCGATCCTCGCGGCCAAAGCGGGGGCTATGGGTCTGGAAAAGGCGCAAGACGCCTTCAGTCCGCAGATCACCGTCGATGCGCCGATCATGATCCCCGAGGAATACGTGCCCGATCTCGCCGTACGGATGGCACTCTATCGCCGTCTCAACCAGGCTCAGGACAAGGCCGAGATTGAGAGCATGGCCGCAGAGATGATCGACCGGTTCGGCGATCTGCCGCAGCCGACCAAGAATCTGATTCGACTGATAGAGATCAAGCATCAGGCGATTGAGGCGAATATAGCGAAGGTGGATGTCGGTGCACGCGGCACTCTGGTGACGTTCCACAAGGATGACTTCCCCGATGGCCCGGGCCTCATCGCCTATGTCGACCGGCTGAATTCAAATCGCGAAGGCACCGCGAAATTGCGCCCTGACATGAAGCTCGTGATCAACCGCGCATGGGGCGATCCGGAAAGCCGCCTCAACGGGCTTTTACAGCTGACCAAAGGACTGAGCGGGATTGTGAAGAAGGCGGCCAAACACAAAAAGGTTGCAGCCAAGTGACAGCCTTACTCGCTTTTTGAGACGAGAGCGGACATTCGGGTGTCGACCTAGGGTCAAGACGTTTAGCTCTAGTAGGCAACCGATCTATAGCTGCCATCCTGAGATCCCCGGGCTATGGCGTCACCAGCGTTGTTAATGTTCTCTGCCGGCCATTGGAGCTTGACGGTCGACGCCGTAGTTGTGTCTACCTGAATATCTAGCTGATCATACCAGTGAAAGGTTTGCAGGCAATTATGACTTGGGCAACTGATCGTCTTGACGCTCTTACAAATGGTCGCGCCGATCCCCCGGAAGTCGTGAAGACTCTCAAACTCGGCACGTTAGATGAATGGGGCGAAGGCTGGATAAAAAAGCGTTGGGAACCGTACCCAGACCTTTTGAACTCCGATGGCTCGATGTTTGGGGGCTATATTGCAGCCCTAGCCGATCAGGCGCTCGCGTTAGCGGCAATGACTGTTGTGCCAGCGGACGCTTTGTTCCGCACCCTAAATCTTCAACTTAATTTCGTGCGTGTGGGAAGAGCGCACCCACTTCTGATCGAGGCACGGGTTTCAGCCGCGACGAAACAGATGATTACTGTCAGGGCCAATCTCCTACGGGAGGATGACAAGCTTATCGCTGAAGCTTCTGCTCAGCAGCTGATAATGCCGCTATCGCCCCAACCTTAGTCATTCATCAAATGGATGCTCAAGCACTTGCGGCGTTTTTCGCCTTTCCCAGGCCCATACGCCGAGCAGGGCCTGATGTTACTCCAGCTCAGTTCGGCACCATAGAATCCACTGGTCCAGCTCTTTAAGCGCTGATGGTGTCAGCCATTGACGCCAATGCTCGAAGAGTCTTGCAAGATCAGCACCGTGTTGCCGTAACAGCTCTGGATCATGGCAAAGAACGTCGATCTCATTCGCCACCGTGAGGCTGATCAAGGCTTCTCGCTGTGCTTCGCTAATGACAACAGTCTCTCCACTAAACCGGTCAATTATAACCGGAGTGGCGGATGCCCAAGATGGATAGCTCGCATCCCGATCACAACGGCAGTACAACGAGATCAAGCTCTCGGCTTCCGCCCCCACCAAGTCGACAAGCTCTAACTGAGCCTGAGCTCCCGTGATTGCGTATCCAAACCCATCGGTGCCGTAAGTCGCATGTAAATGGCCAGCATCGACGATCTCTCGCCTGAGCCCCCATTTTTTCAGTTTGTCCGCAACTCGGCCCAAATGGGAAGCCAGATCGCCTCCTGGATGTTTGACCGAAGCACCGCCGAGCGACAGGATAAAGCTTTTGACATCTATCCTATGCGAAGAGTCGGGGATTGATGTTTCATCTTCCGGTGACATTGCGCCAAACCTACCACCAATCGAGAACAATGCGAGCAATCATAAATAACCGCGGTGAGGTTTCATCTTGTGAGACCTCACGATCGAAATCCAGACCTTCGGGTCCCCACTCCCCTTTCGCCAACTGACTGTTTTTTCAACACTGGTCTGAAGCAGCCGTCCGCCCTTCGCGCGAAACAATCCTCACCCGTGCCCACGCCCCCGCGCGGTTTTCGCCAAGGCCAGAACATCCTCGCTCTTCATCGGCTGCGCGCGCAGGAAACCCTGCCAGTATTCGCATCCTTCTGAAATGATCGCAGCACGCTGCAGGTCGTTTTCGATACCCTCTGCATAGACATCAAGCTCGAGCGCCTTGGCAAGCGCGACGATCGCACGCAGAACCGCCAGAGCCTTCTGATCGCCAGGCACCCCTTCGACCATCACCTTGTCCAGTTTGATCGCATCAAGCGGCAATTCGCGCAGATACCGGAAATTGCAGAAACCTGCGCCAAAATCATCGAGCGCGGTGCGGAAACCCAGCCCGCGCAGCGCCTTCAGCGCATCTGCGGCCTGTTTGAGGTTTCTAAGCAGGAGATCCTCGGTAATCTCGAGCATGAGCCGCTGCGGCGCAATATCGCTTTTCCCGATAACCTCGGCAAAGTCGGCGGCAAAGCGCGGATCGCCGAGTTCTTCGGGTGTGATATTGAGCGAAAGGCTAAGCTCGTCAGGCCATTTGGCCGCGTTTTCCAACGCACGGGCGACAACATGCCGGGAAAGCGGCGCGACAAGCGCAGCGCGCTCGGCAATAGCGAACAGATCGCGTGCGCCAATTTCGCCCAAAGTCGGATGCTGCCACCGTGCGAGAGCCTCCGCACCCACTACAGCGCCAGTGGTGCAGGAGAATTGCGGCTGAAAAAGCACCTCTATTTCCACGCGGTCTAGCGCGCTTAATAGGTCGCTTTCCAAGGCCGAAGCCTTCACGCCGGGAAATGCCCCTTTTGTGGGCTCCCTAAGGCTGTGTGGCAGTGTAACGCGGTTTTTATCCATTGTGCTTCCCGTTTACGCGCTCTTTAGCCGCAAATACCAAACAAACCTTACTTGAATTGCAATCCGGCCAAAATTGGAACATCAGGATAAGTGACTAGTGCCGCCGGGGATCGCTGCGGTAGCAATTCATGGCCGCAAAGGGGGGCCAGGAAAACTATGACTGCGACGACCAATGGCATTGCCTGCCCGTACGAACGGATGGCACTGCTCGCCTCTGAAACACCGCGGGCTCAGGAAGCATACCAGACCCTGCTGGCCCAACGCGATTGGGTTCCGCTGGAAAGCGCCGATGTTGTCGTGGTGCTCGGCGGGGACGGGTTTATGCTGCAGACCCTTCACGGAATGCTAGATGCAGGACGGGTTATTCCTGCCTATGGAATGAACCTTGGCACGGTCGGATTTCTGATGAACCGGTTTGATCGCCGCGCGAATATCGCCAACCGCTTGGCCAAGGCCGATGGCAAACGCATCGCGCCGCTTCGCATGGAGGCAGTGACACAAAGCGGCGAGCGGCATTCTCTTTGCGCGATCAACGAGGTGTCGCTGCTGCGTGAAACGCGCCAGACGGCCAAGATCGAAGTGACTGTGGGCGACCGGGTTCGCATTGAAGAGCTTGTTGGCGACGGCGTGCTCGTAGCGACGCCAGCGGGGTCTACAGCCTACAATCTTTCCGCCAACGGCCCGATCCTGCCGCTGGATAGCGAACTTCTCGCGCTGACCCCCATCAGCCCGTTTCGCCCTCGCCGGTGGCGCGGCGCCATCTTGCCAGACCGTATGCCGATAACGCTGCGCGTTCTCGATCCGGGCAAACGCCCCGTCGCCGCGGTTGCGGACCAGAAGGAACTGCGTGATATCGCCGAAGTCAGCCTGACAATTGCGCGCGATACGGAGCTTGAGCTGTTGTTCGATCCGGGACAATCCCTTGAAGAGCGGATCGTGAGCGAGCAGTTTGTGGTTGAATAGGATTTCGGGCCAAAACCCTCTTGCAATCATCGCCCGCGACTCATATACGCGCGCTTCCGCACCGGCAGACAAACCGTGTGCTGCTCCCCGATAGCTCAGCGGTAGAGTAGGTGACTGTTAATCACTTGGTCGTTGGTTCGAATCCAACTCGGGGAGCCACTTTTCGCCTTTTTGGCCAATCTCCATTTGTTGTGATCTCTCGGCTCAATTGCCGAACAACAGCCTTACCCCCACAACAAAAACCAGAGCTGCAGTCAGCCACCTGATCCAGCGTTTTGGCAGAAGCCGCACCGCCATCAGGCTTCCGATCTGGCCGCCAATGGCGACCGCGATCAATAAAGGCAATGCCGCGCCGATAGCGCCGCCGAACGCGCTTGTACCGGCCTTAAGCAATTGCCCGGCAAGTCCGAATGCCGAGTTTATCAGGATAAAGAGGCTTGCCGTCGCAGCGATAGCGCGCGCGTCTTTCCAGCGGGTCAGGTGGAGCAGCGGAGCGAGAAAAATTCCGCCTCCAATGCCGACCAATCCGGCGAGGTATCCCATCGGCGCAGCGATTATCGGCATGAACCGCGCGGATGCAGATGCTTCTCCCTCGCGCTCGGCGCTTGCGGGGATAAGCATGGTCAGCGCGGTCAGGATCAGGCTCGCGCCCAACAGCAGCATGAAGCTCGATTGATCGATCGGTGTCAGCCCGCCCAGAAACGCAGCAGGTGCTGCGAGCGCCGTCATCAGCAGCGCGCCGCGCCACGGAGTTACTTTCGCCCGCGCGAACCTGATCGTCCCCCCCGCAACTACGACGATGTTGCACGCCAGCGCGACCATCGGGAGAAGCCGGTAATCCAGGCCCGATATTGCCAGAAGCGCCGCGTAGGTCGATCCGCCGCCAAAGCCGACGCTTGCATAAAGCAGCGCGGTCACCAGAAAGGCGAGAGCCAGCAGTATCGGAACCGCGCCGATCATCGCCAGCCCTCGCCCTTATGCTATCGTCTACGCGTTTTGCGCCGAGCGCGCCGCGCCGTGGCAATGCTTGTACTTGTTGCCGCTGCCGCACGGGCATGGCGCATTGCGGCTGATGTTCTGGTTTGCCCAAGGGTTGTTGGTGTTAGCTCCGCCCGGTCCTGACGCGGCGCGCGCAGACCCGGCGAGCGAACCAAACAGTTCGGGGCGCTCCGCCGAACCATCACCATCGTCCGAGTTATCGAGGCCGGTCAGAGGATCGATATGTCCCGTAAGGAAATCGGGCAGATCTGGCAGCGCCTCAGTTTCGGGCTGTGCGATCTGTAGCTCTGACTTGAACAGGATCTTTGTGACCTCTTCACGGAGCGTTTCGAGCATGTTTTCAAACAGGCCGAATGCCTCCTGCTTGTATTCGTTGATCGGCTGTTTCTGCGCGATTCCGCGCATCCAGATCACCTGACGCAGCGCGTCGAGCGTGGCGAGGTGTTCTTTCCAGTGAAAATCGAGCTGGCGCAGCAGCACGTCCTTTTCGACCAGACGCCAGATCGCGGAATCGTTTTTCGCGATCTTCTCATCCATCATTTTATCGGTCGTCTCACGGATCCGCTCTTCGATAATTTCGGGCTCTACCTGATCTTCCGCAAGCCATTCATCATACGGGAATTGCAGGTTGAAGACCTCCTCGACCTTTTCCTTGAGGCCATCGACATCCCACTGTTCCGGATAAGAGCCTGGCGGACACGCGGTACCGACAATCGAGTTGATCGTATCGTGCCGCATGTCCATGACGACATCATCGACCGCTTCGGAATCCATGATCTCTTCGCGCTGTTCGTAGATGACCTTGCGCTGGTCGTTCATCACATCGTCGTACTGAACAACCTGCTTGCGGGTATCGTAATTGCGCGCCTCGACCTTTTTCTGTGCGGTTTCAATCGCCTTGGAGAGCCATTTAGAACCGATAGCCTCGCCGTCTTCGAGGTTTGAATTCATCATCTTGGCAAACAATGTATCCGGCCCGAAGATACGCAGCAAATCGTCTTCGAGGCAGAGATAGAACCGTGAAAGGCCCGGATCGCCCTGACGGCCCGAACGGCCGCGAAGCTGATTATCGATCCGGCGACTTTCGTGGCGCTCTGTGCCCAATACGAACAGTCCGCCCGCCTCCAGCACTTTCTGGCGCTCGGCTTCGACCTCTTCCTTGATCCGGGCGATGGCAGCATCCTTTTCCGGCCCGTCTTCCATGTCGGCCAGCTCATCTCCGATGCGGAAATCGACGTTGCCGCCCAGCTGAATGTCCGTGCCGCGTCCCGCCATATTGGTTGCGATCGTGACTGCACCCAAGCGGCCGGCCTGCGCCACAATGTGCGCCTCGCGTTCGTGCTGGCGGGCGTTCAGAATTTCGTGCTTCACGCCTTCTTTGTCGAGAAACTGGCTGAGCAGCTCCGACTTTTCGATAGAAACCGTGCCGACAAGAATGGGCTGGCCGATTTCGTACTTTTCCTTGATCGCCTTTGCGATGGCGGCGAATTTGTCCATCGTGTTCTTGTAGAACTCGTCTTCCTCGTCGATCCGCTGGACCGGCAGATTGGTCGGGATTTCGACGCAATTGACCTTGTAGATGTCCCAGAATTCCGCCGCTTCAGTCGCGGCTGTACCGGTCATGCCCGAAAGCTTGGGATACATACGGAAATAATTCTGGAAAGTGATCGAGGCCATCGTCTGGTTCTCAGGCTCGATCTTGACGCCTTCTTTCGCCTCAACCGCCTGATGCAGTCCATTCGACCAGCGGCGGCCATCCATCATACGACCGGTGAATTCATCGATAATCACGACCTTGTCATTCTTGACGATGTAGTGATCGTCACGCTTGAACATGTGCACTGCCTTCAGCGCCTGATCGAGGTGATGGACAACCTGCGTGTTTTCGATGTCGTAGAGGTTTTCTGTTTCGAGCAGACCTTTCTCGATCAGGATCTTTTCGACCTCGTCCAGTCCGTCTTCGTTAAGCTGGATGTTCTTGGACTTCTCGTCCTTGTCATACCATTCTTCGGGAATTTCCTTCGCCACTTCGTCGAGCGCGACATAAAGATCGGATTTGTCCTCTGTCGGTCCGGAGATAATCAGCGGCGTGCGAGCCTCGTCAATCAGAATTGAGTCGACCTCGTCCACGATGGCAAAGTTGAACGGACGCTGCACCATCTGGCCGCGTTCGTGCTTCATGTTGTCGCGCAGATAATCAAAGCCGTATTCGTTGTTTGTGCCGTAAGTGATGTCGGCATTGTAGGCATCGCGCTTGGTAAGCTCGTCCATGTTAGGAACCACAACGCCGACGCTAAGCCCCATCCAGTTGTAAAGCTGCCCCATCCATTCGGCATCGCGCGAGGCAAGGTAATCGTTGACCGTGACGACGTGCACGCCCTTACCCTCGATCGCGTTGAGATAGACCGCAAGCGTCGCCATCAGGGTCTTGCCTTCACCCGTCCGCATTTCCGCGATCTCACCCCGGTGGAGCACGATCCCGCCAATCATCTGTACGTCGAAATGGCGCATGCCGAACACGCGCGTCGAAGCTTCGCGGATGGTCGCAAACGCTTCTGGTAAAATGTCATCCAGCGTCGAACCGTTATCTAGCATCCCGCGGAACTTGTCCGTCTGGGCACGCAAGGCATCATCGGAAAGGCCCTGCATCATCGGTTCCAGCGCGTTGATCTGGTTGACCGTTTTGCCAAGCGATTTGACGTAGCGATCATTCGAAGAACCGAAGACCGATTTGACGAGTGAGTTGAACATTGTTGGCTTTGCCTTGAAATATATGCGGCCCGCGTGGTTGGGACCGGCAATAATCTGAAATTGTGAAGGGGTGTTCGCGCCGCAGCTACGGGCGCGTTACAAAAAATGTCTTAAGGCTGCGCTCTATTCGAAAGAGCGTTCAATCCCCATCAGCACCGGCTTGCGCAGCGCACGCGGAAGCGGCATCTTCTTTGGAGCCTTCGCCGAAGGGCAACGCGCGGGGCGTTTCTTGGTCGCTTCGCGGATCTCTGCCGGAGTGCCAGCCTTGTCCTCACGAACGCTTGTCGAAACGCCGATATCGCAGGAAACGGCGCTTGTGACAGACGCGTGCGCTGGGCCGCTGAGAGCGGCGAGGCCCGAAAGCAGGGCCAGGAAGGCTAAAATCTGACGCGTCATTGCGCCGTAAGATAGGCCCAAATCCCCGAAACGTCCACTGGCTTTCACGGATTTACTGTGCGGACGCGCTCGCCTAAGCGCATCAACCATGGACCTAGAACGCTCTCCGCTTGCACTCCCCTTTCCAGACATGCCCCCGATCACCGGCGTGACACTGCGCGTCGCCCGCGCCCGTTACAAGGAATGGGATCGCTGCGACCTTACATTTGCGGAACTGTGCGAGGGCACATCGCTCGCCGGTGTATTCACGCAAAGCGCATGTGCATCGAGCGAGGTCGAACTGGGCCGAGAGCAGGTGAAATCGGGCAAGGCGCGTGCGCTGATTGTCAACGCAGGCAATTCCAACGCTTTCACAGGCTATCGCGGACGGGAAGCTGTAGAGCAGATAATGGCCCAGGTCGCACAGGGCATCGGATGCGAACCTTCCGAAGTGCTGGTATCCTCAACCGGGGTCATCGGTGTCCCACTACCCAAAGATCGCGCGGAGGAAGGCGTCACGAACGCGCTCGCTGCCGAGCCATGCGGCTGGAAAGATGCCGCCAACGCGATCGCCACGACTGACACCTTTGCCAAGGGCGCCTGTGCTAGCGCGATGATCGGCGACACCAAAGTGCACCTTGCCGGCATCATCAAAGGCTCGGGCATGATCGCGCCCGATATGGCGACGATGCTGGGATACATCTTCACAGATGCGAATGTCGCACCGGGCTTTCTTCAGGATCTGCTAAGCAGCGCGAATGGCGATAGTTTTTCCTGTATCACCGTCGATGGCGATACCTCGACAAGCGACACCGTGCTCGCCTTCGCGACCGGCAAGGCTGGCAATGGGCGCATAGAAGACTGGGACAGCCCCGGTGCTGATGCCTTTGCCGCCGCGTTGAATGACATATGCCGGGAGCTCGCCCAGCTCGTCGTGCGCGATGGCGAAGGCGCAAGCAAGTTCATCACGATCCGCGTGTCGGGTGCTGCCAGCGATTCCAGCGCCCACCGTGTCGCGATGACAATTGCGAACTCACCGCTCGTCAAAACTGCAATCGCGGGGGAAGACGCCAATTGGGGCCGCGTCGTCATGGCGGTTGGCAAAGCCGGAGAACCGGCGGACCGGGACAAGCTATCGATCGCATTCGGCGGAGTTTGGGCGGCGCGTGATGGTTTGCCGGTGGAGGACTATGACGAAGCGCCCGTTGCCGAGCATCTCAAGGGGCAGGAGGTCGAACTTGCTGTCGATTTGGGCTTGGGGAATGGCAGAGCGACCGTGTGGACCTGCGATCTCACGCATGGATACATATCGATCAATGCGGATTATCGTAGCTGATGAGTGAACTTTCCGCCCTCGACGCCGAAATCCGTGACCTGCTGCGTTTTGCCGCCCGCGGATCCATGCTGCCCCGGTTCCGCGCGCTCGCCGATGACGAAATTGAGCTGAAGGGTGAGGATGATCCCGTCACTATCGTCGACCGCGAGGTCGAAGGTTTTCTGACGGAAGCGCTTGGCAAACTTGCACCCGGTGTCGCTGTTGTGGGCGAAGAGGCGGTGCACGCGGACAAAAGCGTTCTCGAGCGTCTGTCTGAACAATGCTGGATCATCGATCCGCTAGATGGAACCGCGAACTTTACCGAAGGGAAAGAACCGTTCGGAATCATCATTGCGCTCGCTGATGCCGGACAGGCCGTTGCCGGATGGCTTTACGATCCGATCAGCGACCGGCTGTGCCACACGAAGCGCGGTGAGGGCGCATTCGTGAATGGTGAAAGGGTCGCGGCGAAAACCACTGGCGAAGATCCGCCCGTCGCTGCGATCAGCCGCATTTTCCTGACACCGGAACAATGTGCGCAAGTCGATGCCAAACTCGCCCCGCACTATTCGCTGGTCGACATTCCCCGCTGCGCTGCCGAACAATATCCGCGCCTTGCACTGGGACAAAACGACGTGTCGAGCTTCAAACGAACACTCGCGTGGGATCACGCAGCTGGCGTGCTCTGGCTCAACGAGGCTGGCGGAAAAGCCGCAAGGCTGGACGGCAGCGAATACCGGGTCGATGAAAATGACATGCCAGGCTTGGTCGGTGCATCCAGCCCCGCGATCTGGGATGAATTTGTCGGGCGGGTTATGGCCGCGCCCGACTGAGAATTATGAACGGATCAAAGCTCGCTTTCGATCCACTCTTTCAGCTGGCTTTTGGGAGCTGCACCGACTTTGCGGGCAATCGCCTCGCCGTTCTTGAACAGCACCATCAGCGGGATTGACTGCACGCCCATTTCAGCCGGAACGCCGGTGCTTTCCATAATGTCCATCTTGGCGATAGTGATCTTGTCACCAAGCTCTTCGCTGATTTCCTCAAGCGCGGGCGCAATCATCTTGCACGGGCCGCACCAGTCCGCCCAGAAATCGACCAGCACGGGCTTGTCGCTTTCGAGAACGTCGGTCTTGAAACTTTCATCGGTCACATTGACGGTGGCCATGCTTGATCTCCTGTATCTTGGTTGCCCCCTATCTAGGGTGATTTCGCGTTCACTCAATATCGAGTGGTACATAGCTTTCCTGCTTGTCCCCCAAACGATCCTTGTGCGGTGCGATCACGTGGGGTGGGATAGCGATCAGGCGGGGTGCATGCGTATACAGCACCGCCGCACGCACATCGCGCCCCGGATAGATTGCTTCCAACGCCGCAACATAGGCTGCCATCTGCCGCAGGGTCGCTGTCGGAACAGCGCCGAGATCTTGCGGCGGACGCCGCGCGGTTTTGAAATCCACTACTGTGATCTTGTCACTCTCAACCAGCAGCCGATCAACCATCCCCGATATTACAGTGCCGCCAACGGTCGCTGTCAGGGGAACTTCCGCCAGAGACTGGGGAGAGAAAATCTCTGCAAAATCCGGTTCGGCAAGCACTGCAAATGCGCTGCGTAGCATGTCTTCGCGGGCAGGACCGGGCAAATCAGCACCCTGTTTCGCCAGCCACATTCGCGCAGATTCCTCACGCATGTCTGGCGAAACATCAGGCAATCGTTCAAGCAAGCGGTGGATCAGCACACCGCGGCGCGCTGCAATTTTCAGTGCGTCAGGCGGCAATGGCGGATCAGCGGCCAGTTCTTCACCCGCGGAGCTTGGGGCGAGAGGACGCGGCGGCAAAGGTTCGGGACCGATGGGCATAAGAGCCCAGCCCGGCAAATCTCCTCCCTCCTTTCCTGCGCTGTCGTGATCGACGGGCACAATCTCCCCCGCGCGGTATCCCACTTCCTGGCGCGCGCCCCACAAACTGTCGGCAATCTCATCGCCGTCAAAGATCGGTTGGAGCCGTGCAAACCAGCTGTCTTCATGCGGTCCATTAGCGATGTCGCGCGGGCCAAGCGATCCGCCCACAAACAGCGCTTCTTCCGCGCGGGTCATCGCGACATAGAGAAGCCGCCAGTGCTCC
>CALLQC010000057.1 GCA_938015255.1 uncultured Erythrobacter sp.
CGGGAAGCCGGAATCTCGAAGGGGAAGGGCGGCTCGATGCACATGTTCAGCACCGAGCACAAATTCTACGGTGGACACGGCATTGTTGGCGCGCAGGTTGCGCTGGGCGGCGGGCTCGCGCTCGCACACCAGTACAATGAAGATGGCGGGCTGTGCTTGGCATACTTTGGAGACGGTGCTGCCAACCAGGGTCAGGTCTACGAAACATTCAATATGGCGGCGCTTTGGAACCTGCCGATTGTGTTTGTAGTTGAAGACAACCAATACGCCATGGGAACCGCATCCAAACGGTCATCGGCGGAAACCCGTTTCCATCGCCGCGGCACCGCATTCCGCATTCCGGGCATGGATGTGAACGGGATGGACGTGCTGGAAGTTCGTGCGGCCGCTGAAGTGGCATTCAAACATGTGCGCGATGGCAAAGGTCCGGTGCTGATGGAACTGAACACTTATCGCTACCGCGGGCATTCTATGTCCGACCCGGCGAAATATCGCACCCGCGACGAAGTGCAGGAGCAGCGTGACAACCACGACCCTATCGAGCGGCTTAAGAAAGCCCTGATCGATGCTGGGAAGACTGAAGAAGAGCTGAAAGCCATCGACAAGGACATTCGCAAAATCGTGGCAGAGTCGGCTGACTTTGCCGAGAATTCGCCAGAGCCTGCGCCAGAAGAACTCTACACCGATGTATTGGTGGAGGAGTATTGATCCATGGCCATTGAACTGAAAATGCCCGCACTCTCCCCGACAATGGAAGAGGGAACACTCGCCAAGTGGCTTAAGAATGAAGGCGATACGATAGAGCCGGGCGACATTATCGCCGAGATTGAAACCGACAAGGCTACGATGGAATTCGAGGCTATCGACGAGGGTGTGATTTCGAAAATCCTTGTCGCGGAAGGCAGTGAAAACGTTGCCGTCGGCACTGTGATTGCAGAATTGGAGGGGGAAGGTGATGAAACTTCGTCACCCGCACCCTCTCCGGCACCATCAACTGCTGAGCCTGCACCGGATCCCGCTCCCGCTTCGCCATCGGCAAAACCGTCCAGCCAGCCAAAAGCAGATCCCGCAATCCCGGAAGGAACCAGCTTTACCAGCACAACGGTGCGAGAAGCTCTGCGTGACGGTATGGCCGAAGAGATGCGACGTGATGATCGCGTGTTCGTGATGGGAGAGGAGGTTGCCGAGTATCAAGGTGCCTATAAAGTCACTCAGGGGTTACTCGATGAATTCGGTCCCAAACGGGTGATCGATACCCCGATCACTGAATACGGCTTTGCCGGTATTGGTGCAGGCGCGGCCATGGCCGGGCTTCGGCCCATAGTTGAATTCATGACATTCAATTTCGCAATGCAGGCCATTGACCACATCATCAATTCAGCCGCCAAGACCAATTACATGTCAGGCGGCCAGATGCGCTGCCCTGTGGTGTTTCGCGGCCCGAATGGCGCGGCTAGCCGTGTGGGTGCACAGCACTCGCAGAATTATGGGCCATGGTATGCCAGCGTGCCGGGGCTTATCGTAATCGCGCCATATGACAGCGCAGACGCCAAAGGCCTGATGAAAGCCGCCATCCGCAGCGAAGATCCGGTCGTCTTCCTTGAAAATGAGCTGGTCTATGGCCGCAGCTTTGACGTGCCAGATCTCGACGATCATGTTCTGCCAATTGGCAAAGCCCGTGTGATGCGAGAGGGTTCTGACGTCACCATCGTTAGCTATTCAATTGGCGTTGGCTTTGCGCTGGATGCCGCGGAACAGCTGGCAGGTGAAGGCATCGACGCTGAAGTGATCGACCTGCGCACGCTGCGCCCACTGGATCGCGACGCGGTTCTCAAAAGCTTGGCGAAAACCAACCGGCTCATCATTGCTGAGGAGGGCTGGCCAACCTGCTCCATTGCTAGCGAAATTATCGCAATCTGCATGGAAGAGGGTTTCGACCATCTCGATGCGCCAGTGCTGAGAGTGTGCAATGAAGATGTGCCGCTTCCCTATGCGGCCAACCTGGAGAAACTTGCACTCATCGACGCAGAACGCATCGTGAAGGCAGCTAAGCAGGTGTGTTACGCGGACTGAGTGGACCCAGAATAAGTGAGGGCCGCGCTGGTATGTTCCAGCGCGGCCCTAATATATTCCACCTCGGTGCCTAAATCACGGCGAAACCGAAGCAGAGGCGGCAGGCGTCGGGATAACCCAAACAGGCCGGCTGTAGTCGATCGTTGTAATCGGGATATCGATCGGAAGGAAATCGTTCAGCGTGTATTGCAGCCTCAGGTCGATCTCGGTCGCACCGGTTACGCGGCTGGATCCTGTGCGATCAATGGTCACCTGCATCCGGTCACTATCGAGCAAATAAGGCGAGTTCACAGCCTGCGCGAGGATTACGGTCCGAATCTCCTCATCGGTCAATTCGTTGTTCTTTTGGTACTCGACCATCACATGGCGCGCGCCATCGGACGCTAGCGATTGCACCGCATTGTAGTTTTGCAGATAGACACCTACCTGCAAAATGCCGAGCATCATCGTGAAGAAGATCGGTGCGAGGATAGCGAACTCAACGGCAGCGGCACCCGAATTGTTGCGAGTGAGTTTACCGATTAAATTGCGCATGAGGTTGCTACTGATGGTCATGACGTAATCAACACGGATCGTTCGACGCGAAAATCGATTTCCTGGCCAATGCCGAATGCCGTCCAGGTCGGAGTGTAGCTATCTTTAACCACGACGTTAAGATATTCGAGAACGAATGCGCTAGAACCGCAATTACCGCGAACCTTTGTCTTGTTTTGGTTAAGTGCGCAGCGATATTCCCGTTCGATGCTCACCTGGTCTGAACCAAGATCGACAGAAGATTGCAGGATGGTCTTGATGTCATCGATCTCTACGGTGGCGCCCTGATTGGTCGACATGATGATGATCTCTGCCTCATTTGCTGCGGATTGCAGTTCATGCTGGCGGGCGACGACAGTTCCGACCTCAAAGGTGCCGAGGGTCATCAAGATAAGCACCGGCGCGACGATGGCGGTTTCGATCGCCATCGAAGCACGCGCGTCGTGAATTAAGTTTCGAATGCGGTTTTTCACGATTATGCCACCAGTCTAACGTCAGGAGAGATCGAACCGGCTTCGGTTGACTCATCGGTTGGACAAAGCGTCTCGAGAAAGGCGCCGCCTCGGATATCAATGGTATAAGCCGAAATCTGAAGGCACTGCGCCGCCACGTCAGCTGTACCGTTGATGCGAAGGTTTCCATCAGGGAGATAGATCAGCCCTTCGATCAACGAATTGGAGTTCCCATTAAAAATATGGTCTTGGCTGGGGTTGTTATCCCGGTGCTCAAAAACAAGTATGTCCGACAGATCATCAGCCTGACCTGAATACGGTGTACCGGCAAAATCGGCCGCATCCATTGGCGTAAGATTGAGCTTATTGCCCTGGCCTGATCCGCCCAGTTTGATCGTGGCACCGTTTTTAAGCACGAACATCACCCCGTTTCCGGTGACATCGAAATTGCCTGTGAGGTCAAGGGTTCCGCCATCGATCACATAGATTCCACTCGCAAGTACGGTGGTGCATTTGACCGTCAAGTCATCGTAAGTCCCCGGCTGCAGCGATGCTTGCTTGTTGTTGCCTTTACCGCTGCATTTGTATTCACGGCTCGTTGTATTCTCTGGAGGTGTGAGGTCTGAATACGCATCGTAGAGGCCCTGGACGCCTTCGGTTGATACATCCTCGAGACCATCGGCATCAATCGTGCCGCATGCTGCGATCGAGTCCGTATTAACAGTCGCACTGCCATCAATGACCACAGCATCATCATTGCAGGACAAGGCTGCTAATCCGCACTGTGCATTAACGGTGGCGCTACCGCCAATCTGGGTCCCTGTTCCATCTTCGCGCAGTGAAACCAGGCAGGCGTTGAAAGTGTTGCCCTGCTGGAAACTGGCCTGCGCCGTTGCCCGGATTGTAGCATTGCCTCCCCAGATAAAGTTTGAGAACGGCAGGACTTTCGATGCTGTCGAAGACACGACCACACTGTTGTCCGTACCACCGGCATAGTCTGACAGAGTGATCGTTGGTGTCGTGTCGAAGCCTTCGATCTTCTGTACGTTATTGTCGTACTCATACTGGGCACGTGCCTGGTACTGATCTTCAATTTGCTCTTGGGTCAGGGCGTAGGCGCCTGCATAAGCCGCCTGATCGACCGCGTGCTGCAGCTCGCGCTTCCACATATACCATTGCGCTGTGTCGACCGCGAAGCCGGCACCGCCTATCAGGACAGGAAGGCCTGTCGCGACGATAATCAAGGCATTGCCGCGACGGTTATCGCGGAGATTCGACATCAATTTGTGAAACTTGCCCATGGAAATCCTCATAAATCAGGTGCACATTCAATTGCACCGGACACCCATAAGCGATGTGTGGTGTTCGATCTGTTTAGCCTCTTGGTTAACAGGAGGTTATTCGTGCAAGATCTTGTAAAATCTTGCAGTTCGGATCCAATTTGCTCATGGTTTGACGGGCTACTTTCCGTACTGGCCCAGCTTTTCTCAGACGGTCTATGTCGATAATTTCTCAAGAAACTCTTGCACCAGAGCAGATGATTGCCCTCGCACATACCCCGGCGCGATTGCGCGAGAGGCTCGCTGCGTTTTTTGCGTTAGACCGCCGTCTTGGACGAATTGTTGCCGCGACGACAGAACCCATGCTGGGTCAGATGCGGCTTGCATGGTGGCGTGAGATGTTTGCGAAGCCACACGAGGACCGGCCACAGGGTGATGCTGTGCTCGAAACTATAGGTGAGCACTGGGGCAGCGCCGAGGATTCGCTGATCCGGCTTGTCGATGGGTGGGAACATCTGATTGGAGAGGGGCCACTGGCACGCACGGATGCGACCGCGTTCGCGTTTGGCCGACAATTGGCGCTGTGCGCGGTTTTCGAAGATGCGTGCGATGCTGCGGCATTGCGCGCTTCTTCCAAGCTCTGGGCGCTGGCGGATCTTGCTGCCAATGTTTCTGACGATGGTGAGAGGCGAACCCTTTTGGCACTGGCTAGGGAGCTGGACAGTGAAACGATAAGACTTCCGCGCGAAGCGAAAGGCGTGGTTGTTTTGCGCGCATTGGCGAAAAGGTCTGTCAAAAATGGCGGCCGCCCTCTTATGGAAGGGCGCGGGGCTTCAATAACAGCAATGAAGGCGGCTATCTTAAGGCGCTAATGGCGTGTAGTCTTCGCAATATTGGATAATACGGAGGCCCGTGTGCGGCAGACGATACTCGGAGTATTTCTTGGGCTGATCTTCGCAGGGGTCGGAGTTTTCTGGTGGCAGGGTAGGGCACAGGTCGAAATGAACGCGCCGCCCCCGCCGGAAGCTGAAGAAACCGCAACACCACCCGATGAACTGCCGATAACGGACGCAGGCGACATGGAAGGGCCAGCGCCCCCCGAAGCATCTGAGCTGACGCGCGAGGAAAAGCGGTTTTTCCGCTATGATCGCAATCGCGACCGCAAGATTACTCGCAACGAAATGCTCTCAAGCCGGTCCGATGGATTTAGAAAACTGGATGTCGACGGGAACAATTTACTCACATTCGAGGAATGGGCCGTGACAACCGTGGAGCGGTTCGAGGAAATGGATGGCGACGGCGATGCTGAGCTGAGCCAGGCCGAATTTGCGACCAGCGCGCCAAGACCCAAGTCCAGAAAGCCTGCCTGCCGCTGTTAGGCCGGAACCTGTGCTGGCGTTTGCGACATCCAGGCTTGCAAATCGACCTTTGCGCGTGAGGTGTAGGCCTCCTTACGCTGCTTCTTCTTGACCTCGTGCAGTGGCGGGAACAAGCCGAAATTCACGTTCATCGGCTGAAACGTATCCGCCTGTGCGTCTCCGGTAATATGGCTGAGCAACGCACCAAGAGCCGTCGTCGCTGGCGGTGAAAGCCAATCACTTCCTTCAAGTTCGCATGCCGTCATCAGCCCGGCAACAAGTCCTATAGCAGAGCTTTCAACATATCCTTCACAGCCTGTCACTTGTCC
>CALLQC010000058.1 GCA_938015255.1 uncultured Erythrobacter sp.
CTCGCCTATCTGGTGCGCCGTCTGCTCGAAAACGGAGCGAATACAAGCTTTGTCAATCGCATGGGCGATGCCGATATTCCGGCAGAGGATCTGGTCGGTGATCCTGTGGCGGAACTGGCGGCGCTCACGCCGCGCCGCAATCCAGCAATCCCGCTGCCGAAAGATATTCTCGGCAAGCGTGTGAACAGTGCCGGAGTGGACCTGTCCGATCCGCTCGTCATTGCGCCGCTTCAGTCGCGGCTGGCCGAGCTTGAAGGCACTGAATGGCGCGCGGAGCCGTCTTTCCCTGACGATGAATCAGGCGAAATCGCACCGATCACGATGCCTCACAATCTCTCGGTCGAGGTTGGAACCCGCCGCGATGCGACAGCACAGGAAATTGATGCCGCCTTTGCCCGGGCGGAGCTGATCCAGCCTGGATGGGACGCACTTGGCGGTGAAAAGCGCGCTTTGCTGCTCGAAGAGGCAGCCGATCTGTTTGAGCGCAACACCGATGAATTTTTGAGCCTTTGCCAGCGCGAGGCGGGCAAGACCCTGCTCGACGGCGTCGCGGAGATACGCGAAGCGGTCGATTTCCTGCGCTATTACGCCATGGAGGCGCGGCGCCAGTTTGATACGCCGATGGTATTGCCCGGTCCCACGGGCGAGGAAAACACGCTGTCGATGCACGGGCGCGGTGTATTCGTGACCATCTCGCCGTGGAACTTTCCACTCGCGATTTTCACCGGCATGGCCTCTGCCGCGCTTGCTGCCGGCAATGCCGTGCTGGCCAAGCCCGCCGAGCAGACGCCGCTCATCGCAGCGCTTGCTGTCAGATTGATGCACGCAGCCGGCATTCCGCCAGAGGCGCTCCAGTTGCTGCCGGGCGCAGGCGAAGTGGGCCAGTTGTTGACCTCCGATCCGCGCGTTGCAGGTGTCGCCTTCACCGGCTCGACCGAGACGGCGCAGATTATCAACCGCACGCTGGCAGGCCGTGACGGTCCGATCGCGACCTTGATCGCGGAGACGGGCGGGCAGAACGCTATGATCGTCGATAGCTCCGCCCTGCCGGAACAGGTGGTTCGCGATGTTCTGGCGAGCGCATTCCAATCGGCGGGACAGCGCTGTTCGGCCCTGCGCGTGCTGTATCTGCAGGACGATGTGGCGGACGAAATGCTCGCCATGATCCGCGGCGGATTTGAAGCGCTGCATGTCGGTGACCCCGCTTTGCTGGCAACGGATGTGGGCCCTGTTATCGATCCCGATGCGCAGGCAGCACTTGAGCGGCATGTAGCCCGCAGCATCGCCTCGCAGCGGGATGTTTCACGCTGCGAAATGCCAGCCGAAACCGCCCATGGCTGCTTTGTCGCGCCGACCATCATCGAGATCGGCTCGATCCTTGATCTGAGCCGCGAGAACTTCGGCCCGGTTCTGCATGTCGCCCGGTTCAGGGCCGAGGATCTGGGGCAGGTTATCGCCGACATCAATGCCACCGGATACGGCCTGACGCTCGGCCTGCACAGCCGCATCGCCGCAACCCGCAAATTCGTTCAGTCGCGCGCTAAGGCCGGCAATTTCTACGTCAACCGCAACCAGATCGGAGCGATTGTCGAAAGCCAGCCATTCGGCGGAGAAGGCCTGTCCGGCACCGGCCCCAAGGCAGGCGGCCCGCATTACCTGGCCCGCTTCGCGACCGAGCGGGTAACCTGCATCGACACCACGGCAGCAGGCGGCAATGCCAGCCTGCTTGCCAGCTAGCGATAATCGGATAAATAACGCGGCATGGTTCGCATTTTCAGCCCGATTTTCGCCCCTCTGTTCGCTCTCCTGATGCTGATATGGAGCGGCCCGGCTCTCGCCGATGTGCAGATCCACTTCCATTCGGTGAACGGCTCTGTGCTGGTGGGCCGCTATCCGCACACATTCTTTGTGCTCGATGGTGAGCTTGAATCCACAGGTGAGCCGGTCAACGAAAATTTCGGCTTTTCCGCGCGCAAGGTGACGCCCGCGATCCTTTCCGGCCCGGTCGAGCATATGGTGCTCGCAGAGAAGGAAAAGTTCATCAAAAAGACCAACCGCCACTTCACTTTGACCATCACCGATGCGCAATATCATGCGATCATCAAGGAAGTGCGCGCATGGCAGAATGCGCCGGGCAAGTATTATGATCTGGACAATCGCAATTGCATCCATTTCGTCGGCAAGATGGCGCAAATTCTTGGCCTGAAGGTGGAGTTTCCCGACAACATGCTGCGCCGCCCGAAGAAGTGGCTTAACCATGTGTCCACCCTGAATCCGCAGCTCAAGGCCAAGCAGATCAAGTGAGCCGTTAAAGCTGCGCCGAAAGGCCGTGTTAAGAGTGCGGTGCAAGCAATCCGTTACGGGATGTTACGTATATGCGGCCCGTAAGTTCTCAAGCGGATCACAGCCTATGTCCTTGTCCAAAACCAATATCGCCCTGCTGTTTGCGGCGATTGCGCTCATCTTGTTGGCGATGATTTTTGAGGTGTCCTTTGCCACCGGAGTCAGCGGCGCGTGCCTGATCGCAGGCCTTGTCTACGCCTATATCGTCGCCCGGCGCGAGGTAGAGCTGCTGTCCTTCGCCAGCGAGAACCGCTTCGCCGATCAGGACAATTGAGCAGCCGGCTTAGGCGCGCCGCCGCGGCGGATCATGCACAGACTATTTCGGATAAACGCGCAGCGATGCTTGCCCCGCACGCGCTGATCCGGAATCTGTCGTGAATGGCGATTCTTTCAGACAAGTGGATTCGGGAACAGGCGCAATCGAATGGCATGATCGAGCCGTTTGAGGAGGCGCAGCGGCGCGATGGCTGCATTTCCTACGGGCTCAGCTCATACGGCTATGACGCGCGCGTCGCGCCGGAGTTCAAGATTTTCACCAATGTGGATTCCTCCACGGTCGATCCCAAACGGTTCGACCCAAAAAACTTTGTCGACCGCGACAATGACGTCTGCATCATCCCGCCCAATTCTTTCGCACTGGCGCGCACGGTTGAATATTTCCGCATTCCCGAAGATGTGCTGGTGATCTGCCTTGGCAAAAGCACCTATGCGCGCTGCGGGATTATCGTGAACGTGACCCCGCTGGAGCCGGGCTGGGAGGGCCATGTGACGCTGGAGTTTTCGAACACCACGCC
>CALLQC010000059.1 GCA_938015255.1 uncultured Erythrobacter sp.
GCCCGTCAGCGACGTCGAGACATGGGATTACACGGATACGGACGGTCATCCTCTCGCCCCCATCGCAATCGCCGCTGCCAAGTCCAGCTTGCCTTCGTAGAGCGCTCTGCCGGTAATCACCCCCTCGATGCCGTTATGCGCATGCATCGAGAGCATATGGATGTCATCCAGCCCCTTCACCCCGCCGCTCGCGATCACCGGGATATCGACCCGCTGGGCGAGGTCCACGGTCGCGTCGATGTTGACGCCTTTCAGCAGCCCGTCGCGCCCGATATCGGTGAACAGCAGCGACGCGACGCCCGCATCCTCGAACCGGCGGGCGAGATCGACCACGGGCACGTCGGAGACCTCGGCCCAGCCCTCAGTCGCGACCATGCCGTCCTTCGCGTCCACCGCGACGACGATGCAGCCTTCCCAAGTCCGAGCCATGTCTTTCACGAATTGCGGATCCTTGAGCGCGGCAGAGCCCATCACTATCCGCGCCACCCCGACTTCGAACCAGCCTTCCACGGCTTTGCGATCCCGTATCCCGCCGCCGAGCTGGACGTATCCGGGAAAGGCCTCGACTATCGCTTCCACCGCCTCACGATTGCGGCCCTCGCCTGCAAAACTGCCGTCGAGATCTACCACATGGAGATGCTCCGCGCCCGCCTCGGCGAAGAGCATCGCCTGCGCTGCCGGATTGTCCCCATAGACTGTGGCGCGGTCCATATCGCCCTCGGCAAGCCGCACCACCTCGCCGCCTTTCAGGTCGATTGCAGGAAATACGATCACGGCTTCCACTCCAGAAATCTGGCCAATGTCTCCAGACCATAGGCCTGACTTTTCTCAGGGTGAAACTGCACCCCCAGGATATTGGCGCGCATGACAGCTGCAACCAGACCCTCTCCGTGATCGGTCATCGCGGCAATGTGGTGCGGATCTTCGGCGACGAAATGGTAAGAATGGAGGAAATAGGCCTCACCCTGCTCCACCACCGCATGACCGCGGGCATGAGGCATTATCGCGACATCGTTCCACCCCATATGCGGCACCTTGATAGCCGGATCGCTCGGCTCGATTAGCCTGACCTCCCCTGGTATCCAGCCAAGCCCCTTGGTCGTCCCATGCTCCAGACCACGTGAGCCGAGCAATTGCATACCGACACAGATACCCAGAAATGGCGCACCGCCCATCTCGACCCGCTCGCGCATGGCATCAATCATTCCCGGTACACTGCCCAGCCCCTCGGCGCAGGATTTGAAGCTGCCGACACCGGGCAAAACGATTCTGTCAGCGGCACGCACCACAGCAGGATCAGCGGTAACCGAAACATCGGCGCCCACCGCTTTCAGGGCGTTATGGACAGAGTGGAGATTGCCCGCGCCGTAATCGACCAAGGCAACAACCTCACCCACCGAGCTGCCCCTTTGTGCTGGGAATTGCGCCGCCTTTGCGCGCGTCGCGTTCTACCGCGATACGCATTGCCCGTGCGAAACCTTTATAGATGCTCTCGCAAATATGGTGGTTGTTCTCTCCATACAGCAGCTCGATATGCAAGGTGATGCCGGCCGACTGCGCGATCGATTCAAACCAGTGCCGGATCAACTCTGTGTCCCACTCACCGAGCTTTTCTTGGGTAAAACTTGCATTCCAGACTGTGTAGGGCCGTCCCGAAATGTCCAGCGCCACGCGCGAAAGCGTTTCGTCCATTGGAGAATATGCCGCGCCGTAGCGACCTATTCCGGCCTTGTCGCCCAGAGCCTGTGCAATTGCCTGACCCAGCGCAATCGCGGAATCCTCGGTCGTATGGTGCTGATCGACATGCAGATCGCCGCTAACTTTCATCGTGACATCGATCAGCGAGTGTTTGGAAAACTGCTCCACCATATGATCGAGGAAGCCGATACCGGTCGAAACCTCATACGTGCCATTACCGTCAAGATTGACCGAAATCGCAATCTCGGTTTCGGCTGTATTGCGCTCGACAGAGCCGGTGCGAGCATGGATTGCAGGGGCGTTTGTCATGCCACGCGCTATAAGCGGGTCTGCGCCGAGCGCAAGCCGATCTGCGCGCGCGCTCCATGCGCGGCATAGGGCGAATGCAAGCGATTTGTCGCATCAAGCATCGGAAATGCTTGACCAGAGCCTCAGCTCTCGCCACCAGTTGCTGCATGAGCGAAGAAACGCCCGACAGCCTGATCCCGTATGACGAGATCGTCCAGGAAGCACTGCGTGCCGTGGTGGGACGTGTGCTGGGAGAGATCCAGACCGGTGGTGGAGAATTGCCGGGCAATCATCATTTCTACATCACCTTCAAACCCGGCGCGCCGGGCGTTTCGATCCCGCAGCATCTGCGCGAGCGTTTTCCTGATGAAATGACGATCGTGCTACAGAACAAGTTCTGGGACCTGGAAACGGGTGATGAGGGCTTTTCCGTCGGACTCTCGTTCAACCAGATACCGGCAAAGCTGCAGGTCCCGTTCGCCGCGATCACTGCGTTTGTCGATCCAGCGGTCGATTTCGGCCTGCAATTTCAGGCCACTGTGCCTGACATGGCACCTGAAGCGCATGATGATGCCGAAAATGACGGGCAAGACAACGGTGAGGGCCCGGACGATGGCGATGGCTCAAACGTTGTGACGGTCGATTTCGGACGTAAGAAGTAAGTCTGGTTACCGGGAAACCGATCATTCGTCCGGGCGTTTGTCAATCATGAGCAAAATTCGCCCAGACAAGTTTTCTCGCACACTTGCGAAAAGTGGTGTCGAGGAAAACACCAAAACCAGCCTTTTGACGCCAAGCCCCAATCCTGCGACGAATTTGCTGATCGCGGACATTGTCGTTCGCGGAGCAGCTACGCTTTTTCGCAAGCGAGTAGAAAAAGGCGTGGCCAAGGCCAGCTATGAGGACGAAGCAGAAGCAGAACGACTGTTGGACGGTAAAACGATTGTCACGACCCTGGGGCTTTATGGCGCGAGCAAGCTGGCGACACGATCTCCCACTGGCCTTGGCCTGGTTGCTGGCGGACTCGTCCTTAAAACGCTTTACGATCGAGGCAAGGCGCGTCAGGCCCGCCGGCGGAAACACCGCTCAGAGAAATAGGCGGGCCGTGCTTTAGCGCTCTTGATTTCTGATGCCCGTTCACGGCAGAGGGGCGCATGGGCGACTTCAAATCCACAGACAAACTCGCACGCCGCGGCCTATTGTTCATCCTCTCCTCGCCATCGGGTGCAGGAAAAACCACGCTGTCTCGCATGCTGCTGGAGGCCGATCCTGAAATCAAACTGTCGGTTTCTGCAACCACCCGTCCTCCCCGCCCGGGCGAACAGGACGGGGTCCATTATCACTTCGTATCCAACGAAGAATTCGATCGGATGGTTGAGGAAGACGACTTTTATGAATGGGCGCATGTCTTTGATCATCGCTATGGTACGCCCAAGGGGCACATCCGTAACGCGCTGAAAGAAGGGCAGGATTTCCTGTTCGATATCGACTGGCAGGGTACCCAGCAGCTCTATCAAAAAGACCAGCAAGATGTGGTCAGCGTGTTCATCCTGCCACCGAGCCTCGCCGAATTGCGCCGACGGCTCGAATCCCGCGCGCAGGATTCCAGCGAAGTGATCGATGGCAGGATGGAGCGTGCGCGGGCGGAGATCAGCCACTGGGCCGAATATGATTATGTCGTGATCAATGACGATGTGAACGAATGCTTTGCGCGCGTGTGCGAAGTGCTTGACGCCGAGCGTATGCGCCGCACGCGGCAGACCGGCCTGATCCCGTTTGTGCGCGAATTGATGGGGTAACCACCAAGCTCACGCTGTCTGGCGCTGTTCAAGCTCTTCCAGCAACTCCTTGAGCTGTTCGTCGATGATCGCGCCGCTGTCCCCGCCGCCATAATTAAGCACACAGCTGGAAAATGTCGTACCGAATGTTTCGGCCAAAGCGTGAGTCTGGAGCAAACCTGAGGCGAAATCACGCGTTGTCAGACTGTCCAAAGGGTGGACAAAAGCGCTCCAGACCAGCCCTTGCCCTATCGCATAGCGGGCGTCGAGCGCCGTATCGAAATTGGCCTGCATCAGCCGCGTCAAAGCGCCTTCAGGCATCGCCTCAACCGGAGCGATCGGTGTAATTATCCGCATCCGGCCGGCTGACGCGTCAGTGACAACGAGCAATGTACGTTTCCGTAAAGTGAGCTGCCAGTTGTTCCCGTTTCGCTGCGCTTCTCCATCAAGCGCTTCGATCACCTCTGCCATCTGATCGAGCGCTGCCTGAATCTCAGGCGAGACAGGTGAACCCTCCGCTTCCGGTGTCTCTTCCGGCGAAAAATCAGGGGCTGGCAGTGCGCGGGGGCCGTCTTCTTGTGCCATAACCGTGAGCGGAGCGGTTATCGCTGATCCGACCGCCACAAGAACCAAAAAGGGATGTCGAATATTCAGTCGGCGCATAAAAAACTCCTGCGGTAGCATGGCCACCACAGGACTTCGCAAAATTAGATCGGAATGTTACAGTCAGCCCTACCCAGCAGGATCGTTGAACATCATCGGCAGCGATGCGTTTACCACACCGCCATCGACCGTCACCGTATCGCCGACAATGTAATCGCCCGCGCGGCTGCACAGGTAGATCGCGGCTGCGGCCATGTCTTCCTTAGTCCCGATGCGCTTGGCCGGGATCATCGAAGCGCTGGCATCGGGCGCGTTCTTCGCCGCCTTGTTCATCTCACTGGCGAAAGCGCCCGGCGCGATCGAAGTGACGATGATGTTGTCCTGGATCAGCCGCGCAGCCATGCGTCTGGTCAACTGGATCACTCCGGCTTTCGATGCCTGGTAGGCGTAGGTTTCCCATGGGTTGATCTTCTGCCCGTCAATTGACGAAACATGGATCACTTTTGCCGGATGACCCCCCTTCCCGCCCGCAACCAGCAGATTATGCAGTTTTTGAGTCAGGAAGAACGGCGTCTTCACGTTTAGATCCATCGTCCGGTGCCAGCCTGCCTCGTTGAATTCGAGGTATGGCTGCCCCCACGCCGCGCCCGCATTGTTAATGAGGATGTCGAGCTTGTCCTCGCGCTTCGCCATTTCATCGGCGAGATGCTGGATTCCGTCCATCTGGCTGAGATCAGCGGAGATGCCGATCACCTTGTCCTCGCCGAATTCCTTGATGGTCTCGTCCATCTGCTCGACTTTGCGCGCCGATATATAAACACGCGCGCAGCCCGCCGCGAGGAGACCTTCTACGAACATTTTGCCGATCCCGCGCGATCCGCCGGTCACGAGTGCTATGCGGCCATCGAGGCCGAAAAGTGATTGAATGTCCATGATCAATACCCGCTCAGTTCTGCGACGCGATTGGCGTGGAAATAGGCATCGCCCAGAAATTCCTGCAAAGCGCGGTCGCGCTTCATGTAAAGGCCGATGTCGTATTCATCAGTCATGCCGATGCCGCCATGCATCTGCACGCCTTCCTTCACAGCAAGGCCGGCCGTTCTGGAAACCTTGGCCTTTGCGACAGAGCTCATGAGCTCCGCACTTTCGGCGCCGGCATCGAGCAACTGCTGAGCCTTGATCACTGCTGCACGCGCAATTTCAACCTCCGAATAAAGGTGCGACGCGCGGTGCTGAAGCGCCTGAAATTCGCCGATCAGTTTGCCGAATTGCTTGCGCTGCTTGAGGTAATCGATGGTCATGTCCATCGCGCCGCGGGCAACGCCGACACCTTCGGCAGCCGCGCCAACGCGGCCTGCACGCAGCATAGCATCAAGGATCTCGCGTCCTCCGTCGACTTCGCCGATGACTGCATCGCCATCCAGCTCGACTCCATCGAACTTGGTGTGCGTTGCCACTGAGCTATCGACAAGGCGTACGGGATCGTGGTTCATATGTGCCGCATCTTTGGGCACCGCGAAAAGCGTGACGCCATCCTCGTCGTCATCGCTGCCTGAAGTTCGGGCAGCAACCACGATCATGTCCGAACTTGCGCCGTGGATTACAAAGCTCTTGGAGCCGGTCAGCTTGAACCCGTTGCCCGATTTTTCGGCACGCATCGCGATGCGGCTTGGCCGGTGTTTCGCGGTTTCGTCAATTGCTACCGCGAATACGCTGTCACCTTGAAGCAGACCTGGGAGATAGCGGCCTTTTAGGTCACTGCTGCCGTGGTTCAAAGCGGTTGCAGCGAGCACTGATGAAGTGAGAAACGGCGACGGTGTGAGATTGCGACCAATTTCTTCAAGTACAATGCCAGCTTCAACATGGCCCATGCCAAGCCCGCCATCCTCTTCGGATACAAGAATTCCGGTTACGCCCAGTTCCTCGGCCATCTGCTTCCAAAGACCGTGACCAAATCCGTCCTTGCAATCGCGGTCTCGCCAATGGCGCAATTGCTTCGCGATATTGCCTTCTTCGGCCATGAAGCTGGTCGCAGTGTCAGCGAGCATGGCCTGATCTTCATTATGATAAAGGGGCATGATTGCCTCGTTCCTCTCTGGAAATTCTGGTTATTCGGGCCGCCACCGAATTCGGCAGCGACCCGTATGGACAAAGCGTCTGGTCAAGCGCCAGGCAGGTCGAGAATGCGCTTCGAAATCACGTTGAGCATGACTTCTGATGTGCCGCCCTCGATTGAGTTCGCCTTGGTGCGGAGCCAGTTGCGCGATGGCTTCCCTCCGTCCGTTGTCTCACTTTCCCATTCCAGGCTGCGCGAACCGCCCGCCGACATCATGAGCTCGTGACGGCGCTTGTTCAGCTCCGTACCGGCATATTTCATCATGTTGGGCTGCGCAGGGTGCGCTTTTCCTACCTTGATCTCATCAAGGAACTTCTCGCCCATTGCGCCGTAAGCCAGCGCGTCAACATCGAACATCGCCAGCTCTGCGCGGAATACAGGATCGAGATCATCGCCGGTCTTTCCTGCATGCCGTTTCATGGCTGCACCGATGGCAGAAGTGCGATCACCGCCGCCAGCGCCCGAAATCATCTCGCGTTCGTGACCCAGAAGATATTTCGCGACGTCCCAGCCGCGGTTGATTTCACCCACATAGCCGGGGCAATCCTCGCCGTAACTCTTGGGAACTTTCACATTGTCGAAAAATGTTTCGCAGAACGGCGAATTACCGCTGATCAGTTTGATCGGTTTGGTCGCTGCACCTTCGCTCTCCATATCGAACAGCATGAACGTGATGCCCTGATACTTGTTTTCCTTGTCGGTGCGGACAAGACAGAAAATCCAATCGGCTTCATCGGCATAGGAGGTCCAGACCTTTTGGCCGTTGACGATCCAATGGTCGCCCTTGTCCTCGCCGAATGTCTGCATCGAGACGAGGTCGGAACCGCTACCCGGCTCCGAATATCCCTGACACCAGCGGATTTCACCGCGCGCGATTTCGTTCAAGAAGCGCTGCTTTTGGCCTTCGGTACCGAACTGCAGCAATGCCGGGCCAAGCATCCAGATTCCGAAAGAACTCAGCGGCGGACGTGCGCCAATCCGCGACATTTCCTCGCGCAGTACCTTCGCCTCAGGAGCGGAAAGACCTGCTCCGCCATACTCCTTTGGCCAGGCGGGGACGGTGTAGCCCTTGGCCACGCAAGCCTCGAACCATGATTTCTGCGCGTCATTTTTAAAGGTAGCCTTACGGCCACCCCAATATACGTCGCCTTCATCGCGGACGGGCTCGCGCATCTCAGCCGGGCAATTTGCCTCCAGCCACTCTCGGGTTTCGCTGCGGAATGTTTCCAGATCGGACATGTGCCGACTCTCCTCTTTGATCTCTCACTTGACGCTTACGTTATGGGAATTGATGGGTTTCAAGCAAGGACGGATTTGCGCCAACATCGGTGAGCCGCAATGCCGTAGCGTCATGCTGTTTACGTTGACGTGATGCGCGCGGCGCGTAGGCTTATAGCCGAGAGTTGGGAGAGAAATATGACTGGATTCGGCCCGTGCCTGATAGGTCAGGAGTCCTGCAAATGGGCCTGGTAGCAGGCAAATTGCCAATGCGGCTAAAGCTCATTCACGGGTTTGGCGCGGTCGCTTTCGGAGTGAAGGACACTGGCTTCCAGTTTTTCCTGCTGTTCTTTTACAGCCAGGTTATGGGGATGGATGCAGGTCTGGTCAGCCTGGCGTTGCTCTGCGCGCTGCTGATCGACGCGGTTGTTGATCCAATCCTCGGGAATCTCTCAGACCGCACCTATACCAAATGGGGCCGGCGCCTGCCCTGGCTTTACGCCGCACCGATACCGCTCGCTTTCGCGTGGGTGATGATGTGGTCCCCGCCGGGCGGAGAAGCGCCGACTTTTCTGGGCTTGCTCGGAATTGCGGTGGTCGTTCGCGTTCTGCTTTCCGCTTGCGAGGTTCCCTCAATTTCGCTGCTGCCCGAGATTACCAGCGATTATGACGAACGGACGACTCTGTTCCGGTTTCGCTATATTTCCGGCTGGCTCGGCGGAATTTTGATGATGGTGCTCGCCTACACCGTGTTTATGGCGGGCGAGGATGGCTTGCTTGACCGGGAAGGATACAAAGCATGGGCGATCACGGGCGGATGTCTGATTGTGATTTCCGTAATGGGCTCAGCCTGGGGACAGCATAAGCTGGTCGCCCACCTGCCGGAAACAAAACCCGCCCCCTTCACAATCAAAGGGTGTTTCGACGAGATTTTCGAGGCGTTCCGGGAACGGGCCTTCTTGATATTTGCCGCTGGCGGCCTTGCTGCTTACGTCAATCAGGGCCTGACCTTCTCGCTTACCAATTATTTGACGCTATACGTATGGAGGCTGGATACTGCGCAGATGCCATTGCTGCCCGAAGGCGTAACGGCACTCAGCCTTTATCCGCTGGCACTCTTCCTCTCGGCCATCTTGATGTTCTTTGTGGTCGGACCAATGCACAAGCATTTCGGCAAGCCCAAAAGTGCAGCGGTATCGGCGCTTGGGACCGTACTCTTCACGATCGTCCCGTACATGGCGCTTTATGCAGGGATCTGGCCGCCGCTCGATACGGCTATCTCTGGTATCGCCCTGTTGCTGCTGTTGATGGTAGGAAACACGCTGGGCATTGTCGTTCTGATTTCGGCTAGCTCAATGATCGCAGAGATTGTCGAAGCCTATCTTGAGCGTACCGGACGGCGCGCTGAAGGCGCATTCTATTCAGGCAACTGGCTGATCCAGAAATGCGCGACTGGACTTGGCATCTTCCTGACCGGCCAGGTTCTGTCCTTCATCAGTTTCTCGCGCGATGCAGCGCCGGGCGAAGTGCCCGACGCAACTATCGCCAGCCTGATTTTGTTTTACGTTTTCGCAACGTCAGTTCTGATGTGCATCGCTGCATTCTGGCTGGGCCGGTTCCCCATAAATCGCGAGGACCATGAAGCTCGCGTTAGCGCATTGGCAGCCGCGAAAAATTGAGCTGACAGACATAAATGAGAGCTTGGCGCGGACCTCGCTAACTGCCACGGTCGCGCCCGACAGATTCGATTGCAATTAAGGACTAGAGAGGAAACCCCCATGGATTTTCAACCAACCGAACGCCAGGTCTATTGGCGTGACCGCGTGCGCGATTTCATCGAAACGCATGTCCGTCCCAACATGGACACTTACAAGGCACAAGATGCTGAGGGTGATCGGTGGAAGGTGATCCAGATCATCGAAGACAAGAAAAAGCTCGCCAAGGAAGCGGGCATCTGGAACCTTTTCATGCCGCCCCGCAATGACAGCCATCATCACGTGGATGACACGTTTGAGTTTGACGGGCCCGGCCTTACCAACCTCGAATATGCTTTGTGCGCCGAGGAAATGGGCCGCATCGGCTGGGCATCAGAAGTGTTCAACTGCTCTGCGCCCGACACCGGCAATATGGAAGTGTTCCACCGTTACGGCACACGCGAGCAGAAAGAGCAGTGGTTGAAGCCGCTGATGAACGGCGAAATCCGTTCAGCCTTTCTGATGACAGAGCCGTTCACGGCCAGCTCCGATGCGACCAACATCGAAACCCGTATTGAGCGGGACGGTGACGAATACGTCATAAATGGGCGCAAATGGTGGTCGTCAGGTCTGGGCGATCCACGCTGCAAGGTCTCGATCGTCATGGGCAAGACCGATTTTTCCGCCGGTCGCCACGCACAGCAAAGTATGCTTTTGATGCCCAATGATGCGCCTGGTGTGAACATCATCCGCCACCTGCCGGTATTCGGATATGACGATGCCCCGCACGGCCACATGGAAGTGGAGATGAAGGATGTTCGTGTTCCGGCGACCAACATGTTGCTTGGCGAAGGTCGCGGATTTGAAATCGCACAAGGGCGGCTTGGCCCGGGCCGTATACATCACTGCATGCGCACCATTGGTGTCGCGGAAGAAGCATTGGCGAAGATGTGCAAGCGCCTGCAAGAGCGTGAAGCTTTCGGCAAGCCGATCTACAAGCACTCGGTCTGGGAAGAGCGCGTGGCGCGCGCCCGTATCGACATCGATATGACCCGTCTGCTGTGCCTCAAAGCAGCTGATATGATGGATAAGGTCGGTAACAAGTCCGCAAAGCAGGAAATCGCGATGATCAAGGTGCAGGCACCCAACATGGCGCTGCGTATCATTGACGACGCGATCCAGGCCCATGGCGGCGGCGGCGTGTCAAACGACTATGGCCTTGCCAATGCCTACGCCCACCAGCGCACCCTGCGTCTGGCAGACGGCCCGGATGAAGTCCACGCGCGTTCAATCGCGCGTATGGAATTCGGCAAACATGTGCCGGAACCCGGCCCAACCGCCAATGCTCTTCGCGGGGACAGCGGGCGTGCAGCCAATGATGGCGCCGCGCTGAGTTCAGGCGATATGGGCGCAACGCGTTAATCCAACGACGCCGAGGGGAAAGGCCGGACATGGCAAAAGCAGCAATCCTGGAACAACCGGGTGAAGGTCTTGTGATCGGAGAGATCGAACTCTCCGATCCCATGCCGCACGAGGTCCTGATCGACACCAAAGCGTGCGGTCTTTGCCATTCAGATTTGCACTTCATCGACGGGCATTACCCCCATGCGCTCCCCGCGGTTCCCGGGCATGAGGCAGCAGGCATTGTCCGCGCAGTGGGCAGCGAAGTGAAAACGGTAAAACCGGGCGATCATGTTGTCTCGTGTCTCAGCGCGTTTTGCGGGACATGTGAATTTTGCGTGACCGGGCGCATGGCGCTGTGTCTGGGCGGGGCTACCCGCCGGGGCAAGACTGACCCGCTGCGTCTTACGCGCAATGGCGGTGAACCGGTCAATCAGATGCTCAATCTGTCGGCATTGTCAGAACAAATGCTGATTCATGAAAATGCCTGTGTGGCGATTGACAAGGATATGCCGCTGGACCGGGCCGCCGTGATCGGCTGCGCGGTGACAACGGGCGCGGGCACAATCTTCAACGCTTGCAATGTGACGCCAGGCGAAACCGTGCTGGTGGTTGGATGCGGTGGGGTTGGCTTGGCCACGATTAACGCTGCCAAGATCGCCGGCGCGGGAAAAGTCATCGCGGCTGACCCCCTGCCTGAAAAGCGCGAACTGGCGAAGGTTCTGGGCGCGACCCACACAGTTGATGCCCTTGCCGATGACGTGGTCAAACAGATCATGGAAATTTCCGGTGGCGGTGTCGATTGGGGCATTGAAGCGGTTGGCCGTCAAGCCTCCGCCGATCTTGCCGTGGCTGGTCTGCGGCGCGGTGGAACAGCAGTCATACTCGGAATGATGCCGCTGGACTGCAAAGTCGGGCTGGGCGCGATGGACCTTTTGGGCGGCAAGAAACTGATGGGCGCGATCATGGGCATGAACCATTTCCCGGTTGATCTGCCGCGCCTCGTCGATTTCTACATGCGCGGACTACTGGATCTCGACACGATCATTGCTGAGCGCATTAGCCTCGACGATGTGAATGCAGGCTTTGAAAAGATGCGCAGCGGCAGCCACGCGCGCAGCGTGGTTGTGTTCGACTGATGCAAATGAAAAATACGGATTTTGAATTCGATGGATATTGATTTCGACAAGGAAATGGTTGGCACGGTCGCAGTGGAAGAGCGCGACAAGCTGGACATGGCCGCTCTGACCGCTTGGTTTGAAGCCAATGTGGAGGGCTTTGAAGGACCGATCAGCTACACCAAGTTCAAGGGCGGCCAGTCAAACCCTACCTACAAAATCGAAACGTCGGCCCGCAATTACGTCCTGCGCCGACAGCCTTTCGGTAAACTGTTGCCCAGCGCACACGCAGTTGACCGCGAATACAAGGCGATGACGGGGCTTCACCCCACCGGTTTCCCCGTGCCCAGGACATATGGCCTGTGCGAGGATCCAGCGGTTCTGGGATCCAAGTTCTTTGTGATGAGCATGGCTGATGGACGTTCGCTGTGGAACGGAGCGCTGCCCGATTATTCGCCAGAGGACCGCCGCGAGCTGTACAATGCGCTGATTGATACGATCGCCGACATGCACCTTAACAAGCCGGACGAAATCGGGCTGGGCGATTATGGCAAGCCGACCGACTATTGCGCGCGCCAGATCAGTCGCTGGTCAAAGCAGTATAAGCTTTCCGAAACAGAGCATATGCCGGAAATGGAACAGCTGATCGAATGGTTGCCGCAGACGATCCCGCCGCAGCACGGAAGCAGCGTCGTTCATGGTGACTACCGGCTCGACAACGTTATCTTTCACAAGACCGAGAACCGCATCATTGCCGTGCTCGATTGGGAGCTGTCTACGCTGGGCGATCCGATTGCGGATTTCAGCTATCTGATGCTCAACTGGTTCCAGCCGGCTGATGGACGCGCGGGTCTTCTGGGTCTTGATCTTCCTGCGCTCGGCATCCCGACGGTTGAACAAGCGGTTGAACGCTATGTGGCCCGCACCGGATACCCCGTCCCGCCGATGGATTGGTACTTTGCCTACAATCTCTTCAGGCTTGCAGGTATCATGCAGGGGATCAAAAAGCGCGTGATCGACGGCACTGCTTCATCCGCCCATGCAAAACAGATGAGTGACAGGGTAGCGCCATTGGTCGCCCGCGCTGCGGAATTTGCCCGCGCTGCCGGAATGCCAGGCTGACTTAAGAGCAATCAGCACCTTGCCGCGCCTGCTCGCTGGCGCTAGCGCAGCGCGACCACTCCGCCTGCGCATGAGGACTTATGACCGACCAACTCATCACTGAAATCGAAGCCGCTTGGGAAAACCGCAGTGAAATCACACCTGGCAGCGATGTCAGACATGCGGTCAATGATGCGCTGGCGATGCTCGATAGCGGCGAGGCACGTGTCGCCGCGCCCGATGGCAGCGGCGGATGGACGGTCAATCAATGGCTCAAGAAAGCTGTTCTGCTATCATTCCGCCTACGCGACAACGGTGTGATGGAAAGCGCGTCCGGGGGTGCTCCGGCCTTTGACAAGGTTCCAAACAAGTTCGCCGGCTGGGGTGACAACCGGTTTCGCGATGCAGGCTTTCGCGTGGTGCCCGGCGCCGTTGCACGGCGGGGCAGTTTCATCGGAAAAGGCGTCGTATTGATGCCAAGCTTCGTGAATATCGGTGCCTATGTCGATGAGGGCACAATGGTAGACACATGGGCAACCGTCGGCTCATGCGCCCAGATTGGCAAGAATGTGCACATTTCGGGCGGCGCCGGGATTGGCGGTGTGCTGGAGCCGCTGCAGGCTGGTCCGGTCATCATCGGTGACGGTGCATTTATCGGAGCCCGCAGCGAAGTCGCCGAAGGTGTGCGCGTGGGCGAAGGCGCAGTACTTTCGATGGGCGTCTACCTTGGCGCATCGACCAAGATCGTGGACCGGGCGACCGGGGAAATCCATATGGGCGAAGTTCCGCCTTACGCAGTGGTTGTACCCGGTTCGCTGCCAGGCAAGCCCTTGCCCGATGGCTCGCCCGGCCCCGCGCTTTATTGCGCTGTGATCGTCAAAACCGTCGATGCTCAAACCCGCTCAAAGACAGGGATTAACGAGCTGCTGAGGGACTAATTTGCTGCGTTCTGGAACAGGGCTTTGAGCTCGCCGTTTGAAAGCGTAATACGGACCTATGGAGGGCATTATGGCCGATAACAAAGACGAAATTCACATTGAAGACGACGATGCGCGTGCAGCGCACACCACCGGACATATGCGCTATGTTCTTGGGATCGGATTGTTGCTCGCCATTATCGCGATGACTGTGATCTGGGTGATCCCCGCTTTGTCAGGCGCAGCCAACTGATCACCGCAATCGCGGAACCCAACCCAGACCCGATGTATTGTTTTCCTGAATATCATACAGGAGACGATCATGAGCAATTCCAACAGCTTCCAGACCAACCAGCATGTCAAATGGAACTGGGGCAGTGGCGAAGGCACGGGGCAGATCAAGGAACGCTTCGAGCGCGAAGTGACGCGCACGTTACAGGGCAGCGAAGTCACCAAAAACGGTGACGAGGATAATCCTGCTTACCTGATCAGACAGGACGACGGCGACGAAGTGCTAAAACGTGGCAGCGAGCTTGAGGCGCAGGATTGATGCCAGAAGCCAAAAGCAAGGCTCAGCAAAAGGCAGCGGGCGCAGCGCTCGCTGCCAAACGCGGTGAGACAGACAAATCGGAACTCGTAGGCGCTGCGGCCGAAATGCACGAAAGCATGAGCGAGAAAGAGCTCGAAGAAATGGCCTCAAGCTCCCGCGACGATCTGCCCGACACAGTCTAGTCCGGATCGTTAGTCGGCGTTCTGCTCTTTGGGCAGGAGCGACTCAATTGGCAGCATATCGGACACGCTGGCCGAATATCGTTCCGCCTGGCGCAGGACGCGAATGGCATTGCGGCTGGAGATGAGCTCAAGTTCCACTTGCGAATAGCCGCGCCGGGCGAGTTCGGCGAACAGGGCGGGATAGCCAGCTGCATCTTCCATTCCGATGGGTCCGGTTGGCATTCCGTCGAAGTCTGCCCCAATTCCGATATATTCGACACCGATGGTATTTTTGATGTGATCGATGTGGTCCGCCATGTGGCTCACCATCGTTTGCGGCTCGGAATTCGCGCCATCCCATTCTGCCATAGCCGCGGCAACAACGTCCGGTTGTCCGAGAAAAAGCGAATTCTGCCGCGCTTCTTCCGCCTGGCGCTCTGCATACCATTGACGGCGCTCGTCATTCAGGAAGCCGGGCAGTCCTACAACCATCACAACACCGCCATTTTCGGGCAAGCGAGCCAGCACACTATCGGGCACGTTACGCGCATGGCCATTAAGGGCGCGCACGCCGGAATGGCTGAAGATCACGGGAGCTTTGGCCACGTCCAAGGCATCGTGCATTGCTTCTTCGCTCACATGACTCAGATCGACGAGCATACCGATCCGGTTCATCTCGCGAATAACGTCTGTGCCGAATTCGTTCAGACCGCCATGTTCGGGATCATCGGTTGCGCTGTCAGCCCACGGGGTGTTTGCCGAGTGGGTGATGGTCATGTACCGAGCGCCCAGCGCATACATCTGTCGCAGCACTGCCAGGCTCGATCCGATCGAATGCCCCCCTTCCATGCCTAGCATTGAGGCAACCTTCCCATCGGCCATAGCGCTTTCTAACTGATCGGCGGTTTCGACATAGCTGAGGCTGCCGGGGTACCGCGCGATCAGACGTTTCGTTACATCAATCTGTTCCATCGTCATCTGCACCGCTTCCGGTTCTGAGATGCTCACCGGAACGTAGACAGACCAATATTGCGCGCCGACCTTTCCTTCGGCCAGCCGAGCCAGATCAGTGTGCATCACTCGGCCCTGCGGGTGGGTATCGCCTGTTCCGGTCGTATCGGCAAAGTCGAAATCGTTTATCTGGTTGTCAAACCGTGAACGCAGCTGGATTGGCACATCGTTGTGCCCATCAAACACCGGCGCTGCATCCAAGGCCGCATTTGCCGTAACCACAGCCGGATCAGTCTCAATCTCAGGCGCGATCTCATCGGGCACACTTTGCGCAGAAGCGGGGGCGACAAGGCAGGCAGCGATAGCGGCGAGCGAAATAGCGCGGTATGACATTGGAAATGAAACTCCCTGAAGCTGGGCGAAAAGGATTACTGGCTTGATCACGACTGATAGCGCGGACCGACTGATCGAACAATTGCAGCTTGCACCGCATCCTGAAGGCGGTTGGTATCGCGAGACCTGGCGCGCAGAGACTGATACGAATGGCCGCTCAAAAGGCACAGCGATCCTGTTTTTGCTGAAATCAGGCGAAAGCTCGCACTGGCACCGTGTGGATGCGGACGAGCTCTGGATCTGGCAAGGAGGGGATCCACTCCAGCTGCGCGTAACGATCGATGAAAAAGAGACTATCGGGACCTTATGTCTTGGAAACGACATCGCAAGCGGACAGCAATTGCAGGGTTTGGTCCCTGTTAATGCGTGGCAGGCTGCGAAGGTTACTCGCCCTCCGTCCAATGCGCAGGGCTATTCACTCGTAACCTGCGTCGTTGTGCCAGGATTCGATTTTGCAGGCTTCGAACTTGCGCCGCGCTTGTGGGAACCCGGTGGTGTTCGCCGACATGATTAGGACCGCGCTGCGCTTTCTGCTCGCGCTGTTCTACGGCTATGCCGGCTACGCGCATATCGTGAGACCCGAACCATTCCTCACCATCACGCCCCATTGGGTACCCTTCCCCGAAGCTGTGATTTTCTGGACCGGCATTGCAGAGATCGCCGGTGCGATCGGCCTGCTGCAACCGTTTTTTGAGCCGCTACGCCGCGCTGCCGGTGTTGGCCTTGCGCTTTATGCACTGTGCGTTTGGCCAGCGAACATCAATCACTTTGCAATGGATATGGCGCGCATCGATGGCGGGCTTGGTCTCGGCTATCATGTGCCGCGCATGATTGCACAGCCTTTGCTGATCTGGCTGGCGCTGTGGGTGAGCGGGGCCATCAGCCAAAGGCCTCGACCAGATAACCCCACCAAATGAAAAGCGGCGCAAAGCAGAAATGCATTGCGCCGCTGATCAGTTTTCATTTTCGGCCGAAGCCGAGTTTTCAGGTGAGGTGCTTGGAAACAGCAGCCGTCATCTTGAACATCGAAATCTGGTCGTTGCCGATCACAGCGCCCAGCTTGGCATCAGGATTGATCTGACGCTTGTCCTTGGAATCCTGAAGGTTGTGAGCCTTGATGTATTCCCAGACCTTCGAAGTCACCTGAGCGCGGGTCATCGGCCCTTTGCCGACTACGTTCTCGAGTTCGCCTGAAAGGTTTACTGGTTTCTGCAGTGCGTTGGTCTTGCCAGCCATGGTATATTCTCCCTTTTAAGATGGCAGGTTAGTCTAGTTCTTCATCATCCCACTCCATCCCGTCATCGGCTTCGACGCCGGTGAAAGGAGCCGGAAGCACAGCGCAAGCTGTTACGAAGCCTTTTAGCGACGTAATCAGATCCTCGCGGCTTGCACCGGGCATGAGTGTGAGCGGAAGTTCGGTGGCGAAAATCTGGAACACATATTGCCGGGTCTCGCCCACGGGCGGATCGGGCAAAAGCCATTCCGAATTGCCAAGATGATTTTTGCCGGTGCGCGGTGGAACCTCGCCTTCAAACAATGCACCGCGCTGCCCGGCAAGTCCCCATACGAGCCAATGGCATTGCGGTGAAGGTCCGTCCGTGGATGCATCCTCAGCAATGATGACCAATTCCTGCGCCCCCGGTGGCGGCGCGGTCCATTCGAGCGGAGGCGCAACGGCATCTTCTTCTTTTGCCGTAAAGCACGGATCAAGCTCTTCACCCACGCCAAACGCCGGGCTGGAGAGGGCAAAGCCCCCTCGCCCCATAGTGCGAGCATCGCCCAACGCCGCAATTGCGAGACCGGGATGGCGCGCGGCAGGGGGCAGTTTTGAAGCAACCCAATCGGGAAGGTCAGTCATGATTCTGTCTTTCCATGTCCTATTTGCTAGTCCCATCGGGGGCAGGAAACGAGGCGCAAGGCGGTGATTTGCCCCCATTTCTGGGTAAAACCTCTCGAAACGTCGCGAAAATTCTCCTGATTTGCCCCTTCAAAGCCCTACATCTGGCGTTCACCCTTGCCGGTTTAGCCTCCGCATTGCATCCTGCCCCGCGCCCCAAGGGGCGAACGAAACACAATTTTGCCTCTCGGAGCCGCTGTCTCATGAACATTGGTCGCACACTGATTTCTTCAACCCTCGCGCTTGCATTGGCTGCCTGCGGAGGCGGAGGAGGAAGCACAACAAACACCTCAGGCGGAGGAACGCCGCCATCTTCAGGAGGCGGCGGCGGATCTTCGTCCGGGTGCACTCTGACCGACCAACTCGATTTCGCAGACGCTGTGCTCAATGAATGGTATCTTTTCCCTGACCTGCTCGACAATAACGTGAGCCGCACCGGCATTGCCGATGTTCAGGCCTATCTCGATGCGCGCGTGGCACCTGCGCGCGCGCAGAACCGGGACAAGGGCTTTACTTTCGCCACATCCATTGCCGAGGAAAATGCCCTGATCAATTCCGGATCGAGCGCAGGGTTTGGCATCCGGCTCGTCTATGACACGGTCAACAACCGGGTGTTTCTGGTCGAAGCATATGAAAATGCACCAGGCTTCGCCGCCGGAATGGACCGCGGAACGGAGCTGTTGGCGATCGGCACCGACACCGCCAATTTGCAGGATGTCAGCGCCCTGATGGCATCTGGCGGCCCGCAAGCGGTCATCGAAGCGCTCGGCCCGTCCGATCCGGGGGTCACCCGCGTGATTCGTTTCAGACAGGTTGGCGGCGCGATTGTCGAACAAAGTATCGCCAAGGCTGACTTTGCGCTCGATCCGATTTCGGATCGCTACGGTGCGCTTGTTCTGAACGATGGCGGAAAACAGGTGGGCTATATCAATCTGCGGACATTTATTGTGTCGGATGCGGCCAACCAGCTGCGCGACGCTTTTGCTCAGTTCAGCGCGCAAGGCGTAAGCGAACTGATCATCGACGTGCGTTATAATGGCGGCGGCCTTGTCAGTGTAGCAGACACGTTTGGCGATCTGATGGGTCAGGGAAGGGTCGGCAGCGTGTGGAGCGAAACGGTGCTGAGGGATTCGAAGTCCTCGGAAAACTCCACGGAGCTCTTCGAAAGTGAAGTCAACGCTATCCAGCCGACCAAAATCGCATTCATCACCCGCCGCAGCTCCGCATCTGCGAGCGAGCTGGTTGCCAATTCGATGATACCGTATGTCAGCGCGGCGAATTATGCGCTGGTTGGGTCAAACACATCAGGCAAGCCTGTCGGCCAGTTCGGTTTCGATCTCGAAGCCTGCGACCTGCGTGTGCGCGCAGTCACATTCCAAACGCTGAATGCAAGCGGCAACGGGGACTATTTCAATGGTCTTGCCGATGTCGTCCCCAACACTTGCGCAGCCAATGACGATATCTTCACACAGCTTGGCGATCCGAACGAGGCATCCATTTCCGCAGCGCTCAGCTTTCTGGGTGGGCGCACCTGCACAGCCTTTAATGCGACGAACAAGGATGGCACCGCCCAACAGCGCACACCGGACATGATTGCTATGCAACCAGACCGGCCCAATGCGGCGCAATTTGAAATTCCGGGATTGTTCTAATGCGGCTTCGTTAAAGGCCCGCTGGCACGGTTTCAAACCCTGGAAGGTCACCCAGATCGATCCATTTCTGCGCGCTTTTGATGTAGCAATGAAATTGCGGTTTCAGGATTGACGTATCGTCAAGCGTCCCGGCCTTGATGAAGATGAGCCCGTCTGATTGTTCGAGCCGGGTGAATACAGGTGATCCGCATGTATCGCAGAACTGCCGATAAACTGCTGCGCCGCTGTCGCCGGTATCGTTGTAGGTCTTGACCTCTCCTTCGATCTCCAGCTCCGTTTCCTGAACCCCGACTATGACCGACAGTGCGCTACCCGCCTGTTTCTGACAGTTCTTGCAATGGCACGTCACACACATCAGCGGATCGGACTTCATTGTGTAGCGAACCTTGCCGCAAAGGCATCCTCCAGTGTGCGTCATATCAGCCTCCTTGGCACTCGACAAAGCTAATCCTCGTTATTCCGGCCCAGCAGAAACCATAGAAAACCTGCGGCAAAGATCGCATCGAGAGCCAATATACCTGTCAGCACAGCTTTCCCCTCAGCAGCGAATTGTGCAGGGGCAAGCATCGCGACGAGTCCCACTTTGCAAATAAAACCGCCCCATAGCGCGGAGCCGTATCGCGCGGGGTCACGCGCAACCAGCACGAACACCACACCGAACGAGAATACTAGAAGCCCGACAAGACGCCCTTCCTGCGAAGCAATGGGCGACAACATCTGCGCAAGTCCGATAACCAGGTTAAAGACCGAGGCGGCCCAGAAAAACGCGCGCCAAATCAGGCTGACTGGCGTATGCCCCACAGGGGCGCCGACGATACCGTCATTCATGGCTGCTGCCCCTCTTCATAAGGCTCGCTATCGGTGTATCCGCAGCCAAACAGGGTTTTGTCGCCAAAGCTGACCGTCGCAGTGTAAGGGTAGTTGCGATCACTCATTCCATCGGAACAATCACCCGGTGTCACGGCAATTTGTACTGCTTCGCCGTCCAGTTTGCCCGAGAACCCCAGCCCGTTATTGCCCGCAAACCGGCTAACAGCAATGGCGGTGCCATCCAGATTCTCAGGTGTCGAATATTGCGCAAACTGCTCGCCGCTTTCAGTGCCGATTTCAATACTCCAGAACGGTTCGTTGCCGACCAGACTGATCGTCTCTTGCGGCGTGACTGCGTCAAACACCTTCCCGTCTTCGTTGATGGAATCCTGGGACGCACACGCTGACAGTGCAAGCATCGGAAAAACAAGTGCCGAGTGAGATATGGCAAGCAGAGTGCGATTTATTCTCGTTGTCATACCGCCCGTTTATATCGCCGCGCGCCCAAACGCAAAAGGCGAGCCCATGCGGGCCCGCCTTCGCATTTTCTGATTGTGCGGCGAATTACTGCGGCATCAGCACGGTATCGATCACATGGATGAGACCGTTCGACGCTTCGACATCGGTTGCAGTAACGGTGGCAGTGCCACCTGCAGCGTCGGTCAGTATGACTGCGCCATCGACAACCGAAGCTGTAAGCGTACCGCCATTAGCAGTGGTGATGGAGTAGCCTTCATCGCCTGCCGATTCGATAGCGGCAGTCAGCGTTGCAGCGTCAATCGAACCTTCAACAACATGATAGGTAAGAATAGCACCCAGAGTTTCTGTATCATTGGTGGTCAGCTCGGTCAGGGTAGCTTCGTCGATCTTGCCAAACGCGTCATCGGTAGGCGCAAAGACTGTAAACGGACCTTCGCCAGACAGTGTTTCGCCAAGTTCAGCAGCGGTGACAGCGGCCACAAGAGTGGAGAAAGTTTCATCGCCCTGAGCAACTTCTACGATGGTGCCAGGGGCGGTGGCTTCTGCAGCTACAGCGGTTTCATCTGCAGTCATTGCATCGCCTGTCTCTGTTTCGCCACCGCATGCGGCAAGTGCCAGTGCGAGCGACGATATGAATGTGATTTTAGCGGTTTTCATCGGGGAAATCCTTGATTTCGTTTTGTACTTACAATGTTTGCGGCAGCTGTGGGGACAGCGACCTGCTTGTATATACGAACGGGCGACGGGTCTGGATGTTCCGAGGTTTATTGCCCAACCGGGTAACGATATTACACGGGTCGCCGCTGGCCAGACGAATTCGGAACAGAACCTTATCAACACGGTTCGTGACCTATGAGCACGTCAAACCTGTTTGAACCGACCCGTTCTGCCGCACTCGCCAGGCTGCAGCAATTCCTTCCCCGTGCCGGGGCCGCCTATTCCAACAGCCGCAATTACGACAATGGCGCGCGCGCCGGTGCATTTCGCGAAAATGTGTCCCAGTTGTCACCATGGCTTCATGCGGGGTTGCTCAGCGAAGAAGAGGTGCTGGATGCGGTACTGGCGCAGCACGGTCATTATGCGGCAGACAAATTTGTATCGGAGGTTTTCTGGCGCATCTACTTCAAAGGCTACTTCGAACAGCGGCCAACGATCTGGCCGGCTTTTTCCCAGCAACGTGACGGGGCGCTGCGCGCGCTGGAGACCAATTCTGGCCTGAACACAGCCTATCAGGAGGCCGTGGAAGGCCGCACGGGTATCGGCGCTTTCGACCATTGGGTCCGCGAACTGGTGGATACGGGATACCTCCACAATCATGCACGCATGTGGTTCGCAAGTATCTGGATCTTCACACTCAAGCTTGATTGGACCCTTGGGGCTGATTTCTTTCTGCGCCACCTGATTGACGGTGACGCCGCGTCAAACACGCTGAGCTGGCGCTGGGTTGGCGGCCTTCATACCAAAGGAAAGACCTATCTCGCGCGGGCCGATAATCTCGCCCGGTACACCGCCAACATGGAAGGCGGACCGCTTGATGCAGAGGGCCTGTCAAACAAGGCAGAAGCCTTGCAAGAAGATGCTGACCATGGACGAAAGCCGTTTGAACTGAGCAAGTGCGGCCTCACCGGTTGGACCGAAGATCCCTATGCGTTGATCCTGCACGATGAAGGGGCCAGTCACGTGCCTCTGAAACTACCAACAGCACCAAAACTGATAATAGGTGCCGCACGGCCAGAGGCGCGTTCACCGCTTGCGTTGGGTAAGCATGCTCGGCGGTTCTCCCATGAAGCGGTAAGCAATGGCGTTGAAGCAGCGGCGGCGCAGTTTGGCTGTGATGCTGTGATCTGGTCCGAGGGCGACGATCTGGCACAATTGCTTGGTAAGGCAAACCTAAGCCACGCAGCCTACAAATACATTCCGGTAGGATGGACAAGGGACGCACTTACCCCGCACCTATCCTCGCTCATCGAAAACGGTAGTGCCATCCCACTGCTCGACGATCTTGCCCGCACGACGTGGCCAGAAGCCAAGGCGGGTTTCTTTGGGGTCAAAAAGAAGATCGAAAGTCTCCTTGATGAAGTCGGCATTTGCGGGGACGATCTGGAAGCTGCGGAATAGAGTATTTCTCGCCAACCGTATCTTTTCAGTTTGTCGATTCCAGCCAATCCATTGACGCGGCACAAGTATAGGTTCCTCCCCATAAAGCGAAAGAACGGGAGGATGAGATGGCAGGTGGATTGGCTATTGCCCTGAGCGGCGGCGGCGCCAAGGGCGCTTTTCAAGTGGGTGTGCTTGATGAACTTGTCACCAATCGCGGGGTCGACTTCGAAACCGCTGTTGGCACATCAACCGGCGCGATACAGGCAGCGGGCGTCGCGCAGAACGACATACCCGGTCTGCTTGGTTTTTGGACCGGATTATCAGGCCCGGGCGACATCTTTCGCAGCCGGGGCGGCACCGGCTGGGCGCTCATCACTGGCAAAAACTCGCTCTATTCGACCGGCCCTTTGCAAAAACTGCTCAAGCAGGCTTTTGACGATGAGCGTATTCGCGCAACCGGGAAAAAGCTCCGTTTGGCTACGGTGAATATCACCACTGGCAAACTCCAGATCGTGGGCGAAAACGCGCCTGACATCTGGAGCTGGGTCTACGCCAGCTCTGCCCAGCCGCCATTCTTCCCGCCCTGGGTGACCAAGAATGCCGACGGCCTTAAAGAGCAATGGGTCGATGGCGGCGTACGAGACATCACACCTCTGGATGCTGCGCTGAAAGAGCGTCCGCGCGCTGTTCTGGCTGTCCGTGCAGAAGCTCCCTTGCAGTCCGAGCCCAGACATTATGACAGCCTGATCGATATCGGCCTGCGTTCCGTAGAGCTGCTCACCCGAGAGGTCGGAGATAACGACCTCAAGAACGTCAACCTCATGAACCGGCTGCTTACCGCCGAAACACACCAGCGCCGCGAGCTTGAGCGGACGGGCCTTGACCGCGACGTGATCGACCGCATCATGCGGCCATTCCATGATGAGATCGCACGTTTTCGACTGGTGCCGACAATGGTCCTTGAGCCGGAAAGCGACCTTTACGATACGCTCGAATTCGTACCCTCCTTGATCGAGGAGAACATCGAGCGCGGCCGGCAATGCGTGCGCGACAAGTGGCCAGAGCTTTCCCGCTTTCTTGGCGTGGAGGAGTAGTTAGAGCACCTTGTCCGGACGCGGATCGTGGCTGTGCTTGCTTTCCCGGCCAAACACCCGCTCAAGCCGCTGCGCCAACGTGTTCGCCGCCTTGCGCGCTGCGTCGTCAACCTTGTCGGCCTTGCCATGAACGCCAATCGGCTTGCCACCACGCGGGCGCGCCTCGATCGTGCATTCCTTGTCATCCGCGCCGTGCTTTGATCCGTTTACGTCTCGCACATGTACCTCCACACGGGTGAGCCGGTCCTCAAACCTGGCGAGCTTCGTGCGAACCGCCGCCTCGATCCGTTCGGCCACATTCTCTGTACCCATTACGGAGCTGTCGGAGTTGAACTGGAACTGCATGTGCGCGTCTCCTCTTATGCGTGTCTCCTAAACCGATGTGGGGAGGCGAACGCCGCTGCGCAAGGCTGCATTGAGGGGCAAAGACGCCGCCGGCGCAGCGCTCCAGAAGCCGGCAAGCCTTCCCTTTAGTGCCAGCGCCACAGGCGCGAGACGGGAGACATGGAACACATGGAACACTGTCCTGAGACCAAAAAACTGCGATTGGTCCAGGCTCGCAAAAAGCCGCCAAGAAGGCGGCGCATTGCAAGCATTTTCAGTGCAAATACCATTCGCGCCATAAAGGCAGATCGGGTGGCAGTAGGAAAGCGGCAGGCGGGCGAGCGGGCGGCCGAGCGGACCATCCGCCTGTATCAGGTGTCTTGCAGCGCCTCGGCAGCGCGGCGCTCTGCGCGTTCGGCATCAGCCTTGTCGCGGGCGATCACGGTTTTGCGCGCCTGATCGGCCAGCGTGCGCCAGCTTTTCTCCGCCCGCAATTCACGGTCCCGCACATTGTCGAGCGTCGCCTCTTTGGCGCGCGCCGCTGCTTCTTCAGCGCGGGCATGATAAAATTCGTAAGTCTGGGCCATGGTCGGCCTCCCCTCTGGTGCGTGCAGGTGATCAATCGGAAATGGGGCGCGCTTGCGCCATGCAGGCGCGCCCCGTTTCGATCGATCAGTCAGCAGCCGAGAGGTTTACGGCGCTTTCCTTGCCATTGCGGCCGGTTTCGGTTTCGTAGTTCAGACGCTGGTCCTTATCGAGACCATGCATGCCCGCGGCCTGCACAGCAGAGATGTGGACGAAGCTGTCAGCCGAACCATCATCGGGCTGGATAAAGCCATAGCCCTTGTCCGAGTTGAAGAATTTTACGGTGCCAGTCTTTGACATGAGAATGTTCCTTTCAAGAACGTGTATTGCCCGCACGGCAAAGCGCCGCGGGGGTCGTGCTTCTAAATCGTTCAAGGAAAAGGAAGTCGTCGTCCGGTTTACGCCGGGGGTTCAAAGAACCAGGCGGCGGTCGTCAAATTTCGAAGTCCGTCGCAAATTCCGACGTCAGCAAATGATCATGTAGCAGGGTATTGCGCAAACGCCTAATTATTGTTCGCAAGGGCCCTTCATTTGCCTTTGCAGACGGCGGCAAGCTAGGGCGATTTGCATGACCATTACCATCCTTGTCGATGCCGATGCCTGCCCCGTGAAAGAGGAGATCTACCGCGTCGCCGAGCGGTTCAAGGCGCCGCCCCACGATGTCCACGTGCGCGTGGTGAGCAATTCCCCCTTTCGTGTGCCGGTCAGCGAGCGCGTGAAACGGGTAGTCGTCTCGGACGGTTTCGACGCGGCGGACGATTGGATTGCGGAGAATGCGGACGCGCGCAGCGTGGTGGTGACCGGCGACATCTTATTGGCGGAACGGTGCCTGAGAGCGGGCGCGCGCGTGCTGAAACACAACGGCGAGGAATTCAACGCCGCCAGCATCGGCGGCGCCATCGCCACCCGCGCGATCATGGAAGATTTGCGCGCGGGAATGGACGGAGTGGGCGGCGGACCTCCACCGTTCAGCAAAGCGGATCGCTCGCGGTTCTTGCAGGCGCTGGACCGGGTGCTGGTGGCTATGCGCTAGGCCGCTGCGAGGTGCGTGCGGAACCAGTCGGCAAGCTCGTCTTCTGAAAGCTCGCCTGCTGCGAGCGAAACAAACGCAACCACGACCTCCGCATCGCTTGCGCTCAGCGTGTACCCGTTGAGCATCAGGAAGGTTTCACTGATCACCGCAGCGGTGCGTTTGTTGCCGTCGACAAAAGGATGGTTGCGCGCAATTCCGAAGGCATATGCGGCAGCGAGCGCGGCGGGGTCGGGTTCGCCATATTCTGCAAGGTTCTGTGGCCGCGCCATGGCGCTTTCAAGCGCACCCGCATCCCGAATGCCATCGCCGCCGCCGTGCTCAGCAAGCTGCTCGGCATGCGCGGCAAGCGCCACCTCGGTGGCGATCCAGACCCATTTGTGCGCCACTCTACTTGGCGAGTTCGCGCAGCGCGCGCTTGCGCGCAGCCATAACCTTGCGCGCGGCAGCCATCTGCTCCTCGAAATCGGGCTCCGCGCTGACGAGCTCAATCCCGTTCGGCTTAATCACAAGCGTGAGTTCATCGCCCACCTCCTTGCCGAGATGCGCAAGCACCTCCTTGGGCAGGACAATCCCGGCGGAATTGCCGATCTTGGTGACTTTGAGTGGTGCGTTCATACGGGTGTTATAACGGATGCTCGAACGTGGAGCAAGGAAGTGGAATTCGGTTCAATGCCCGAGAATTCGCTCGCCATTATTCGTCCGCAGCGCCGTAGTTTTGCGCATGAGTATCAGCCCAGTCCGGATTTATTCGATCATTCCATGTCGACTTCGTCGATTCGGATCTCTTGATCGGGTCCGTGGCGCTCCCTCGCATATCAACCAACTGCAAATGGACGAGACGCGTATCGGAAGAAATTTCATTATCGACGGCCAAAAGGTTTTTCACACCAAATCGAAGAGCTTCGCCTTTGACGCCATAATGGCTGTCAATCTGACCGGCGACAATCAGTAGGCCGTTCTCTATATTTGTTGATGCCGTTGCGAACGTGCCCACGATTCCATGCTCGCGGATGGCAACCTTCTCTCGCGCCTCAATTATGACGTACTCGCCGCAACTGAGGGTAAAATCTCGGCGTCGCGTTCCAAATGTGTGAACGACGTCATATTCACCATCCTCGCCGCGCTTGAGTACCCTACCAGGGGTCAGCGTGTAAGCTGCCGCCTTAAGGTATTTTTCTTGAAATGGATCAATCGCAATGCAGTTTGTTCGCAGCAGATTGCGAAGCTGATGATTTGTTATGACGTTCCCGTACACTATAGTCTCTCCAGCATTATCACTACAGAGTGATGCTTAGTTTCCATTAAATCTTCAAGTTGCTTCAGCATTTCTTCCAATTTTTCTATGCGCCGAGAATTGACCGCTCCAGCAGGGCCAGTAAGTGTAGAATTCGAAAGAGCGGCGATTTCTCGCCGATAATGAGCCGTCAGGACAGAGGCTAGTTGGAGCCATCGATTGATTTCAGCGGTCGTTTCTGAATTCGACGCCGCCTGTCGGATTTCATCCAGATGGTCTCGTTGAACCCACAGATTCAGGAGCAAAAATACGAAGGCAAGCCCCGAAAATATGGCGGTTAGAGCTCCAAAGTAGGCTCCAAAATTCGAGCGGCTTTGATCATCTGGAAAGAAAAAAAGACCGATCCACCAAAATAGTCCAGCTACGCCAACCACAGAAACGGCGAGCAAGATAGTCCCTAACAATCGATACACAATGTGCCCCCTTGAATTCGATCATTTCAATCGTACGGCTTTATCATATGACGCGGATCCTAGGACCTACCCCTCCGGCAAATAAAGCTCCCGCCCCTTCTCCTCGTAAAGCTTCGACATCTCGTCCATGCCCTTGAGCGCGGCCTGGCGGCTCGCCTCCGCCGTGTCCGCGCCCAGTTTCTCGGCCGCGAGGAACGTCTCGGGGCTTTCATTCTGCTTGGCGGCGAAGTCGCGGACCTCTTGGGAAATCTGCATCGAGCAGAACTTCGGCCCGCACATCGAGCAGAAATGCGCCGTCTTCGCGCCCTCGGCGGGGAGCGTCTGGTCGTGATATTGCTCGGCGGTTTCGGGGTCGAGGCTGAGGTTGAACTGGTCGCGCCAGCGGAATTCGAAGCGCGCTTTGGATAGAGCGTCGTCGCGTACCTTGGCCGCCGGATGGCCCTTGGCAAGGTCGGCGGCGTGGGCGGCAAGCTTGTAGGTGACAACGCCCACTTTCACATCGTCGCGGTCGGGCAGGCCAAGGTGCTCCTTGGGCGTGACGTAGCAAAGCATGGCGGTGCCATACCAACCGATCTGCGCCGCGCCGATGCCGGACGTGATGTGGTCGTATCCCGGCGCGATGTCGGTGACGAGCGGCCCGAGCGTGTAGAAAGGCGCCTCGCCGCAGACTTGCAGCTGCTTTTCCATGTTCTCCTTGATCTTGTGCATGGGCACGTGGCCCGGCCCTTCGATCATGACCTGAACGTCCTGCTCCCACGCGCGGTGGGTGAGCTCGCCCAGAGTGTAGAGCTCGGAGAATTGCGCTTCGTCGTTGGCGTCCGCGATCGATCCGGGGCGCAGGCCATCGCCCAGCGAATAGGCGATGTCATAGGCTTTCATGATCTCGGTGATTTCGTCGAAGTGCTCGTAGAGGAAGCTCTCCTTGTGGTGCGCGAGGCACCATTTCGCCATGATCGAGCCGCCGCGCGAGACGATACCGGTCACGCGTTTGGCCGCCATGGGGACGTAAGCGAGGCGCACGCCGGCGTGGATCGTGAAATAGTCCACGCCCTGTTCGGCCTGTTCGATCAAAGTGTCGCGGAAAATGTCCCAGGTGAGGTCTTCGGCCACGCCGCCGACTTTCTCGAGCGCCTGATAGATCGGCACGGTCCCCACCGGCACGGCGGAATTGCGGATGATCCATTCGCGGGTGTCATGGATGTTGCGGCCCGTGGACAGATCCATGATCGTATCCGCGCCCCAGCGCGTCGCCCACACCATCTTGTCGACTTCGCTCGCCACGTCCGAGGCGACGGCGGAATTGCCGATATTGGCGTTGATCTTGACCAGGAAGTTGCGCCCGATGGCCATTGGCTCGGTTTCGGGGTGGTTGATGTTGTTCGGGATGATCGCGCGGCCCCGCGCAACCTCGTCGCGCACGAATTCGGGCGTGATTACATCGGGGATTTCTGCGCCCCAGCTTTCACCGTCACGCTCGAAATCCTTGGCGATTTCGCGGCCCAGATTTTCGCGCTCAGCGACATATTCCATCTCGGGCGTGATTATGCCTTTGCGCGCGTAGTGCATCTGGCTGACATTCATGCCCGCCTTGGCGCGAAGAGGGCGCTTCACCGCGTTGGGAAATTGCGGCACGCCGCCCGAACGATCCGGGCCAAGCTGGCCGTTATCTTCCGGTTTCACCTCGCGCCCGTCATAGGCCTCGACATCGCCGCGCGCCGCGATCCATTCGCTGCGCAAGCCGGGCAGGCCAGCGTTGATGTCGATATTCGCCTCCGCATCGGTGTAGGGGCCGGACGTGTCGTAGACGCGGACGCTCGGCTCATCCCCTTCCAGATCGATCTCGCGCATCGCGACCCGCACGCCGCTGCCGGTGCGCGCGCCAACATAGACCTTGCGGCTGCCGCGGATAGGGCCGGTGGTTACGCCGATTTCTACAGGTGAATTGATGTCGGCCATGGGATGTCTCTCCTACTGACGGAAGAGTGGACGCAGTGCCTTGAGCCGCCCACTCCCTCCGCCTGTGTTAACAGGTTCAGGTTCAACGGGTCGACGGACTTCAACCGCCCTCTCAGCCTCATGGCTCCCCGGGGATGAGCAGTGTCCTAGGCTGATTTCTGCATCGCGTCCAGCATTCGAATTACCCTTCCGAATACGGTTAACCTCTTCCTAAGGAGTTCTGCATATCCATGCGCATACAGGGGAGCAAAGTAATGAACGCGCACACGCAATTTCCGGTCGACGAAACACTTGGTGCATCAATGGAAATGCGCGAAGAAATCGAAAGCGTCGCCATCGATTTCGATCAGGAAGCCGGCGGAAATTCGCTGGCAGACCGCATGAATGATCGGCCGATTGCGGAAAAATTTGCACTTTTTCATCGCAGTCTGATCATCTTGTTCTCTGCTACTATCATCGCCGCGGCTCTAACGCTGGTCGGCGGCGCCTGGACCTATGCTGCGATTGGATTTCAGGTCATGAT
>CALLQC010000060.1 GCA_938015255.1 uncultured Erythrobacter sp.
CCGATCCAGCATTCCTGCGCGAGATCGCGCGCAAGCTCCGCATCGCCGGTGTAGCGATAGGCCGCGCGGGTAAGGCGGACATTCCAGCGTGCATAGAGCCGATCAAGCGCGGTGCGGTCGCCTTGCTGCACCATCACCACCAGCAGCTCGTCAAACAGAGCGCCAGAGGACGGGCGGGAAAGGCTGCGGTTCTTGGTCATCACGAGGGTAGTCGGCAGGTAGCGCGAAAAGGTTCAACCGTGCGGTATCAAAAAGCGGAAAACACACGATTATCTTGACCTGATCCCTCTTTGTTCTACTCTCGTTCTATATTTCAGGAGGCGATTCGATGGCGCAGGCGGGCTTTGCAGGGGATGATTTTCAGTATGGCGCTGCGACGGATGCGGCTGGATTGCCCGCGCGCGTCGCGATTTTTGCTGACCGTGCCGGAGTGCGGCGCGAAATTGCGGAAGACTTGAGCGGCGCGGGATTTCGCACGCTTGATGGCGGTGAAGTGGCGACCCTGCTGGACGGGCCGATAACCTTGATGGGCGATGTGGTTATGGTCGATTGCCCGGTGCTCGATGCAGCATCCATCGCGGCGCTTGCCCGCCTTGATATGCGGGTCGCGCAATCGGGCGCGCAGCTTATCGTTTCGACCTCAATGGACTCACTGGACGATGTGTTCGCAGCGCTTGACCAGTCATGCCCGCAAATCCTTGTCGAGCCTTCACGCGCCGAACGGATCGTCGCGGTTGGTCATGTGCTGGCGCGGCTGCCCAATGCTCGGGTGCGCGAAATGGATGATGAGGATCGGCTCGGACTGCTGCACCTCGCGCGTCAGGTGGAAAGTATTGCCCAACAACTCGAGGGGTTTTCCCATCAATCGGCTATCGAAACCTCACGTTTGAGCGAGTTAAAGCGTGACTGGCACGGGCAAGATCAAGAGGATGCTCCTCGCTCGTTCCGGTCAGCTGTGCATCCGCCTTTGCCGGAGCCAACGCTTGTGCGGCGGATGATTGCCGCTCGTCAGGCCCGTGCGAAATTCTTTGAAAGCGAACTGTTTGCCGATCCGGCATGGGACATGTTGCTGGATCTGACTGCCGCCCATGCGGAGAACAAGCGCGTGAGCGTAACATCGCTGTGCATCGCGGCTGGTGTCCCGGCGACCACCGCGCTGCGCTGGATCAAGCAATTGGTGGATACAGGTGTGTTCAGCCGGATTTCCGATCGCAGTGACAGACGCCGAGCCTTTATCGCATTGAGCGACAAGTCGGTTGAGGCGATGGCGCGCTATTTCGCGGAAGTGGAAGCGCCGCTGGCGTTTGCGGCCTGACCTTAGAACGCACACCGCAAGATCACCGTCTGCTTGCCCGGTTGGGCACAGGGCGAACTATCTGCGTCACCGGCTTTGCGCTGACAGGCGCGGCTATCACATATGAAACGGATTGCATCGGCTCGGGCACGCGAGAGGATCGGTGCCCCAATTTCCGGATCAGCACACACGATATCAGCCTGCCCCAAAAGCCGTGCCTGCCTGATTGTCAGGTCCTCAGGATCGGCGCTTGCCAGATGAAACTCGCGGATCGGCGTCTCCTGGACGACGCTGCTTTGCGCAGCCCAATCCCGCACGCGTGCAAACGAATCGGGATCGAACGGATCGAGCGCGCCGCCTTCTTCCAGAGCGGTATCAATGGCGCGGCGGCGATCAGCCCCTCCGGGAAGGCGCTTCCGCAATACCGGCCTCGCATCAAACAGCGCCTGTGCCAGCTTGCCAAGAGAATCGGGTAGCATGCGTTCAAGACGCAGCCGGACATGTTTGGCGAGGCCGGCGGATGCGCCGCCGGTGCCGATGGCTACAAGCAACGGATTGCGATCCAGAATGCTCGGCGTGGTAAAGTCGCATAATTCGGGCCGGTCGACGACATTCACAAGCATCCCGGCACAGCGCAGATTGATGGCGGCCGTTTCGCAGGCACGGGCATCCTCAAACGCGATGAAGGCAATACGCACACCTTCGTCGATAGCCTGCTGCATATCTTCGATGATACGCCCGCCTGCGCGCTCGACCAGCCGACGCTTAGGCTCTGCTGCTTCGCCATCGCCCAGAACCAGCACAGTCTGACCCGCGATCCGGTGGAACAGCGGCAAGCTGGCGAGTTCAGGGAGATGTTCGGTCATGCCAGCCAGTCTGGCACGCGTTCGGCGTCCATGATGGAACCTGCGTCAATGCGGTCCGCCACCACGGCAAACCTGTCACCATCAACCAGAACCTCGGCCACGAAACCGCGTGAGTTGTAGCTGGAAGCCATCGTCGCCCCGTATGCGCCTGCGGTGCGGAACACCGCGAGGTCTCCGCCGGACAGCGCATCGCATTCGCGGCCCATGGCAAAAGTGTCACCGGTTTCGCAGATCGGGCCGACAATATTCGCTGTCATGCTTTCGCCCGACGGCTGAACCGCTTCGAAATGATGGTACGCGCCGTAAAGCGCCGGGCGAGCGAGGTCGTTCATAGCCGCATCGACGATTACGAACGGGTTGTTCAGGCCGCGCTTCACCCGGACAACACGCGTCAGCAACACGCCGGCATTGCCAGCGATCACACGGCCCGGTTCAAAGATGAGCGATACACCCCAATCCTTCGTCACACGGGCAACCATCGCGCCGTAATCTGCTGGCGCAGGCGTAATTTCACCCTTGCGATAGGGAACGCCTACGCCGCCGCCGAGATCGACATGTGTGATCGTGTGCCCTGCGCCGCGCAGCGATTTGACGAGCTCACCCAGCTTCAGAAACGCGGCTTCGAGCGGCGCGAGCTCGGCCAGCTGACTGCCGATATGCACAGCCACCCCGCGCAGGTTCACACTGGGCGCAGCGGCGAGTTTGCCGAAGATCTGACCGGCCTGATCGATCGGCACGCCGAATTTGTTATCCGCCTTGCCGGTTGAAATCTTATCATGCGTGCCTGCATCGACATCGGGATTGATCCGCAGCGCGCATTGCGCGGTCAGGCCCATTTCGGCGGCGATCTCCGCCAACTCGACGCCCTCTTCCTCGCTTTCGATATTAAACTGGCCGATCCCAGCTTCCAGTGCGGCGACCAGCTCGGAAGCTGTCTTGCCTACACCGGAGAAGACGATCTTTTCCGGGGCAATACCAGCGGCAAGGGCGCGGCGCATTTCTCCGACAGACACGCAGTCCGCGCCGTATCCCTGGCGTTGCAGCACCTTGAGCACGGCTAGGTTGGGGTTTGCCTTCACTGCGAAGGCAATCAACTTGTCGGGGACCGCCGCGAGGCCTTCTGCAAAAACCCGCGCATGGCGCTCCAGCGTGGCGCGCGAATAAACATAGACGGGCGTGCCGACTTCATCCGCAATACGCGGAAGCGGAACGTCCTCGGCGTGCATCACGCCATCCTTTAGTGCGAAATGGTCCATGGGGTCCCGGGTCTATTCTGGGGGCAAGTCGAATGGGTCGTCTTCGCGCTCTTCAGAGCGGCGACGCAGCTCCACGCTGCGTTCCGGCGCGGCAAGGGTATCAAGCTCCAGCAATTCCTCCGACGTCGGCTGGGATTGCGCGCCGTATGGAGCAACGGGCAAGCTCTTGCCTTCGGGCGGGGTCAGCCCGGTGCGGGTGCCGCAAGCGGCGAGGGCCAGCGCGCAGCCAATTATAATGAGTGTCCGCATAACGATGGTGTACCTAATCCATGCCAAGCTCTTCGCGAGCGCGCTTCACTTGGTTACGTACTTGTTCGGGAGCGGTTCCGCCATAGCTGGCGCGCGCGGCTACCGAGGCATCAACGCTTAGCGCTGTAAACACGCGTTCATCAATACGGCCATCGATCGACTGAAGGTCCGCCAGGGGCAGCTCATCCAGCGCACAACCACGCTGTTCGGCGAGCTTTACGGCGGCGCCAGTGATATGGTGTGCTTCCCTGAATGGAATATCCGCCTTGACGACCAGCCAATCGGCGAGATCGGTGGCGGTTGCATATCCCAGCTCTGCAGCCTGACGCATCCGTTCCGTGTTAAAAGTGCAATCCGCGATCATTCCGGTCATCGCGGCAAGGCACAGTTCAAGCAATCCGGCGACTTCAAACACGGGTGGTTTGTCGTCCTGCATATCTTTCGAATAGGCGAGCGGAAGGCCTTTCATGGTGACCATCAGCGCAGTAGCTGCCCCGATTATGCGTCCCGTGTGCCCGCGCACCAGCTCTGCTGCATCGGGATTCTTCTTTTGCGGCATGATCGATGAGCCGGTTGAGAGGCTATCGGGCATCCGTACAAAGCCATAAGGCTGGCTCGCCCAGATGATCATCTCTTCAGCTAGACGGGAGAGGTGGATGGCGCACTGGCTGGAGAAGAACAGGTAATCGAGCGCGAAATCGCGGTCTGAAACCGCATCCAGGCTGTTTCGCGTCGGACCATGTGCAAAGCCCAGTTCTTTGGCGGTCATCTCGCGGTCTATCGGAAAGCCAGTGCCGGCCAGAGCTGCGCTGCCGAGCGGGCATTGGCTGAGATTGCCCATCGCTGCCGAAAGCCGCGAGGCATCGCGCCGGAACATTTCGTAATAGGCCATCAGATGATGACCCAGTGTAACCGGCTGCGCTGTCTGTAAGTGGGTGAAGCCGGGCATTATGCTGTCCGCGTGTTCGCCCGCGCGGTTGACCAATGCCATCTGGAGCCGGGTAATCGCACTTTGCGCAGCGCTCATAGCGTCACCCACCCACAACCGAAAATCGGTCGCGACCTGATCGTTCCGGCTACGCGCAGTGTGCAGGCGCCCTGCAACCGGACCGATCAGTTCTGTCAGCCGTGCCTCGACCGTCATATGGATATCTTCAAGGTCCCAATCTTCGGGCACGCCTTCGCGTTCGTATTCCTCGGCCACCTTATCCAGCCCGCCAAGGATGGTGTTGCAGTCCGCAGCACTGATAATTCCAGTCTCGCCCAGCATCCGCGCATGCGCTTTCGAAGCGCGAATATCCTGCCTCCACATAACCTTGTCGAAGGGAATCGAGGCATTGATTTCGCGCATGATCGCGCTAGGCCCGTCAGCGAACCGTCCTCCCCACATCTGGTTGGAGGCACTGTCCGGGGAATCTGCCATGTCGCGTTTTTCAGTCATTCTTGCCGCTTCGATCCTTGCACTCGCCGGGTGCGATAGTGCGCCAGACGAGACAGCGCAACGCGGTAACGCGGGGGAAAGTGCCCAAGGGGCGGCAACACCCCCGCCTTTGCCTGGCCAGATCGTGCGGTTCAAGGCTGGCACGCAGCTTCCGGAACTCACATTCACCGATCCATCAGGCGCAGTGCTGAACACGGCAGACCTAGAGGGAAAACCGGTTCTGCTCAATCTGTGGGCAACATGGTGCGCGCCCTGTGTCGTCGAAATGCCAACGCTGGATGCGCTCGCCGCTGAAATGGGCGAAGATCTGAAGGTTCTGACCGTAAGCCAGGATGTCCGCGGCGCAGAGGTGGTTGGCCCGTTTTTCCAGCAGCGCCCGTTCGACAATCTCGAGCAATGGCTTGATCCCGGCGAATCGCTGAACCAGGCACTCAATGATGATGGCCTTATGCCGCTCACCATTCTGTTCGACGCGGATGGCAAGGAATTGCTGCGGGTCGCCGGTGGATATGAATGGGACAGCGAAGAGGCAATCGCCCAGATCAGGGAGGCGATCGCTGAATGAGCGACAAATTTCGGGAAAAATGTGCCGTGGGCGATGACAGGCTCGAACTGCCGACCCTCTCGGTGTAAACGAGATGCTCTACCAACTGAGCTAATCGCCCCACGGCCAAGACCCGCCAAGCGGGTGGTGAGCGCTATCTAGCGCCAAAAAGTTCAAAATCAATTGCTGATATGGCCTGATTGCAATTGATCCGCTAATTCTCTCAGCAGGAGAGTGCAGCGATGAACCCAGCAGACGGCGCTTTATCGGCGGCAACAGCACAAATTTCGCGGGCATTGGCGGATAAAGCGCTGCGCCCATCTATTGCAGGTTTTTTTGACGAAGCGACGAATACGGTCACTTACGTGGTCCACGATCCGGCCAGTGGTGCGGCGGCGATCATCGATTCGGTGCTGGATTACGAAGCGGCATCGGGCCGCACCTCCCATGGCTCTGCCGAGCGCGTGCTGGAATATGTCGCAGCCAATGATCTGAATGCCGGATGGCTGATCGAAACGCATGCCCATGCTGACCACATTTCTGCCGCGCCTTACTTGCAGAACAAAATCGGCGGAAAGCTGGCCATCGGCAAAGACATCATCCGAGTTCAGGAAGTTTTTGGCAAACTCTTCAACGCTGGCACCGATTTTGAGCGGGATGGGTCGCAATTCGACCATCTCTTCACAGATGGCGAGACATTCCAGCTCGGAACGCTGGAGGCGATTGCACTGCACGTTCCCGGCCACACGCCGGCGGATATGGCATTCATTATCGGCGATGCGGCTTTCATTGGCGATACAATGTTCATGCCCGACTTCGGCACGGCACGGGCGGATTTTCCAGGCGGAGATGCGGGCCAATTGTTCCGATCGATCCGCCGGCTGCTTGCGCTACCAGACGAAACCCGGCTGTTTCTGTGTCATGATTATAAGGCGCCCGGTCGCGATGATTATGCCTGGGAGACAACCGTCGGCCAGCAACGCCGAGAGAATGTCCATGTGAAGGACGGCGTAAGCGAGGCGGACTTTGTTGCCATGCGCACGGGCCGCGACGCGACGCTCGCCATGCCCAAGCTGATCCTGCCATCGGTGCAGGTCAATATTCGCGGCGGAAGGCTGCCAGAACCAGAGGATAACGGTGTGAGTTACATCAAGATTCCGGTGAACGCTGTATGAGCCTGCCGGGCTTTCCCGATGCTGCCCCGCTCGCCGGGCTGGCCGGTGGATTGCTGATCGGGCTGGCCGCCGCCATCATGCTTATCGGTGCGGGTCGCATTGCGGGTGTCTCCGGCATCGCCGCGAGGGCCGCTGGATTTAGCAAGGCGGGTATGCCGCGCATTTCTGCCTGGGCGTTTCTGATCGGTCTTCCGCTGGGAGCGATGATAATGATGCTGGCAAAAGGCGCACCGCCGGCCGGCTTTGCCTCGCCAGCCTATCTCATCCCCGCTGGTCTGATTGTCGGGATTGGAACGCGGCTGGGCAGCGGATGCACCAGCGGGCATGGCGTCTGCGGGATGAGCCGGTTTTCACAGCGGTCGATCATCGCGACACTCACCTTTATGATTACGGGCTTCGCAACGGTTGCCATTATGAACGCGCTGGGGATGGAGGTGCTGTCATGATGGAGCGTTTCGGAATTCCTCTCATTTCGGGAACGATCTTCGGCACGGGTCTTGCGCTTGGCGGAATGACCGATCCGGCAAGGGTGCGCGGATTTCTCGATCTGTTTGGCGCATGGGATCCGACGCTTGCGTTTGTGATGGGCGGAGCGGTTATCCTGATGGCAATCGCCTGGCAGGTTCAAAAGCGCATGGCCACGCCCGTGTTTGCCGAGGGCTTCTCTCTACCGGATCGCAGTGACCTGACGCCGAACTTGATTGGCGGATCGGCGCTTTTCGGGGTTGGCTGGGGTATAGCCGGACTGTGTCCGGGGCCGGGCATTGCCGCTTTGGTGATCGATCCTGTCGCTGCAGGAATTTTCGCGTTGGCGATGCTCGCAGGTATGGCGATTGCAGGTCTGTTTGACTGAGGCGCGTGACGCGGAGCGATCTGGCCGGTATTGGCGCGGCTTAT
>CALLQC010000061.1 GCA_938015255.1 uncultured Erythrobacter sp.
TGCTGCCTTTGCAGGAATTGTGCGACGAAAGCGGCGCGTGTGTGTCAATCGGTGCGCATGAGCGGGTGCGGCAGAGCCTGTATAACAACCAGCTGCTGTTTCGCCCCGGTGAACCGCCGCTCGACCACCGCAAGCTGGTGCCGACGCACGGCGAGCGGCTGATCTGGATGCGCGGCGATGGCTCGACGATTGGTGTGCATGAAGCCGAATGGGGCCGGGCGGGCAATCTTATCTGCTGGGAACACTGGATGCCGCTCGCGCGCGCGGCGATGCACAATCTGGGCGAGAGCGTCCACGTCGCCGCATGGCCGACCGTGCGCGAGGAATATGCGATTGCGAGCAGGCACTATGCGATGGAGGGGCGCTGCTTTGTGCTCGCCGCAGGGCTGGTGCAACACCGCGATGATCTGTTTGATGGGTTGGAGCGTGTGGGGGGAAATTCCGAGGTTAAGTCGCTGTTCGAGGCTATCGAAGGCGAGCAACTCAACCGAGGCGGCTCGATGATCATCGCCCCCGACGCGCGGATTTTAGCGCAAGCTGGCGACGGCGAGGAAATCATTCACGCCGAGCTGGATCTGAGCGAAATCGGGCAAGGTCTGGCGAGCCTCGACACCGACGGCCATTACTCGCGGCCCGATGTGTTTGAGCTCAATGTTGATACGCGTGCGAAGGATGGAGTGAATTGGGGTTGATGCAAATTTATCTCGCCCTGATCCTTGCGCCTATACTCTTTGTGGTTGCCTACGGCGCGACCAAGCGACTGGTGCTTGAAGGGACCAGTGCACATTTTTTCATGGTATGCATTTTTGTCCCGTTTCTCGTCGCGGCTGGAACGCTATGTGCGACAAGTCCTGAAGCGCCGACAGAAAATGATGTCGAATTGATTGCTGCGGGTCTGAAGGCTGACCCCGGTCCAGCGTCATTGGTGTTTTGGGCGGAAGTCTTCGGGATACCGATTGTTCTTTATATCTTGATGTCGATCCCTTTGTTCTTCGTCGCTAGGCGCCGGGTTTTCGAATGACCTTCGCCGCAACCCCAAACCCGTTCATCCTGAGCTTGTCGAAGGATTGCACTTCACTTCAACCCACGGCTCAAAAGAGAAATACAGTCCTTCGACAAGCTCAGGACGAGCGGGGATTTTGATTTGAACCGATGACCTTCGCCGCCACCATCCTCACGCTCTACCCGGAGATGTTCCCCGGGCCGCTCGGCACCTCGCTCGCCGGCAAGGCGCTGGAGCGCGGCGATTGGTCTTGCGCGACCGTTAACCCGCGCGACTTTGCTACCGACAAGCACCGCACGGTTGATGATACGCCCGCAGGGGGCGGGGCGGGGATGGTGCTCAAATGCGATGTGATGGCGGGGGCGTTGGACAGCGTCGCCCCTGATCGCCCGATACTTGCCATGACCCCGCGTGGGAAACCCATCACTCAGGCCCGCATCCGCGAGATCGCGTCCGGTCCCGGTGTCACCATCATCTGCGGGCGGTTCGAAGGGTTTGACGAACGCCTGTTCGACGCGCGGCCGAATATCGAGGAAGTCTCCCTTGCCGACATCGTCCTCTCCGGCGGCGAATCCGCGGCCATCGCCATACTTGATGCTTGCATTCGGCTGCTTCCCGGCGTAATGGGCGCGGCTTCTAGCGGGACCGAAGAGTCGTTCGAAAACGGCCTCCTCGAATACCCGCAATATACCCGACCTCAGGAATGGGAAGGGCGCACGATCCCCGAAGTGCTGCGATCTGGGGATCATGCGAAGGTGGACGCCTGGCGCAAGGCGCGGGCAGAAACCGACACTAGGTTACGCAGGCCGGACCTTTGGGAGCGTTATAGTGACGCTCGGGACCAGTCTGCCTCTGGCGCGCGGCGAAAGAACAAGGAACCGGACCAGTGAACCTGATCCAGCAAATCGAAGCCGAAGAAATCGGCAAAGTCGAAAAAGAGATCCCGGAATTCCGCGCGGGCGATACCGTTCGCGTCGGCGTGAAGGTGAAGGAAGGCCAGCGCGAGCGTATCCAGAACTTCGAAGGCGTTGTCATCGCCCGTTCGAACCGCTCGATCAACAGCAACTTCACCGTTCGCAAAATCAGCTTTGGCGAAGGTGTGGAGCGTGTGTTCCCGCTGTATTCGCCGATCGTCGACAGCATCACCGTGGTTCGCCGCGGCGTGGTGCGTCGTGCCAAGCTGTACTATCTGCGTGGCCGCACCGGTAAGCGTGCGCGTATCGCCGAACGCAAGGTCAATGCGCCCAAGGCGTAAATCTCGCACACAGCAATTCAAGATAGAGGGCGGTCCACCACGGGCCGCCCTTTTTCGTTCGGCATATTGATTTTCTGCCCCGTCATTGCGAGGAGCCCTTCGACTGCCTGCTTGTAGCAGGCGCTCAGGATAAACTACGACAACGAAGCAATCCAGCGCGTGACCCTGGATTGCCGCGCAGCCTGGCGGCTGCTCGCAATGACGAGAAGATGGGGCAATCCTTGACATGCGCATTTCATTTATGGCCGCTGCTGCGGCGCTTCTTGCCACTCCGGCCATCGCGGATGATCATACGATGAGCGAACCGAAAGAGCTGACATTCGAGCGTGTCTTTGCCTCGCCTTCGCTGGATGGGCCTGCGCCGCGTCAAGCCAAGCTTTCGCCTGATGGCCGCTACCTCACCTTGCTGCGCAATCGCGATGATGACCGTGACCGCTACGACCTGTGGGGCTTTGAGGTCGAATCCGGTGAATGGCGGATGCTGGTAGACAGCGAAGCTCTCGGCACAGGACGCGAGCTTTCCGAGGATGAAAAGATGCAGCGTGAACGTGCGCGCGTCGGAAACCTGAAGGGGATCATCACATATCAGTGGTCGAGCGACGGCAAAGGCGTCCTCGTCCCTCTGGATGGTGATCTGTATTTTGCGCGGCTTGATGGTGAGATTACCCGGCTTACCGACACTGAAGAAAGCGAGCTGAACCCCAAACTTTCAAGCAGGGGCGGCTATGTCTCGTTCGTGCGCGACAGGCAGCTTTGGGTCGGCAAAGTCGGCGAGGATGCAGCTCCGGTTACGCCGAAGGAAGGCGAGACGATCCGCTGGGGCGAGGCGGAATTCGTCGCGCAGGAAGAGATGGGCCGTCTCACCGGGTATTGGTGGGGGCCGAACGATCAGCGCATCGCCGTCCAGCGCACCGATGAAAGCCCGGTTGGTATCGTCACGCGCGCAGCGATCGGCGCGACGGGTACGAAAGTGTTCGACCAGCGCTACCCCGTTGCCGGCAGTGACAATGCAATAGTCGAGCTCTACCTGATGGACCCTGATGGCGGCAATGGGGTGAAGGTCGATCTTGGCGAGAACACCGATATCTACATCGCGCGCGTCAATTGGGGCCCGGACGACTTCCTGTATGTTCAGCGCCAGAACCGCGAACAGACAGTTCTCGATATGCTGAAGGTTGATCCGAAAACCGGGGCCAGCGAAATCTGGTTCACGGAAAAGGCGGCGCGGGAGGATTACTGGATCAATCTGTCCAACAATTACCGCTTTTTGAACGACGGCAGCCTGCTGTGGTGGTCAGAGCGCGATGGCTTCGGGCACTTTTATCGGTTTGACGGAGAAAACTGGCTGCGACTAACCGGCGGCGCGTCCCCCACGACTTCGCTCGTCGGCGTCAATCAGGAGGCGGGTGAGTTCTTCTATCAGGCGACCAGCGATGTTCTCACTCAGCAGATATTCCGAGCGACCCTGGACGGCTCAGGCGAGCCGGAATTGCTGACCGATCCTGCCTACACGCATGGGGCAAGCATGGATGGCAAGGGTCGCTCGCTCTACATCACGCGCTCGAAAACAGATCAGCCTTCGCAAAGCTATCTTGCCGATGCGACGGGCCAGCGCCTGACATGGGTGGAGCAAAACGCGCTTGATGCGGACCACCCTTATGCGCCCTATCTCCAGAGTCACACCGCGCCTGAGTTTGGCACGGTGAAAGCCGACGACGGCACCGATCTGCATTACATGATGCTCAAGCCAGAGATGGAGCCGGGCAAGAAATACCCTGTATTCTATTATCACTATTCCGGTCCCGGTCCGCAGATCGTGACCAAGGGATGGGGCGGGGCGCTGGCGCAGGCGGTCGTTGATAAAGGCTATATCTGGTTCGAGCTGGACAATCGCGGCACCGCCAATCGCGGGGTTGATTTTGAACAGCCGCTCTACCGCGCGATGGGGGGGGTTGAAGTGCGCGATCAGAAGGTTGGCGCGGAATTTCTCAAGACGCTCGATTTTGTCGATGGCGACAAGATTGCGCTCTATGGTTGGTCTTATGGCGGCTATATGACGCTAAAACAGTTGCAAGCCGATCCAGGGTTATACGCGGCGGGCATATCGGGCGCTCCAGTGACCAAGTGGGAGCTTTACGACACCCACTACACAGAGCGTTTCATGGGCGATCCGCGCAAGGTGCCCGAAGCCTATGAAGCGGCGAGTGCGATTCCCGATGCGACCAAAATCAGCGACCCGCTGCTCATCATCCACGGCATGGCGGATGACAACGTCGTGTTCGAAAATGCGACCGAGATCATCAGCGTTCTGCAGGAAGGCAATGTGCCGTTCGAAATGATGCTCTACCCCGGATACACGCACCGCGTGGCGGGCGAGAACATTTCGCCGCATATGTGGAACTCGATCTTCCGCTTTCTTGAGGCAAATGGGGTGACCCCGCCTGAATAATCAGTCCGCAAGCCATTCCAGCGTTTTGAAAGCCACTTCTTCGGGTGCCTCTACCTGCGGGTAGTGGCCCACCGTTTCGATCAGATGGTGGCGCGCCTCGGGCACCACTTCGCGCCATCTGTCATAGGCGTGCTTGCCCGATACCGGATCGAGCGCGCCATTGATCAGCCCGATTTTTCCCTGGGCATGAACCAGAGCGGCCTCCCACCTTTCTTTGTTTTCGATGCGGTCGGCGATGTAGTGCAGCAGTTTGTGCGTAATGCGATTGCCGCGATTGTGGGTAATGAACTCCCAAAACTCGTCCAGTTCAGCCGTGTCGGGCTTGGTATCGGGACCGAAAACTTGCGAGAAGCTCGATCCAAATCGCTGCCTGTTCATCAGCAATCCGACGAGGAAGCCAAAAGGCGAGATCCCGATCTTCTGCATCAGGACAGGGCGGTGCTGATCCGGAAAGATACCGCCATTGAGGAACACCATTTTGCAGAGACTTGAGGCGCCGGAGCCGTCTTGCTGGCGCGCGAGCAGTTCCTGCCCCACTGACACGCCATAATCGTGCACCAGCGCATCAAATTCGCCGATGCCCAGATGTTTAAGCAGAGCCTCTTGAATATCGGTCTGCCGGTGGATTGAATATCCCGCCTTCGGCTTATCCGACAGGCCAAAGCCGAGCATGTCGCAAGCAATCAGATGGTGATGCCTGCCCAGCGTCTCCCACACCGGCCGCCAATCCCATGAGCAGGTCGGAAAGCCATGCACCAGCAGCAGCGGGCGTGCATTCGTATTTCCGCCCGTCCAGTAGGCGATCTGATACCCCTGATAGTCGAAATGCTTGGCTTTCGCCCGCCACTCTTGTGTATCTGCGCTCACGTCTTTCCCCTTGCCATTAGGCAGTACTGCCGCCAGCGAGGGGCGCAACACTTTGAAGCGGAGTATGTGAATTGGGTTATCGGGTGGCAGTCGTAGGCGCGACCGGCAATGTCGGGCGTGAAATGATGATGATCCTGGCCGAGCGCGAGTTTCCGATTGAGGAAATCGCCGCCGTCGCCAGCAGTCGTTCGCACGGTAGCGAAGTCGAATTCGGTGACACCGGCAAGATGCTCAAATGCAAGAACATCGAGCATTTCGATTGGGCCGGATGGGATATCGCGCTGTTCGCCGCCGGAAGCGGCCCGGCCAAGGAATATGCGCCCAAAGCAGCCGCGGCAGGGTGCGTGGTTATCGACAATTCCTCGCTCTACCGCATGGACCCTGATGTTCCTTTGATCGTGCCGGAGGTGAACCCGGAGGCGATTGACGGCTACACCCAGCGTAACATCATTGCCAACCCCAACTGCTCGACCGCGCAGCTGGTTGTCGCGCTAAAGCCGCTGCACGATGCCGCGACCATAAAGCGCGTGGTTGTATCGACCTATCAATCGGTTTCTGGCGCCGGCAAATCGGGCATGGACGAGCTGTTTGAACAGAGCCGCGCGATCTTTGTCGGGGATCCGGTTGAACCGGCCAAATTCACCAAGCAGATCGCATTCAACGTGATCCCGCATATTGATGTCTTCCTGGACGACGGATCGACCAAGGAAGAGTGGAAGATGGTGGTCGAGACGAAGAAGATCCTCGACCCCAAGATCAAGCTCAACGCGACGTGCGTGCGGGTGCCTGTCTTTGTCGGCCATTCCGAGGCGGTCAATATCGAATTCGAGAACGAGCTTTCCGCCGAGCAGGCACAGGAAATCCTGCGCGAGGCACCGGGTATCATGCTGGTCGATAAGCGCGAGGACGAAGGTTATGTGACGCCGGTTGAATGCGCCGGAGACAGCGCGACCTATATCAGCCGCGTGCGTGAAGATCCGACAGTCGAGAACGGGCTGACCCTTTGGTGCGTTTCGGATAATCTACGCAAAGGTGCGGCGCTTAACGCAGTGCAAATCGCCGAACTGCTGGGCCGGCGTCACCTGAAGAAGGGCTGAGACGATGCGGGCAACAGCACTGGTTATCACGCTCCTGGCGCTCGCTTCATGCGATAGCGGCGAGGTGCCCACTCCAACCGAAGCGGCACAGCTGCGACCCAGCAGTCCGCAAATTGCGGCCAACGAAGTCGTCCTGCGCGGCGAGGGTCTAACCGCGGGTTCAGAGGCATTCTATTTTGCTGCGGGCGAAGCGGAGGTCCGCGCTGCACTGACATCAGCGCTGGGCAATCCTGAAAGCGAGGGGCCGAACGAGGAATGCGGCGCCGGGCCGATGCTGTTTGTGAATTATCCCGGAGAGCTCACGGTCAATTTTCAGGAAGGCCGCCTGATCGGTTGGAACCTGAGTGAATCGGGTGAGCAGATCCGGGTTGAAGGTGATGTGCAGGTTGGCACCTCTGCCGATGAGGCTGAGACGGCCAGTGGCTTTGCGACGATGACCGAAAGCACGCTTGGCGATGAATTTTCGGTCGGTCAGCATATCGGCGGCTTCATCGAAGAGGGATCGGTTGAAATGCTCTATGCCGGAACGCAGTGCTTTTTCAGATAGGGCGCGTTAGGGTGTTCACATGACACTCAAAGCCGACCTGTTTTTCAGTTTTCGCTCGCCTTATTCCTATCTCGCTATCGGGCGATATCGCGCGATGGCGGAGGAGTATGATCTCGATATTACTCTGCGCACGGTCATGCCGATTGCGATCCGCGATCCGGACATACTGTTCACCGGTAATCCCGCCGCGCCGCGCTATATCGTAATGGATTGTATGCGGGCAGGGCAGTTTCTGGGCATCCCGATCAGCTGGCCGCGTCCCGACCCGGTGGTTCAGAACCTGATGACGCGCGAGATTTCCGAACAGCAGCCGCATATTTTCCGGATCTGCCGATTGGGTCAGGCCGCGACGCGACGGGGTAAGGGTCTGGAATTCGCCGCAGAAGTTGCGCCGCTCATCTGGGATGGTTCGGTCGATGGCTGGAACGAAGGCGATCATCTCGCGGGTGCAGCATCGCGCGCGGGCCTCGACTTTGCGGAGCTGGAGGCAGAAGCTGTGAACGATGCTGATCAGCTTGACGCCGAAATCGCTGAAAACCAAAGAGCGCTTGAAGCCGCTGGCCATTGGGGCGTTCCGACGCTCGTTGTCGACGGCGAACCATTCTTCGGCCAGGACCGCGTAGAAATGGCACAGTGGCGGATGGAACAGAAAGGGTTGGTGAAACGATGAGCTTCACTGGCGGATGCCAATGCGGCGCTGTGCGCTACACAATCACCGCAGACAGCCTCACAGCCTATGCCTGCCATTGCCGCGAGTGCCAGAAGCAATCGGCCAGCGCATTCGGCATTTCGGTGCCGGTTTTCATCTCCAGTCTCCAGATTGATGGCGAAACGGCAAGCTGGCGCCGCCCCACCGATAGCGGCTCGCACACAAACTGCCATTTCTGCATGAGATGCGGCAGTCGGCTTTACCACGCGGGCGAAAACCGGCCGGGTATGGTCACAATCAAAGGTGGATCGCTGGATAATGCGGTGGATCTTGATCTGGTCGCACATATTTGGACCCGCAGTAAACAAGCATGGGTTGAGCTGCCTGGTGGCGTGCCCCAATGGGAAACTCAGCCGCAAAGCCAGTCTGAATGGATGGAGCTGCTTTCGTGAGTGAGCTTACGATGGACACATTTGAGTCTTTCGATGGAACCCATCTCGCTTTCCATCGGCAGGGGAAGGGCAGGCCGGTGGTCCTGCTTCACGGCCTGTTCTCCAGCGCGCATATGAACTGGATCAAGTGGGGGCACGGAGCGCGGCTAGCCGATGCCGGTTTCGAGGCGATCATGCTCGATTTCAGAGTTCATGGGCAGAGCGCTTCGCCGCAGGAGCCTGCGGCGTATCCCGGCGGCGTGCTGGTCAGAGATGCGCTGGCGCTCGTTGAGCATCTGGGTCTGGCTCCCGGCGAATACGATCTTGTCGGGTTCTCCCTGGGCGCGCGCACCGCGCTGCATGGGTGTGCGGGCGGAGTGCTCGAACCGCGCAGATTGATAGCGTGCGGGATGGGTGTAGAAGGTCTCGCCAATTGGGAGCGACGTGCCGCGCATTTCATTCGGGTCATTGATGAATTCGACACGATCAAACCCGGTAGCCCGCTTTACACAGCGCGGACCTTCCTCAAATCGCAGGG
>CALLQC010000062.1 GCA_938015255.1 uncultured Erythrobacter sp.
TGTGCGCATTCCTCCGGTCAAGATCTGGAAAAAGGGTGAATACAACGATGATCTGATGAAGCTGGTGATGCACCAGACGCGCAAGCCCGATTGGTGTCAGGCCGATTTGAATGCGCTGATCGCATCGTGCCGTGTCGCCTCGAAACGTGTCGTCGAAATGGCGGACCGGTTCGGCGATGATGTCTATGTCTCTGCGACCAAGGAATTGCTGGCGCGCAATCACCGCGCGATGAAAGCCTTGCTCGGGCAGGCTGTGTCTGAAACCAAGGTCAGCTTTGAAGATTACCTGTGCGATGATGGCAAGGGCTATGGCCCGTACAAGATCAAGTGCACCATGTGGCGCGAGGGCGAAACAGTCATCCTGGATTTTGAGGGGACCGATCCGCAATCGGCCGCTTCGATCAACTTTCTGCTGAACGAGAACATGTTCAAGATGTTCTTCGGCATCTACATGATCATGGTGTTCGATCCGCAGATCCTGTTCAATGATGGGTTCTATGATCTGATCGAGGTTCGCATTCCCGAAGGCTCGCTGCTCAAGCCGCAGTTCCCGGCCGCGCTGTCGGGCCGCACCCACGCGCTGGGGCGCATCTTTGACATTCTGGGCGGTCTGCTGGGTCAGGGAACGCCGGAGTTCCTGAATGCAGCCGGGTTCTCCTCCTCACCGCACCTGTTTTATTCCGGCTGGGATAACCGTTCCGGTCATGAGGGCGATTGGTTCCAGCTGTTCCAGATCGGCTTTGGAGGAATTCCGGGCCGTCCGCTGGGCGATGGACCAGATGGCCATTCGCTGTGGCCGGGCTTTACCAATGTGCCGAATGAATTTCTGGAGCGGTATTTTCCGCTGCGTATCGAGCGGTATTCAACCGAGCCCGATAGCGGCGGCGCGGGTCTGCACCGCGGTGGCAACGGCATTCATATGACCTACCGCTTCCTCGCCGATGGGGCGATTGCAATCCATGATGACCGCTGGTTTGTGCCGCCTTGGGGTGTGAACGGGGGCCATCCCGGTGCGCGCGCGAAGAAAGTGCTCGAACGCGCCGATGGCACCAGCGAGATCGTTGGCAACAAGATCGAGGATGTCGAGGTTAAGGCCGGCGATCTGCTGCACTTCATCACCTGGGGCGGCGGCGGCTGGGGTGACCCGCTGGAGCGCGACCCCGAAACTGTCGGCCTCGAAATCCGGCAGGGCCTCGTCACACCCGCAGGCGCGCGCGGATACGGCGTGGTCGCTGATGAGAACGGCACAATCGACAACGCCGCAACCCAGCAATTGCGTACCGAGATGAAAGCCGGTCGCGGCGACCTTCCTTTGTTTGATTACGGTCCCGGCATCGAAAAATTGCGCGCAACATGCGAAGAGGAGACCGGGCTGCCCGCACCGATCCAGCCGGTATGGCACGATCAAGTGCGTGAGGCGGCGGAGTGATGCTGAAACGGGCCTATTTCGATCAGCACGGCGGAACCGAGGTGATTCAATGGGCAGAGGAAGACCTTCCCACGCCCGGCCCGGGTGAAGTGCTAATCGAACATGGCGCGATCGGCCTGAACTTTATCGATACCTATCACCGAACAGGCCTGTACCCTGTTGACCTGCCAAGCGGGCTCGGGCTGGAGGCGGCAGGCAGGATCATCACGCTCGGCGAAGGTGTGAGCGGATATTCCGAGGGAGATCGTGTCGCCTACATGGGGCCCGGGCTAGGCGCCTACGCAACGCACCGTGTGATGCCTGCCTCCGCACTTTTCGCCGTGCCCGGCAGTGTCAGCGACGAGATCGCCGCCGCCGCCATCCTGAAGGCAGCAACCACCGAGGGTCTGGTTGAACGCTGCGCTCGCGTCGCGGCTGGTGACACGGTTCTGGTGCACGCTGCAGCAGGCGGCGTCGGCCTGATCATGGTGCAATGGCTGAAGGCATTGGGAGCGCATGTGATCGGCACGGTTTCATCCGAGGTCAAAGGCGTGCTGGCAGGCGAGGCCGGCTGCGATCATGTGATCCGGTACGATCATGAAGACATCGCTGCCCGCGTACACGACATCACGAATGGCGCCGGCGTACCGACCGTGTTTGACGGCGTCGGCAAGGATACATTCGAGGCATCGCTGGACAGTCTTTCTCCGCGCGGCCTGCTGGTCAGCTTTGGCAATGCCAGCGGCGCGGTTGACGGCGTAAATCTGGGCATCCTGGCGCAAAAGGGATCGCTGTTTGTAACCCGCCCCACCCTTTTTCACTATTATGCGACACCGCAGGACCGCGCGGCGGGCATGGCACGGGTGTGGGATATGATCGTCAGCGACAAGCTTTCGGTAACCGTCGGCCAGACCTATAACCTGGCTGATGCAGCGCAGGCGCATCGCGATCTCGAAGCGCGGCTCACGACCGGATCGACTGTCCTGCTGCCCTAGCCCGGCTTCGACAGATCGGGTGCCCATTCCCCGAACAGCGGATGGAATTCATCCGCGCGGATCGACTGCCAGACGCCCATCTCGAAATAGGGGACCGCTTCAAGCTTTTGCCTTGCGTCCGCTTCGTCATCCGCCTTGATGATCAGCAGCGAACCGACAATCTTGTCCCCTTTGCCAAGTGGGCCTGCGACAACAAAATCGCGTGCGTGCTCTTCGAAATGCTCGACCAGTGCTTCCTGCGTGTGCTGACGGAACACCTCGCCATGCTCTCCATCGCGGCAATAGAATGCGAACAGCTTCATGGCGGCCATTCTAAGCGCTCATCGCTCGCTTCGCCAACAGCAATCTCATGATCATGTGCCAAAGCGGGCTTTACGTTTTTCGACAAAGGCGCTGGTACCTTCGAAAAAATCATGGCCAGAGAATGCCTCGGCGAAGATCCGCAATGTTTCCTCGTCCTCGCCATTCTGTCCATCAAGCACCCGCCTTACGAACCGCTTCATCTCACGGATTGAATGCGGGCTGGCTCCGACCAGATCCCTGATCCAGACGGACGGATCGGCTGTGATTTGCTCAATAAGACCGATCCGCAGCGCCTCATCAGCATCAATCAGATTACCTGTATACAGCATGCGCTTGGCCTGGCCGGGCCCGACCAGATCGATAAGCAGCTTCACATCATGGATGGGGTAAACCAGGCCAAGCTTTGCAGGTGTGATCCCGAACCTTGCCTGGGGTGCCGAGACACGCAGGTCGCAGGCAAGCGCAAGGCCGCAACCTCCCCCGACGCAGTCCCCTTCAACGAAAGCGATCGTTGGCAGTTTGTGCCGCGTCAGCTGGAACTGGGCGCGGTTGATTGCGGCCTGATTTGCCGTAAGCCATTCGCCATCATCTTTGTTCGCAAGCAATTCCTTGATATCGGCACCGGCGCAAAAGGCGCTTTCAGGCGAGGCAGAGCGCAGGACAAGCAGCCGCAGGTCGGAATTGCGCGCAGCCTGGTCTAGCACCGCAGGCAGCGCTTCCCACATCGTCAGATTAAAGGCGTTGCGCTTGTCCGCACGGTCGATCAAGACATGCCCGACCGGCCCTTCGACTTCCAAACGGATCGACATCAGCCGCGCCCTCCCTTTGCCGGCACCTCACCAGGCGACCAGCGCTCTCCCGCAAACCGGATGGGCGGTGCGATATGCATCCCGCCCCCTTCGCCTTTAACCAATAGTCTGCGCTCAGCAATATGGGGCTCATCAAAGGCTTCCCGGAAATCGAGCACAGGGGAAAAGGCCACGTCCTTGTCGGCAAACCATTCGACCCATTCATCGCGTGTCTTCGTCGCAAAAATCTCCCGCAGGAAAGCGATCAGAGGTACCTGTTCACCGGCGGGGGCTTCGGCATAGGGCAGCAGATCTGCCCGACCCAAAGCCGAGAGCAGGTTGCGCGCGAATTTGATCTCGCGGCCGCCAAGCACCACGTGCTTTTCGTCTTTCGTCTTATAGACCTGATAAAAGCCCGCTCCGCCTAGCGATCTTTGTGATGCCGACCGCGGGCTTTCACCGCCCGCAATCGCACTGCCCGCCGTGTGCGCGCACCACGGCATCAGACTGTCGAACATCGCGCAATCGATATAGGCTCCCTCACCCGAGCGCTCACGTCCGATCAGCGCCATCAACACTGCTGAAAGTGCTGTCAGACCAGCCGCCATATCGCTGCTTGCCACGCCAGGGACCACTGGTGCGCCGTCTGGGCCGTCATTTACGCTGAGAAATCCCGCAAGCGCCTGCACCGCCATGTCGTGAGCCGGGTGATGTGCCATCGCCCCGTGCTGGCCAAATGCGGAAATCGAGCAATAGACAATGTCTGGCCTGATGGCTTTAACAGCATCGTAGTCAAATCCAAGCCGTTGCATGACACCCGGCCGGAAGCCTTCAACGAACACGTCAGCCTCGGCTAACAGCTCGCGCAGTTGTGCTTTCCCGTCAGCCGATTTCAGATCAATCGGCACGCATTTCTTGCCCCGATTGAGATTGGCGAACCACACAGAATGTTTGGCCCCGCCATATATGTCAAACGGTGCCTGATCGCGGGCGGGATCACCCTGAAGCGGCTCAACCTTTATCACATCGGCGCCGTGATCAGCCATCATGACACTCATCATCGGCCCGGGAAGAAACTGGGTCAGATCAACAACGGTTATGCCGGAAAGTTTGCCCATATACGCGCTATGCCCCGATTGGAAATGTACGCCGGGCATAGAGCGAAGGTGCGCGCGGATATACCCTCAAATACGCGCCTGAATAACGGGCTGTCAGATCACGAAGTCGAGCGGCTCGGGAAGCTTGCTGCGATTTACGATCATGCGGCCATGCAGCGTTTCGATCTGCCTGCTGCCGGTCTTTACGAACAGAAAGGGAAACAGGCCGTGAAGGATGCAGGCAAATCCGCCGACGATCATCCGCAATCCAAAGCCGGAGGCATGGGCAAGATGCTCACCGTAGGTTTCGCCGACATCAGCCGGATGCTGTGTGAAAAGCGTGCTGAAACTGCGGTACGCCATGATTTCCCTTCTGTAGGTCAATTTTCAGCAAGATATCTCGGTGAGCGTGAGAAAACTATACCGATTTTGCTATGATACAGCCCTTAACGAGTCTATTTATACCAATAATGCGAAAATTATTAGAACTTGATTCCATAGACTGGTCGATCCTGAAATTGCTGCAGGGCGATGCCACCTTGTCGATGCAGGCGATTGCCGACCGCGTCGGGCTGTCGGTCAATCCTTGCTGGCGCCGGATAAAACGGATGGAGGAAAGCGGCGTTATCGCCCGCCGGGTCGCCCTGCTTGACCCGGAAAAGGTCGGGGCGGGCACATCGGTCTTTGTAACGGTGAAGACACGCCGCCACGATGCCGAATGGCTCACCGCTTTTGAACAGGCCGTGGACGCGATCGAGGAGATTGTCGAATGCCACCGGATGGCGGGCGATATCGACTACCTGCTCAAAATCCGGGTCGGCGATATTGCAGGCTATGACCGCATCTATCAGCGGCTGATCCGCCGGGTGCCCGATCTTGCCGACGTCACCGCCAGTTTTTCAATGGAGGAAATGAAGGCGACGACCGAGCTGCCTCGCCCCGATTGACCCGGCTTCATCCGATCAGAAAGATTGTAACGGCAAGCGCCATCGCAAAAGAAGCGAGGGTCGCTGCAAGAACGGGGACCAGTGGCCGCCAGCCGGCTTCCAACAGGACAGCAAGTCGCGAACGCATGGCTGTCGCGGTTACCGCCATCAGCAGCAGGAATTTCGAAAGATCGAGCCCGCGCTCTGCGACAATCGGGGGCACTGAAACGACGCTGCCTGCAGCAACCAGCGCCAAAAAGGCAAGAATGAACCACGGCACTGTGATCCGCCGCCACAGCGGCGCCTTCGCCCCCTGACCTGAGCCGAGCCACAGCGCCACGAGCGCAGCAACCGGGGCGAGCAAGGCCACCCGCGACAGCTTGATCACGGTCGCCTGCGCGCCCGCACCATCCGAAATCGCATAACCTCCGCCAATAGCCTGTGCGACATCATGGATAGAAGCGCCGACCAGATATCCTGCCTGCCCGTCGCTCAGCCCGATGGCGGTGGCAATGGCGGGATAAAGCGCCAGCGCCAGCGCGCTCGCCAAGGCAATTCCAACCAGCGTCAGCGTAAAGCGCGCCTGATCCAGCCGGTCGCGCCCGATCAGGGCATAGAGCGCGAGCGCAGCCGACGCCCCGCAAATCGCCGTCGCGCCGCCCGCCAGCAATCCCGCATAGCGTCCCTGCCCGGTCAATTTCGCGCCAAGCAGGCCGGCCGCGAAGGCTGCACCCATAATCGCCAGCAGTCCGGCAAACGGCATCCATCCGATCGCCGCAATCTGGGCCATCGAGACCTGTAGCCCCAGCAGCACGATGCCTATTCTCAGGAAATGTCTCGAAACAAAATCGAGCCCGTCGCCCAGCGCCTCATGCTCTGAGAGAAAATGCAGCGCCAGACCCAGCAGCAGTCCGGCAAGGATGGCCGGAAACCCGTATTGCCCCGCAAGCCAGAGCGCGGCGAAGGAAACCACCAGCGAAGTTGCAACGCCGGGCAGCAGGTCGCGCAGCGTGACCCGCTTTTCATCGGCAACATGGTCCGAATGGTAGATTTCACCGAACAGATCGCCCGCATACAGCGCAGGATCGGTGGACTTGCCCGCCATGCCGTGGTCTTCCCCTTCCGGACCTTTGTCTACAAGGGAATGCTGTGCGGCGATAGAGAGCGTTCGCAAACGCTCACAGATCAGCAAGCCTGCCCGGCAATGCGACTTTTCTTGAAGTCCAAAGCGGGCCGGTCCAAGTCGGACATATTCCGAGTCGCCGACGAGGATTAGCGAAAGACAACAGACGTGACGGCCACCAGCATGCCCAGTAACTCGACCCACTTCATGGACCGATCCGAACTGCGCCGCGCATACCGGATGGAAGAGGAAAGCTGTATCGCCCAGCGGCTCGAACAGGCCGCGTCCGCCCGGAAAATCAGCGAACCTGCCGCCGCGCTGGCGATTGCCTTGATCGAAGGCGCACGGCGGCAAAAGGCCAGCGGGATCGACGCGTTTTTGCAGCAATACGGGCTCTACACAGAGGAAGGCATTGCGCTGATGTGCCTTGCCGAGGCGCTGCTGCGCGTGCCGGACGATGAAACCGCCGATGCTCTGATCAGAGATAAGATCGGTGATATCGAATGGAGCGACCATCTGGGCGAAAGTTCGTCTACTTTCGTCAATGCCGCGACATTTTCTCTCATGCTCACCGGCGAGGTGCTTGATCCGCCCGAACAGCATCAGCGCGGCATGGGAAAGACTTTGCGAAAGACCATGAACCGGCTGGGCGAGCCGGTGATCCGCAAGGCAGTCTTGCAGGCCATGCGGATCCTCGGCGGGCAGTTTGTTTTTGGCCGGACAATCGGAGAGGCGCTGAAGCGCGCCAAGCCCGAACGCACCAGGGGGCTTACCCATTCGTTTGATATGCTGGGCGAAGCGGCCATGACCTTTGCCGATGCCGAACGATACCGCGTGGCGTATGAAGGCGCGCTTGATCGGCTGGCAAGCGAGGCGCGCGGCGGCGTAGGACCGTCACCGGGGATTTCGGTGAAGCTGTCCGCCCTGCATCCCAAATACACCCACTTTCATGCAGACGAGGCACGGCGCGATATTGTGCCGATTGTAAAGGCGCTCGCGCAGCGGGCGCGCGATGCGGACATCCACTTCACCCTTGATGCCGAGGAGGCGGAGAGGCTCGAAGTGTCGATGGACATTATCGAGGAACTGGTAAGCGATGATGATCTGTTCACCCGCGAGGATGGCTCGCGTTGGGAAGGCTTCGGGCTTGCCGTACAGGCCTATCAGAAGCGCGGGCTGCCGCTGTGCGACTGGGTGGCAAAACTCGCCCGCCGTCATGGCCGCAAGCTGTTCGTGCGGCTGGTGAAGGGCGCATACTGGGACAGCGAGATCAAGGTCAGTCAGGTTGGCGGCTTTACCGACTATCCGGTCTTCACCCGCAAGCTTGCGACGGACGTATCGTATCTCGCCTGCGCGGCGCGCCTGTTTGAGCATGACGATGTGATCCGCCCCGCCTTTGCCACGCACAACGCCTACACCGTTGCGGCGGTGAAGGAGATGAGCGGAGGCCGACCATTTGAATTTCAGCGCCTGCACGGCATGGGCGAGGAAGTCTACGATGCTCTGCACAGTATCGAAGGCAATGATCCCACCCCGGTACGCATTTATGCGCCGGTTGGCGGACACAAGGAGTTGCTCGCCTATCTGGTGCGCCGTCTGCTGGAAAACGGGGCGAATACCAGCTTCGTCAACCGGATGGGCGATGCCGATATTCCGGCGCAGGAGCTGGTGGATGATCCGGTGGCTGAGCTGG
>CALLQC010000063.1 GCA_938015255.1 uncultured Erythrobacter sp.
AAAGGCGCATGGCGGCGAGCTGTCCGTGACAAAAGGTGATGCGCTGGAGCAAGGCTATCCAATGGTGCACGCCGTTGGCCGCGCGGCGGATCGCAAACATGCACCGCGCATCATGCATCTCACCTGGGGCAATGATGGCGATCCGGTAATCGCGCTTGTTGGCAAAGGCGTGTGCTTTGACAGCGGGGGGCTCGATATCAAACCGGCCAGTGGCATGCGGCTGATGAAGAAGGACATGGGCGGCGCAGCGCACGCGATCGCGCTTGCCGGGCTGGTGATGGCAGCGGGGCTGAAGGTGCGCCTGCACCTGCTTGTACCCGCAGTCGAGAATGCGATTTCCGGCCCTGCCTTTAGGCCTGGCGATGTGCTTTCCAGCCGCAAGGGTTTGAGCGTTGAAATCCACAACACCGACGCAGAAGGGCGTCTGATCCTGGGAGACGCGCTGACCCGCGCGAGCGAGGAAGAGCCCGACCTGATCATCGATTTCGCCACGCTGACGGGCGCGGCGCGCATAGCGCTCGGCCCGGACTACGCCGCGATGATGGCGCGCCGCGACGAAACCGCCAACGCGCTGATCGAAGCGGGCAAATCGGCCGATGACGAACCATGGCGTCTTCCTCTGCCGGAGGCTTACCGCGAATATCTCAACTCCGATATCGCCGATATCGTCAACGCACAGTCGAACCCCTATGCTGGCGCAAGCGTAGCGGGCCTGTTCCTCGACAGGTTCGTGGGTGACGGGATTGACTGGGTCCATTTCGATACTTTCGCATGGCGCCCTTATCCCAAACCAGGCAGGTCAAAAGGCGGTACCGCCTATGGCCTTAGGGCGAGCTGGCACATGCTCAAAACGCGCTTCGCCTGACCGTTCGGGAAACCGGTCGGGGATTGGGGCGTTGGAGTGGTTTCCAACCGCGTCTGCTTGCCCGATATGAACCTTGCGGCTAAGCGCGCGAAAAATACGGGGCGAAAGGCGAACCTACCGATGGGCGGCACAGAAGTGCAGCAAGGCAAATATGCAGTGCCGGATGGCAAGATCGGGTTGAGTGGTCCGGTCGAAAAGCCAGCGCCCGGAACGCTGCCGCTGCGCGGCGACCTCGCCCATATGGCTCTCGCCGGAACGCATCTCGCGGCGCATTATGTGATTCCGCATTTGCGCACCGTCGGCGCGGACGGTGCCGACGTGATGGAGAACACGCGCGACGACTCACCGATTGTGACCCGTTTCGAGGCGGGCACGCAGGTCGAAATTCTAGACGCCGCGGGCGAATGGGTCTGGGGCTGTCTCGGCCCGCAAGGCCCGAGCGGATATATGAAAGCCGATTGCCTCTCGGCCTGATCCGGCTACAAGCCGCGTCCATGACAACGCGCATTTTCATCGATGGAGCCGCCGGCACGACCGGCCTGGAAATCCGGGACCGGCTAAACGGTCGCAGCGAGTTCGACTTGCTGGTGCTGGACGATACGCAGCGCAAGGATGAAGGTGCGCGCAAGGAAGCCCTCCACGAGGCCGATATTGCGATCCTCTGCCTGCCGGACGACGCCGCGCGCGAAGCGGTGACCCTTGCCCAAGGATCAGGCACACGCATTATCGACGCATCCTCGGCGCACCGCGTGGCCGATGGCTGGACCTACGGCTTTCCCGAAATCATCGGGCATGACAAAATTGCCAATGCGCAATTTGTGAGCAATCCGGGCTGCTACCCGACCGGCTTTATCGGCCTTATCGCGCCTTTGGTAAGGGCCGGATTACTGCCTGCCGACTGGCCTTTCACCTGCAACGCGGTGAGCGGATATTCGGGCGGAGGGAACGCCCTGATTGAACGCTTCGAAGCCGAGACCGATATCGCCTTTCGTACATATGGTCTGTCACTCGCCCACAAGCACAGGCCGGAAATGAAGCTGCACGCCGGGCTTGAGCATGAAGTGCTGTTCGCTCCTTCAGTTGTACCTGCGTTTCGCGGGATGATCGTAGAGGTGCCTCTGCACCTTGGGGCGATGCGAACGGAGCCCCAAGCAGAAAGCCTGCTTGAAGCTCTTTGTGCGTTCTACTCCGGCTCGCAGGTCATCTCAGTGCACGGCGACGGGGATCCGGGCGAATTGTTGCTGCGTGACGGAGAGGCAGCGCATGACGGTATGGAATTGTTCGTATGCGGGAATGAGGGCGGCTGGAACGTCCGCCTGATCGCCCGGCTCGACAATCTCGGCAAGGGTGCGTCCGGGGCCGCGATCCAGAACCTCAACATAATGTGCGGCCTGCCCGAAACCAACGGACTTCGCCTTTAGGCCAGGCCCTCTGCCCAAAATTTAGGCAGGTCGAGTCAAAGCATTGGGCACGCATACCGCAGCTGACACTTCATGCCTGTTTTTGTGGCACACGCGTAAGACCCTTGCGCCAGCGCATCAGTAAGGTAACGCTGTGTTGCGCAGCGTTTGGCATGATTCTTGGTTATCTAAATGCCAAAACCACAATAAGGGGCAGGGCTCTCACACGTGAAGAAGATCGAAGCGATCATCAAACCCTTCAAACTCGATGAAGTGAAGGAAGCGCTGCATGAAGTCGGCGTGTCTGGCATCACTGTAACCGAGGCGCGCGGCTTTGGCCGCCAAAAGGGGCACACAGAGCTTTATCGCGGCGCCGAGTATGTCGTCGATTTCCTCCCCAAAGTGAAACTTGAAGTCGTGGTTTCCGATGATCAGGTCGACCGCGTTGTAGAGGCTGTTGCCGCTGCCGCGCAGACCGGCCGTATCGGCGACGGCAAAATCTTTGTGAGCCCGATCGAAACCGCGCTGCGCATTCGCACGGGCGAAACCAATGATGACGCGATCTAGCGTCTCAGTGTGAACTTTTACCGCGTCCGTCCGTTCGCCTGACGGGCACATTACTTTTCGAACACAACCTCTCGAACACAAAGCTGGAGAACATCACCATGGCTAGCACCAAAGACGTCCTTAAACAGATCAAGGACGAGGAAATCGAATGGGTCGATCTGCGCTTCACCGATCCCAAGGGCAAGTGGCAACACCTCACCATGGCGGCAAGCGTTATGGACGAAGATGCTCTGGAAGACGGCCTGATGTTCGATGGTTCGTCTATCGAGGGTTGGAAAGCGATCAATGAAAGCGACATGATCCTGAAACCGGATATGGACGCTGCCTATATCGATCCCTTCAGCGCGACCCCGATGCTTTCGCTGTTCTGCAACATTGTCGAACCGTCAGACGGTCAGCTTTATGCCCGTGACCCGCGCTCGACCGCAACACGCGCCGAGGCCTATCTCGCCTCGACCGGGATCGGCGACACCGTCTATGTCGGTCCGGAGCCGGAATTCTTCATGTTTGACGACGTCCGCTTTGAGGACGGCTATGCCGGATCAGGCTACGCGATCGACGATATCGAGCTGCCGACCAACACCGGCAAAGAATACGAAATGGGCAATATGGGCCATCGCCCGCGCGCAAAAGGCGGCTACTTCCCCGTCGCGCCAGTGGACAGCGCCATGGATATTCGCGGCGAGATGGTTTCCACGATGATGGAAATGGGTCTCAACATGGATAAGCACCACCACGAGGTGGCCGCTGCCCAGCACGAACTTGGCATCACCTTCTCCTCGCTCACCCGTGCGGCTGACCAGGTGCAGATCTACAAGTATGTCGTCCAGCAGGTCGCCCATGCCTACGGCAAGACCGCGACCTTTATGCCTAAACCGATCAAGGAAGATAACGGCAGCGGCATGCACAGCCACATGTCGATCTGGAAAGACGGCAAGCCGACATTCGCAGGCAACGAGTATGCGGGTCTGTCAGAAACCTGCCTGTATTACATCGGCGGCGTCATCAAGCACGCGAAGGCCGTGAACGCGTTCACCAACGCCACGACCAACTCGTACAAGCGACTGGTTCCGGGCTTTGAGGCTCCGGTTCTGCTTGCCTATTCGGCCCGCAACCGTTCAGCTTCGTGCCGTATTCCTTACGGTGCAGGTGAAAAGGCCAAGCGCGTCGAATTCCGCTTCCCGGATGCTCTGGCCAACCCGTATCTCGCCTTCTCGGCGCTGCTGATGGCGGGTCTCGACGGGATCGAGAACAAGATCCACCCGGGCGAAGCGATGGACAAGAACCTTTACGACTTGCCACCGGCAGAGCTCGCCGAAGTTCCAACCGTGTGCGGAAGCCTGCGCGAAGCGCTCGAGGCTCTGGAAGAAGATCACGAATTCCTGCTCAAGGGCGATGTGTTCTCAAAAGACCAGATCGACGCCTACGCCGAGCTCAAGTGGGAAGAGCAGCTGCGTCTCGAAACCACACCGGCTCCGGTCGAGTTCGATATGTATTACAGCAGCTAATTCGATTGCGATGCAACTGCACCGCACTCGAGCATAAGACGTCTAAGGGCTCGGCGAAATGCCGGGCCCTTTTTCTTTGCCGGGTAGAGGTCGGAAAGGCGAATTGCCCCGCGACCTCTAGGCATATATTCAACAGCGAAAGGAGGGCGCCTTGACCATGAGACTGACTGCCGCACTATTTAGTGTTTTTCTGCTCGGTGCGTGTTCTCCAGAACTGGCGGGTACACCGCAGGAAAATCAACCTGAATTTTATGTAAGTCCGGCCCTCGCCGAAAAAGGCTATCCTTTCTCGGAATCTGTCGAGGCCAATGGATTTGTCTTTCTGTCGGGTCAAATCGGTACAAAACCTGGCACTGCGGAATTGATCGAAGGTGGAATCGAGCCCGAAACCCGGCAGGTGATGGAGAACATCAAGGCGGCGCTTGCGCGGCTCGATCTGACATTCGATGACGTGGTGAAGTGCACCGTAATGATTGAAGACATGGCCGACTGGCCAACGTTCAATGGCATTTACGCGCAGTACTTTGACGGCGATTTTCCTGCCCGAAGCGCATTTGGGACCGATGGCCTTGCGCTCGGTGCTGCGGTGGAGCTGGAGTGTATCGCAATGCGATAATGGCGCGGTCGTGCACCAAGCAATCGGGGTGATACTCTACTACCCCGCCCTTGAATACGCCTCTGCCATCCAGCCGCGCACTTCACCGTCGAAATCGTCCACGCTTTCCAGCCGCACGCGGTGCGAGCACATGGCATTGTAGGTTTCCAGCCGCCCGCCCGGCTCATCACCTTTGAGCGCCAGACCAAGATCGATCCGCGCTTTGGTCGCAGGGGTGATCAGCGCAAACTGTTTCTTGCGGCGCAGGCTCACGCTCGTCTTCTTGGGAGCGATCTCGACATCATCGCCAAGGCCTTTCGCGTAATCGACCAGTGCATCGTGAATGGGCTTGAGCGCCGCCTTGTCGCCTGAATATTGCTCCGCCACCGGATCATCAGGTGCATCGGATTTCAGCGCCTCACTTGCGATCAGATTGGCAAAGCCGTGGGTTACACCGTGATCACTTTTCAGAAATTTGACGATCTGCCCATGCTTTTCCAACCCCTCACCCGCGATCAGCTTCAGCCATTCGGCCAGCGGCCTGCCGGTTTTCTCCGGCAGGTTCTCAAACATTGTCGCCAGTTGTTTATCGACGCTGCTCATTGTCGTACTCCTGCTGACAGAAGAATATCACTGCGTCAGCTGAAACGCCACTCCAGCAGGTTTACGCTCTCCATCGCCTGGCTGATGTCAGGATAATCGGTCGTCACAGCTTTGAACGCTTTTTTGAGATCGCTGCGCAGATACGGTTTCAACGCCGCGCTCGCCCTATCGATTTCGTAGTTATGCAGCGCTGCGAACATCGCCGTTGCGGTTACCAGAGCATTTTCGGAAAGATAACCCTGCGGCCGCGATTGCCAACCGCTCCATTCGCCATCGCTCCATTGCTGAAATGTTCGTGCAGAATTTGCGAGCAGCACACCAAAGCCGAGATAAACGGCGGCACAATCGGTCGCATGTTCCAACAGATCAGGACCACCGGGAGGATCGCCAGCGCCGACGAGGAGATAATGGCACAGCTCATGGGCGAAAGTCGCGGCCAGAGCGTCCGGATCCTTCAGCATTTGTGAGGAGTAGCGGATAACAGCTTCCTCGTTCTCGATCGAAAAGGTTCCCAGCACCTCTCCGCTGTCGTGGCGAATATGGGGGCTGGTGTCCGGCAATTGAACTTCGACCTTTTCAAGACGGCACGGCCAATCGGCCATTTGCGCGCTGGTGCGAACAGCTTCGAAAAGCGCGGGGGCTGTGCGCGCCGAAATCAGTTCCGGATCACCCGGCAGCACCAGGGCGGGGCGGATATGCGCATCATCCAGAACCGTTCTCAGCCACGCAAAACATGCGAGCAGCCATTCATACTCGTCCCGGTCGACAGGCGGCTTTGGCTTAAAGAACGGCATGTTGCCGATTCTCTGAAAAGCGACGGCGCACCAGTCAACCCATTTTCCTACTCGGCCAGATTGTGCCAGCTGAACCGGTCTCCCCCTACCCTTAACGGAGACCCCGAAAATGCCAGAATCCCGCAAGCATATCTTCGACACGATCAGACAATTCATGAAGCGCGGCTTTCGCCAGAGCGAAGTCGAAGCAATCGACAAGGCCATTGACGATGCGGTCGATCAAGCGCTGGCCAAAGCGGCCCTGAACACAGGCGCGCAGCGCGCACGCAGCCAGACCGATGATCTGGTAAGAGAGATCGCCAGCGATCGAGGTGGATTTGTTCCTCTGGACCGTGTTCCATGTGTTCCAAGTGTTCCTCACATACGCCGAACCGAGCCTTCATCGTCACGCAGCCCACGCCGGATCGGTGCTGCGGGAATCGCCCTGATCAAGCGGTTTGAAGGATGTGCGCGTCTGCGGCGCGATGGCTTGATTGCGGCCTACCCCGATCCAGCCACGGGCGTGCAGCCCTGGACGATCGGCTGGGGCGCGACGCGCGGCGGCCTGCACGGCCATGTTGGGCCCGACACTCTCTGGACTCAGGTGCAGTGCGATGAGCGACTGGAAGACGACCTCAGGCGCTATGCCGCCGAGGTCCAAGATGCGATCAGCGATGCGCCAACCAGCCCGGCGCAGTTCGATGCGATGGTCAGCTTCCATTACAACACTGGTGCGATCCACCGCGCGACCCTTACGCGAAAGCATCGCGCCGGTGACCACGCAGGCGCAGCAGCCGAGTTTGTGCGATGGAACAACGCGGGTGGCAGAGTGCTGAAAGGGTTGGTGAGGCGGCGCGCCGAGGAGGCCGAGCTGTATCGCGGTTAGACAGCAGGCGAGTGAGGCTGTCCTGCGCTCTCAGTAATCGCGGCTGATCTCTGCAAGCACGCTGTCACGCCCGATGGTCGAGACCGTACCGAGCAGCGCAAGCCACCGCGTCACCCGGTATTCGACCGAGGTTGCGCTGTAACCGCGACCATCGGTCACAATCTCGACATAGACACGCCGCCCGATGTTCTTGCCAAGGGCAACGCCCGTTCCGCGGCCCAGCGCGGGATCCGCCGAAACGATCCGCAACTGATCAAGGCCGATGGAGCGGCGCAGGCTGCCGATCGGGTCAATCCCTCCCTCGCCGCCGCGCAGCGCGGCGAGGGCTGCGCCGAGCTGCACCGCATCGGTGGCGGAAAGCGAGGTAACCGATCCGCCGAACAGCAGCTGAGCCAGGATTTCCTCCTCTGGCAAAGGCGGCTCGGAAGAGAAGGCGACCTCGGGTGTCTGCGCGTTACCGGTAATCGCGACGGTTACGTTGGTTCCGTTGGCGCTCGTCTCTGCTTCGATATCGAGCCGCGGGTCAATCGGAACGCTGGCATCAAAACGGATGCGGCCCTGTGTCAGTTCAAACCGGGTTCCGGCGAAGGTGTAATCGCCGCGAACCAGACGCGCCTGTCCGCCCAGTCGCGGATCGGCAACAGTCCCGCGCAGTGCAATGTCGACGCCCCACTCGCTATCAAGGCCGAGCCCGTCAACGGCAACCCGGCTGGGCGCATTGGCATTGATGAGGTAACGCCAGGCGCCCCCCGCAGCGCGAGTTGTCGACGTGAGCGTTCCGGGCTGGTTGATCTCTACAGTCGAGATATTCGGCAGCGACATGTCCTCTGCCGCAACGCCAAGTTTCCAGCTCGCCCTGTCAACCGACACGCGCCCCGCGATTGTCCCGCCTATACCGGTTGAGACGATGCGCAGCGGCCCGGTTATGGTCGCATCCAGACCGTTGGCATTGAGCAGGCGCGCTTTGCTCGCTGCGGCGCGCAGATCAAGGCGGGGACCTCTGGTACCGCTCATGGCGGCGAAGTCCACCGTCCCGCTGCCGCTGACTTTCCCTCCGCCGCTGGTGGAACCGGCAAAACGGGTCAGTTGCAGCTGCGATCCGGCAAAGCGTCCGCGCACCGTGACGTCATCAATGTCCGTGCCGGAGATTGCGCTCTGCAAACGCAGGTCATCGCTCGCGACATTCCCGGTGATGCGCGGATTGCTGAGTGTGCGGGACGCTTCAGCGGTGATGCTCACCGGGCCGGTGAGGTCGAATGCCTCGATCGCCGCGAGACGCCAGAGCGAGCTCGCGCTGCCATTATAGGCAAAGCCAGCGTTGAGCCGTCCGTTCATGATGCGGCTGGCCAATGCTCCGCCGCTGCCGAGGCCGCTCACTCTCGCGTTGAGGCGTCCCAGCTGCTCGCCGTCATCGCGCAGCCGTGCGGCAACTGTCAGACTGGAAGGCGTAAGATCCGCCACTGCAAGAACATCAATCGGGGTGGAAGAAAGGACGAGGCCCGACCGGGAGAAGTCGCTGATCCGAATGCGGGCATTGGCCACGGGAGCGGAGCCGCCAGCCTGGTCCCAGGTGACAATACCGGACAGGCGCCCGCCAAGGCCAAGCTCCGCTCCTGCAAGATCGGCGAGGCGCAGCGGCATGTCGGAAAGCTGCGCCTTCACCTGCGTCGCGCTTCCGCCAAGAGCGCCTTCGAGAATGGCAAAGCCGTTTGCATAGCCGATCTGCGTAGGCGCGAGACGCCAACCGCCCTCTTCACGGGCAGTCATAACGGCGCGGCGCGGCATGGTGATAGCGCGGCCAGCATACTCCCCGCGTGCCAGCAGAGCGATGCGATCGGGCGCGATGTCTCCATCAAACTTGAGCGCAAACCGGTCGCTGCGCCTTCCGGCAATCGATGCGGTAACATCACCGCGCCCATCGCGCACGCTTGCCTTTGCTGCAAACTGGGCGATGCTGAGCGCACCGTATTCAAGGCCGGACCCCGCAATATCGGCGTCAATCCGGCTACTGCCATCGCGGAATGTACCGCTGGCATTGATATCGGCATTGGCGATGCCGATCGGTATCTCCCCGCCAAACCGGGCCTGACGCGCAGCGAGATCCAGATCGAAGGCCTGTTCACCGTCCGCGCCTGGCGCGAGCGCAACCTCTCCATCAAGCCCGCCGCCGCTCAGCGCAAGTCTGCCCGAAACGCCGCCATCAGCAATCGCGAGGCCGCCGACCACTTCGGTCTGGTAGACCTGCAAACGGTTGACCGCGATGCGGGTTGGCCCGTCTGCCGGGAGGACAAGATCAAGCGCGCCTTCGAATGGCCCAAGCAGCGAGCCGCCGGATGTGTCGATTGCAAAACCATCGCCGCTTGGCGCGATGGCAAGGCGGACATCGGTAAGGCCTGCTGAGGGAAGCGGATCTGCAAGGACGAGTGTCGCGCGCGGACCATCACCCGCGATCTGCGCGTCGACGGTGAAGGGGCCGTACTCCACATGCCTGCCCCTTCCTGTCAGACTTGTGCGATCACCGACGATGCGGGAATCGAACCGCGCCGAAAGCCGGTCGCTTTCAAGGTTCACATCGCGCAGCACCAATGGCTGACCCGCTGCCATGCCGAACGCTCCGTCAAATGCGAGGTTGCTGCCTGCGACATTTACGACGCTGGCATTCGTCACGTCGGTCAATCGCCCGGCTAAGTTGGCCCGAACGCTCCACGGTATCGCATTGCCAAAACGCGCCACGAGCTTCGCATTCGCATTCGCATTCCCGATCCCTTCGAGCGCCAAACCGCGTGCGGTGACCGGCCCGGCAATCGCGTAAACGCCATCACCCACATTCCCCCGCAGGGTCAGCACAGCATCAAGGTCGGGGAAAGTTAACCGCGCATTGTCCGCATCCAGCCTGCCGCCGCCATATGTAAGCAAGCCCTCCAGAGTGCCTCCGACGAGCCGCGGGTCGACAAGATCGCTGCCGGTGGCAACCCGCGCGACGCTTGCGTCAAGCGGGACGCGCAGCCGCTCACCATCAAATCCGGCTGTGCCCTGCTGCCGCAGGTCGTCCAATACCGTGGTTCCGGCGACAAAAGACGCTACCTCCAGTTCATGGCGGATTGTGAGATCGCGGAATGGTCCGTCAATCGCTGCGCTCAAACGGGCACCATTCAATTCGAACGCACTCCCCAGCAATGCAGGATCGCGCATGGCGGCACGAACATCAAACGCGTCGAACCGGTTGCCCGCAAGGTCAACTGCACCGACGCCGCGCATATCGATGCCGCTTGAAACCGCGGTCACCTGACCATCAAAAACGCTCTCCTCCAGCGTGCCGCTCAGCGCGATGGACAGCGCCTCACCCGCAGCCCGGCCAAGGACTGAACCGTTGCCCAGCCCGGCATTCACCTGACCGAGCAGGCCATACGTTCCTGCATCATTGGTGATCTGGAACGCGGCAAAGCGATCAGGCTTGGAAGCGGCCGGCTGCTGCCGCGTCACCAGCGCATGACCCAGCCATCGAGTCCATGTGCCCTCGCCCTCTATCCGCGCGGCATAGGCTGATTGCAGACCTGCAAGGCCGGCGATCGGGCCATCCTGCGCTGCGCGATAATCGAGCGAAAGATCGAAACGGTCGCCGTCGGGCTCGGCATCCAGCAACAAAGCGATACGGTCTTCCGCGCCAAACGCGCCTTCGGCATCGATCAGCGCTCTTCCCGAACGGATATCAATCCGTGATGTCAGATTGACCGAATGCGCCTGCTCACCAGCAACTCCGGGCGCAAGCACCATGTCCTCGATCTGGAAACGGTCCACCCGAATGTCGAAATCGGGAAGCAACGGCGCATCGGGATCGCCCGGCAGCAGCTCGGGCAACCGCTCCAACCTGCCGCGGCGCGCGGTAAGATTGCGCACATCAAGCCCACTCCACAACCATGCGAGCGGTTTCCAGTCCAGCTCCACTTCGGGGACGACGAGAAATTCGCCCTTTGGGTCGCTCAGTACGACGTCGCGCAGCACCGCCTGCCCGTATATATCGCCTTCGATCCGTCCGACTTCGAACCTCAGGCCTGACGCCGGAGCGACTTGCGCGATCTGATCTGCGACGAAGCGCTTGCCAAATGGCGAACTGAGAAAAGCAGCGGCGAGTGCAATAGGCACCAGGATGATCGCGAGCAGCCATCCGAGCCGTTTTGCCCATCGCCGCTTGCGCTTGCGCGGGCCGCTTTCTTCGGCGTCGATCTGCTCGGCCTCGGCCATCAGAATGCTTGGCCCAGGCTGACATAAACGACAACTGGCGCATCGAATTCTGTCGGGTTGAGCGGCGCGCCGACATCAACGCGGATCGGTCCAAAGCTGGTTTTGTAGCGGATGCCGACCCCAGCACCGTAGCGGATGACGCGGAAATCGGGCCGGGCCTCGCGCGCCACAGATCCGGCGTCAATGAAGGGGACAACTTCTACGGCGCCGTCGAGGAAACCCGTCTGGATTCGGGCTTCGAGCGACAATTCGACCACCGAGCCACCGCCAAAAGCCTGGCCAAATTCATCGCGTGGACCGATTGCCTGAAACGCATATCCGCGCACTGACCCGCCGCCACCGGCATAAAGCCTGCGCGAAGGCGCAATTTCGAAAGCATTGGCACCAAGGATCGTCGCCGCACGCCCTCTTGCAGCGAGGACAGTGCTGCCAACCTCCTTGTAATAGGACGCATCGACCTGAGACCGGATATAGAAGGTCTCAGTCCCGATAGACCGCGACACTTCAGGGGCTGCAAAACCCGTAATGCGATAACCGGAGGTAGGATCGAGCAGATCATCGCTCGCATCAAGTGTGGCTCTGCCGAACAAGCCTGCAATCGTGTAGGTCTGACGCGGCGCCGGTATACCGTCGAACACCCGGTTGCGCTCATCGGTGTAAAGCACTTCTGCACCGATCTGCCAGCTTAGCGGCTTTTGGAACAGCAGGTTGGATATGCGCTCGAACGACCCGCGCAAGGCAACAGTGCGTGCGTCCACCGCTTCGGTTTCGATATCGCTTGCATAGGCATCGACCGTCAGCACCTGATCGCGGTCTCGAAAATTGTTCTTTTTGAAGGTGACGCTGGCAAGCTGTTCACGCGTGCCGATCACGCTGCGCAGCCTAAGCGAACCTTCTGGCGGGAAGAGGTTGCGATGCTCCCAGCTTGTTTCCAGCTTTATGCCATCCTCGGTTCCGTAACCGATCGCGCCTGCTATCGTGCGTAGCGGCGCCCGCTCGAAATCGATATCAAGCACAACTTCGCCAGCCTCGTCGCCATCGGGTTCGATGGATTCGCGCGGCGTAATCGAAACGCTCGATACAAGGCCTGTGGCCAGAATTGCGCGGCGAAGATCTCTCTCCAGACTGGCCTGATAGACGTCGCCCGGATCGAACCGGGCAATCCGGCCAAGGTGACGGCCGGAAAGGAAATCAGCGTCCGCACTTTCAATTCCGCCGAACCGATATTTCCCCCCCGGTTCGACAAACAGTTCAAGATCGCCTTCCTTGCGCTCGTGGTCGATCAGCAGCTCGGGCGGATCCAGCACGGCAAATGGATAGCCGCTTTCACCCAGAGCGATGCGCAGCTCTGTCTCTTGCCGAACGATCCGGTCTGCGAGCAGCGGATCGCCGGGCTGAATCGCGAACGCGTCTATTAGCGCTTCGTAATCGGGGGCGGTAAAGATTGCGCCGAGATCGACCGCGCCGAACCTGTATTGCTCGCCCGGCACCACATCGAAACGCACCTGCGGGTCTGTATCGGTGCCTGACGCGTTGCCATTCAACTCGCGGCGACCGCCGGAAAGCTGCCGAACGACCTCTCCGCCATAATACCCGTAAGTGCGCAGCATCTCACCGAGCAATTCTTCGTCGGCCCGCGCGCGCGCGGCGAGCTGCGGTACTGTTTCGTCTCCGCTTTCCAACGCCTCGATGGTCGAGAGCGCTTCAAACCGTTCAAGGAATTCGCCTTTCTCGGAAAACGCGTCTTGGTCGGTCGGGAAAGCAAGCACGAGCTCGTCCGAAATGCGGAACTGCTGAAATTCAGGAAGTTCGATCAGATCGGGCGCATCAATTTCTTCAAGCGCCGCCACCTGCGGATCGCGATCAAGCCTGGACGGTTCGGGAATCTGAAACTGGTCCAGCGAAAGACTGGCAGACGCACCTTCCAATTCGTCTTCGGCCGCTTCGGAGACCTCATCGACATCAGCCTCTTCAACGGCAGGTGCGGGGGCACCCTGGCTTGCCCAGCTTTCGGCATCGTCGGCCGCGCTTTGCGGGATCAGATCATCAAGGCTGCTCGACTGAAGCGGATCGTCCTGTGTTGCGGTCGCAGGCTGCGTCTCATCCTGCCCGGTACTTTCCTGCTGAGCGCTTGCCACGGACGGGAACAGCGCGCTCGCGGCGCACATCCCGGCCATGAAGACCATACTCAATTGTAAACGCGGCAAATATCAACTCGCAGGAAATTTAACGGGCTGTCCGTCTTTACCCCTTGCGGCGCTGATTGTTCCACTGTTTTCGCTGCGAGGTGCTGTCGCCTCGGCGATCAGCTTGCTCTGCTCGTCCCGTTCCATGCGTCGCCAGCCGTCGCGGGTTAGTTTTTCAAGCGGGCGATACCGCACCTTGTATTGCATACGCGGGCTGCCATCGACCCAATATCCGAGGTAGACATAAGGCAGGCTGGCGTCTGCAGCGCGGCGGATATGATCGAGAATGATGTAATTGCCCAGGCCAGCGCGGCCAGCATGGTCGGGATCGTAGAACGAATAGATCATCGAGAGACCATCGCCTTGCTTGTCCGTCAGACAGGCACCCACAAGCGTGCCCTGCGTGCCATCGGTTGTCGGTTCGCGATATTCGATGACTGTGCTGGTGACCGGCGTATGCTCGATCATGTCGGCGTAGTCGATTTCGTCCATTTGGGACATGCCGCCATCTGGATGACGGACGGCGAGATATTTCGCCAACAGCTCGAACTGCTCATCGGTCGCCCATGGGCGGCATTCGGTCGCGACCAGATCGGAATTCCGCTTAAGGTCGCGTTTCTGCGTGCTTGACGCTTTGAATTCGTAAGCCGCCACGCGCACGGAAACGCAGGCCTGACAATCAAGGCAGCTCGGACGATAGGCAACTGTCTGACTGCGGCGAAAGCCGATCCTGCCAAGCGCCTCGTTTAACTGGTCCGCATGCGCGCCCTTCAATTCCGTGAACACTTTGCGCTCCTGCTTGCCCGGCAGATACGGGCACGGCGCGGGGCTCGTTACGAAAAAGCGGGGAAAGCGGATCGGGGCCGTCACGGTTCTGGCTGGGTCCTTAAATCTTTACGGGGCCGCATCTGCGGGGAATCAGCGGCCGGCTGTTAAGACGATGTTATGCCTCTTTGAGCCGCCCGGTAAAAGACTCTTAACCATGAAACAAAGTGAATAAAGGATTAGTTTGCACAGATCGCCAGACCAATCCGCACCGCATCGGTGCAAATCGGGACGCCCCATCGGCAAGGTTTAACGGGTAGGCCTAACCGGCTCAGTTAAGCTCGACGACGTGCACCGAATATTTTGCATCACGCAGAGCCTTCACCAGGTTTTCAACCTGTTCGGCATCTCGGGCCTCGCATTCGATATCGGTTATCAAGCCCTTGGCCGGCAGCGTTGTGAAGATGCGCTGATGGTAGATTTCAATGATATTTACGTTGTGCGCATCGAACAGCCGCATGACTTTGAACAGCGCGCCGGGGCGATCCTGTAGCGTGACGCGCAGCCTGGCCAGCCTGCCCTGCCGGGCAAGATCGCGCAGCAGGACATTGGCGAGCAAGCGCGTATCGATATTGCCCCCGCACAGAACCAGCCCGACTTTCTTGCCTGCAAATCGATCAGTGTTCGCGAGCAGCGCCGCAAGGCCGGCGGCGCCGGCGCCTTCAACCACGGTCTTCTCGATCTGGAGCAACAGCGAAACGGCTTTTTCCAGCGAGGGCTCGTCAACCAGCAGGATGTCGTCGACCCGTTCGGCGATGACACGGCTGGTGAATTCGCCCGGTTTCTTTACCGCGATGCCCTCTGCCAGAGTATCTCCGCCGCAGTCGTGGCTTTCACCTTTGATCCGATCGAACATGCTCGGGAAGAGCGCCGCCTGGACGCCGACAACCTCGATATCAGGGTTCAGCGTTTTGGCGACCGTTGCCATTCCGGAAATCAGGCCGCCGCCGCCAATCGGTGTGATGAGGCATTCAATATCCGGCTGCACGTCGAGCATTTCGAGCGCAACGGTGCCCTGCCCTGCGGCGATCAGGGGATCATCAAACGGGTGAACAAATGTGAGGCCGCGCTCTTTTTCAAGCGTCCGCGCATGAGCTGCAGCATCGTCAAATGTCTCACCGTGCAGGACCACATTACCGCCCACGCTTTCGGTCTGCATCACCTTAACTGTCGGCGTCGTCTTGGGCATAACGATAGTCACCGGAACGCCCAATCGGGTGCCGTGATAGGATAACCCCTGCGAGTGATTGCCGGCCGATGCGGCGATAACCCCTCGCTGCCTCTGCTCCTCGGTCAGATGCAGCAGCGCATTGAGCGCGCCGCGCTCTTTATATGCAGCGGTGAACTGGAGATTTTCAAACTTCAGCCACACCTCGGCCCCGGTAATTTCCGAAAGTGTAATCGAGTGCATCATAGGCGTGCGAACAACCGCGCCTTCAATCCGCGCGGCTGCGGCGCGCACAGTGTCCAAAGTGAGCTCTTCCGGGCCAGCGTCGCTGGGGGCAGGCTTTGCGAGTGATGCGTTTTCGGCTGTCATAACGGCTCGCGCGTTAAGGCCTCCGATCCGTAAGGGCAAATTGGAATTGACTTGAGAGCGGGAAGAAATGCTTGATCTGCCGCAAAGGCGTGGTTGGTGCCGACTGCGTATGAGCGCGCGCATTGGCATGATCCCGATTTCTGACTAGAGCCTGGGCCATGACTGAAGCTCAAACTGTTGCATTCATAGGTTTGGGAGTGATGGGAGGCCCCATGACCGGCCATCTGGCCCGCTCGGGCCACCGCGTCACCGCCTACAATCGCTCGCCAGCTCGCGCGTCGGAGTGGCGCGGCTTATGGGAAAAGCAAGGATTGGATGTGAGCTTTGCAGACAGTCCTGCTGAGGCTGCATCAGGCGCTGATTTCGTATTTGTATGCGTTGGCAATGATGAAGATCTTGCGGAAGTGACAATGGGCGATAACGGCGTTCTCGCTTCGATGCGCTCCGGCGCTCTGCTGGTCGATCACACAACCGTTTCCGCTGACATGGCAAGGCAACTGGCAAAGGCTGCAGCAGCGAAAGGCGTCGATGCCGTTGACGCACCGGTCAGCGGCGGTGAAGCGGGCGCTGTAAACGGCCAGCTCGCGGTAATGTGCGGCGGTAGCAAGGCAGCAGTGGAACGCGCGCGTCCGGTCATGGATTGCTACGCCAAGGCCATCGTTCATGTCGGGCCAACCGGCGCTGGACAAACCGCAAAGATGGCTAACCAGATGTGCATTGCAGGCATTCTCAGCGGATTGTCCGAGGCAATCCGGCTTGCACAGGCAGCGGGTCTGGATCTCGATAAAACCTATGAAGCCATTTCGGGCGGCGCTGCACAAAGCTGGCAAATGGACAATCGCTGGGCCACGATGATCAAGGACGAATTTGATTTTGGTTTTGCGATCGACTGGATGCGAAAGGACCTTGGCTATGCCCTCGATGAAGCGAAGCGGCTTGGTCTTTCATCGCCGATCAGCGCGCTTGTGGATCAGTTTTATGGCGACGTTCAGGCCGCTGGCGGCGGCCGCAAAGACACCAGCGCGTTAATCTCGCGCCTTCCAAGAAGCACCCAAGGATAAAAATCATGCGCCCAATCACCTGCTCTTTTGCGGCCCTCACGCTGCTGCTCGCCGCGCCAGCGTTGGCAGACACGCTGGTCGATAATGTGAACGGAATAACGGTTGATGAAAACGGCGATGTCATTCGCTTTACCGGGCTCGTCTTTGACGATGAAGGGGTGATTACAGAGGTTCTGGAACGCGGGGACGAGCGCCCTCAGACCGATTTCGGCGTCGATGGGAACGGACAGGTCATGCTGCCCGGTATGATTGATGCGCATGTTCATGTCATGGGCATCGGATTTGGCGCGCTGCTGCTGGATCTTTCAGACACCACGTCTCTTGAAGATGCGCTCGCCAAGATTTCCTCTTTCGCTGAAGAGAATCCGGGCAGGCCCTGGATCCTGGGGCGCGGCTGGAATCAGGAAAAATGGGGCCTGGGGCGTTTCCCGACAGCGGAAGAGCTGGACGCAATTGTATCGGATCGTCCGGTCTGGCTGCAACGGGTGGATGGGCATGCAAGCTGGGCCAACACTGCGGCGATAGAGCAGGCGGGTGTAACGGCTAGCAATAGCGATCCGGCAGGAGGCCGTATCATTCGCAAGCCCGGCACGCAGGAACCCGCGGGCGTCTTCATCGACGCGGCAGAGGAGCTGGTCAACAAGGTCGTCCCCGCCCCGCGTCCGGAAGATCGCGATGCTGCACTCGCAAAGGCGCAGGAAATCCTGATTGCCAATGGGATTACGGCGGTAGCCGATATGGGAACCAGTATCGAAGACTGGCAGACATTCCGCCGCGCCGGTGATCAGGGCAGGCTGCAGGTGCGGATCATGTCATACGCCACTGATGGTGATACGATGGAGCTCATCGCCGGTCCCGGCCCGACACCATGGCTGTATGAGGATCGGCTGCGGATGGGAGGCATAAAGCTTTACCTCGATGGCGCACTCGGCTCGCGCGGGGCGACGCTGAAGGAACCGTACGAAGACGAACCGCAGACCACCGGATTGCCTCTTTTAACGCAGGCCCAGTTGCGCAACCGCATGAGCCGTGCGGCGCTCGATAACTTCCAGACAGCCATTCACGCGATTGGCGATGCGGCCAATTCCGAAGTGTTGCTGGCGGTTCAGGAGTTGTCCGAAACCTACACTGGAGACCGGCGCTGGCGCGTGGAGCACGCACAGATCGTTGATCCCGCCGACCTCGCCGAATTTGGCAAGAACGGCATTATCGCCTCGATGCAGCCGCTCCACCAGACGTCAGACCGGACAATGGCCGAAGCGCGCCTTGGCATGGATCGGCTGGGCGGAGCCTATGCCTGGCGCAGCGTCCTTCAGGTGGGCGGCAAGCTGGCGTTTGGTTCGGATGCACCAGTAGAACCGGCAGACGTGTTTGCCGGGCTCGCCGTTGCGATTAGCCGCACTGACGAAAACGGGGAGCCTTTCGGCGGATGGTTGCCAAGCGAGACGGTCAGCCGGGAGGCGGCGTTGAAAGCCTTTACTGCTGATGCCGCCTATGCGGGATTCGCGGACGGCCGGTTTGGCAGACTCGTCAAAGGAGAACGTGCCGATTTTATCTTGGTAGACCGCGATCCGATGATTGCGTCGCCTGCGGAAATCCGTGAAACGCAAGTGGGCGAAGTCTGGATCGGCGGCCAACGCGCTCGCTGAACAGTGCCTATTGTAAGACGAATTGTACTTCAGCGGCACTATTGTTGAATTTTGGCCACATGCCACGCACGAATACTGAGATGCGTGGCCAGTAACGATGGGCTATTCCAAACGCGATGCTATGACATCAGAACCGGGTGCAAGTCCGGTAGGGTGAATCAATTTGACTGGGGTCGTTTTGTTACGGGCAATCAAGATTCGGAATGGCGCGATGCTGTGCACACGCACAATGAAATTCCGCACTGCATCATTCCTTCGATCAAGGTGCAATTTTACCGAACGGTAAAACGTTGAAAAGAAACGATTTTTTTGGTTAACAATAGGTTGACGAATCCGAAATTTGGGGTTGCCAATGACTGTTCAGTCGGCTAAATCGGCCCTGAGTTGAACTAATAAAGAGCTCAATAGGAGACCACAGAATGAAAATCCGTAACCTCGTTATGGCAACGGCAGCTGTATCGCTTGCTGCCTCGCCGGCAATCGCAGAAGCCGCATTCGAGCGTACTTTCGCACCCGTTTCGGACGAAAGCGAACTTGAAGGCGAGAACGGCATTCTGATCGCCATCGGCGCCGCAGCAGCTGTAATCGCTGGTATCATCATCATCGCTGATGATGGCGACGACGCACCGACCAGCCCGTAAGCGCTGCTCGAACGAATTTGAAAAGGGCTCCCTCGCGGAGCCCTTTTTTTTGCCCTCAGGTCTGGGCTCTGTCAGTATTCAATTACAGGCAGCCGTTAGAACAAGAGCAAGTTCTTGCCTCCCTCCCTTTCGGGTTTGCGCTGCCCTAGTCCGCTGAATCGCCAACAGCGCTTGTCTCGTTGGCTTCGACCTCTTCGGCTGTCGATGCCTGGTCCTTTGCCACGGCACCTTCCTGGAACCGCATAAGAACAAGCGAGCCTTCAAACAAAAGCAGCAATGGCAGCGCCAGAATGATTTGCGAGCCGGGGTCCGGCGGAGTGACGATCGCCGCCAGCGCCACAACTCCGACAATTACATAGCGCCGCGCACCGGCAAGCTGTGCGCGGGTGACAATTCCCGCTCGGTGAAGCAGCATAAGCAGAACGGGCAGCAGAAATGTGAGCCCGAATGCTAGAATGAACTGCATCACCAGATCCAGGTAGTCACCCGCCGCCGGTAGTGCCTCGACCGCAAGACCGCCTGTGTCCTCACCAAAACCCAGAAACCACCGGAATGCGGTCGGCATGACCACAAAGTAGGCCAGCGATGCACCGCCAAGAAAAAGCACAGGTGTTGCGAGCAAAAACGGCAGAAACGCCTTTTTCTCGCGCGCATAGAGCCCCGGTGCAACAAATGCCCAAAGCTGGTTGGCGATAATCGGGAAACTCACCATAAAGCCGGCGAACAGGCCGACTTTCAGGTCGACGAAGAACAGCTCCGGCAGACGGGTAAAGATCAACTGCCCCTTCCCCTCGGGAAAGGCGTCTTTGAGCGGCTGGACAAGGAAGCCCAGGATAGGGTCGGCGAAGTAGAGACAAACGGCGAAGCCAATCGCCAGCGCAATAACCGAACGAACCAGACGCGCACGCAGTTCAACCAGATGATCCAGCAGCGGTGCACGCGTTTCATCGATATCTTTGACTTCGAATGCCATGGCCGCGCTAGTCCTTCGCCTTTTTGGCCGAGCCTAGCGGCAGTTCAGGCGAAGCGGATGGCGCGCTATCGTCTGCGTCAGCGCTTGATCCCGTTTCAGCGCCACTCGTTTTCACTGGCTTCGGCGCTTCCACGGGTGGCGGCCCCGTCATCACCGGTTCGCCGGCATCCGTCTCGGCGTTCTCGGCGCTGCGCTTCATGATTGCTTCGTTCTGGGCCTTCCACTTCTTTTCCATGTCCTCCAGCTCCGCCTCGCGGACCATGGCATCAATCCCGGAACGGAAATGGCTGGAGACCTTGCGGACCTGGCCGATCCAACGGCCCGCTGTCCGCATCGCGCGCGGCATCTCACTCGGACCGATCACGAGAATCGCGACGATCACGATCACAAGAAGTTCTGCTGCGCCAATGTCGAACATTCAGGTGCCTTCAGGCGCGTTCAGGCGCGCCGCAGATATGCCAAATCAGCTGGACGAATCCGTTGTTTCGCCCTGCTTCGTCTCGGTGGCGGAAACGTCTTTGGCCGGGGCTTCGATCTGGGCCTTGGAAGCAGGGGTATCATCCACCTCCTCGCTCATGCCCTTCTTGAAGCTTGAAATGCCCTTGCCGAAATCGCCCATCATCTCGGAGATACGGCCCCGTCCAAACAGGACCAGGACGACCAGCGCCACAATGAGAATTTGCCAAATGCCGATACCGCCCATGCGAAGTCTCTCTATTACGGAATATCACGCCAATATAGGCGTGATGATCGAGATACACCAGTCACACGTCGATCGGGACGACGTTTTGATCTATTCTTCGCCATCCTCGCCCGCGCTTTCGCAATCCTCAGGGTCAGGCGTGCCTGCGGCGTCCATCGCTTCTTCCAGCGCATCATCGACCGGATCGAGCAATCCGGCAGCCCGCAATTCGTCCATACCGGGAAGATCACGGCGCGAGGCGAGGCCGAAATGGTCAAGGAATTCCGGCGTGGTCGCATAGATTACAGGGCGACCCGGAACTTCGCGGCGTCCCGCGAGCTTTATCCAGCCAGCCTCCAGCAGGACGTCGAGCGTGCCCTTCGCCGTCTGGACGCCCCGGATTGATTCAATTTCAGCGCGGCTTACAGGCTCATGATAGGCGATGATGGCGAGCACTTCGGTGGCAGCCCGGCTCAACCGCCGCACTTGCTCACGCTCCCTGCGAAGCAGATGCGCCAGATCGGGTGCCGTTTCAAAGTGCCAGCGCCTGCCACGTTCGACCAGATTCACACCGCGCTTTTCATAGTGGACGACGAGTGCTTTCAAGCCGTCGCGCACCGCGCCGTTTTCAAGCCCGCCTAGGTGCGCCGCCAAGGCATCAACACTCATCGGCTCCTCAGAAGCAAACAGGGTCGCCTCCAGCGCGCGTTCGACCTCGTCTGAGGACCGGTGCGGCACCACATCATCGCTTGGCACTGTGTCTTCGATTGTCTCTTCGCTCATACGGACGCTTTCTGTTTCAGGCGGCGGATGCGCAGCGGAGCGAACGCCCCGTCCTGGGCGATCTCTGCCTTGCCCAGTCGTGCGAGTTCAAGCGCAGCCACAAAGCTCGACGCCAGGGCCGACTTGCGCAGTTCAGCGTTTGCCTTGGGCGGAAGGAAATCGCGGATTTCCATCCATTCCAGCGTGACGCCCAGCATCGCCGAAACACGGTCCAACGCACTGTCGAGCGTCATCACCGGCCTGTCCGCCACATGATATATACGCGGAGACGTGCGCGCCTTGACCTGACCATAGGCCTGAATCAACGAGTAGGCATCGCTCTTCCATTGGGTCTTGCGGTCAATTCTGAGGCCCTCCGGCGCCCCGCGAAGGAAGATATCCCGCCCGATCCGGTCGCGCGCCATCAACCGCGCCGCCGCCTCACGCATCGCGCCAAGACGTTGCAGGCGCAGTTGCAGACGCAGCGCCAGCTCTTCAGGACTGGGGTCTTCCTGCTCTTCCTTTGGCAGCAGGAGCGAGGATTTGAGATAGGCAAGCCACGCAGCCATCACGAGATAATCGGCGGCAAGCTCAAGCCGCAGATCCTGTGCGCGCTCGATATAGCCGAGATACTGATCCACCAGCGCGAGAATCGAAATCTGACGCAGATCGACCTTTTGTCGCCGCGCCAGATCAAGCAGAAGATCGAGTGGACCTTCCCAGCCATCGAGCTCCAGATGCAGCGCCTTGTCACCAGACTTTGCGCCCTGCCGGGCAACTTCGTCCTCAGGCCAGTTTTCCGGCATGTCGGCGGTCGGCTCATTTGCTCCCATGGCACCGCCCGTTAGCATAAAGCCACCATCGACCGGATCGGAATCGCTCATACTTCCTCTCCGGTCAGGGCAAGCAAAGCGTCGCGCTTTGCCAGCAATTGCGTATGCTCATCAGCCATCGCCGGGAGCACTTCAGTGCCTGCCAGAGCGCTTTCAAGGCGTGCCAGGCTTTTTTCAGACATTCTTGGGAGCACATCGCAGATCCCCACCATGTCATCCATTTTGGCCCAGCAATTGAGGATGACGTCACATCCCGCAGCAAGCGCACGCGCTGACCGATCCGGAATCGTTCCATCCAGCGCCTGCATATCGATATCATCGGTCAGCAGCAGGCCATCAAATCCGATGTCCCCGCGGATAACATCGCGGATGATCGTCTCGGAAAGGGTGGCCGGATTGTCTGCATCCCATACCGGAAACAACAGATGGCCGGTCATGCCGATCAGCGCAGAATTGAGAGCGCGGAAGGGTGCAAGATCGCTCTCAAGCTCTTGGGCCGCGGCATCGACTGTCGGCATTTCCTTGTGCGTGTCGCACATGCTGCGTCCATGACCCGGCATATGCTTGATACAGCCGGTGACCCCGCCTGATGCCAATCCATCCAGTATCGCGCGGCCAATCGCGGCAACCTGCATCGGGTCCGAGCCCAGCGAACGATCCCCTATCACGTCATGCGCGCCCGTTTGCCTCACATCCAGCGGCGGATGATAATCGACCGTTATGCCCATTGCAGACAGCTCCAGAGCCATCGCATGAGCATTCGCCCGTGCAGCTTCAATCGCGCTGGCAGGGGCGAGCTTATACAGTAGATCGAACGCCTCCCCTGCCGGATAGGCGGACCAGTTGGGCGGGCGCAGGCGCGCAACCCGGCCGCCTTCCTGATCGATTGATATTAGCAGCCGATCGCGGCCATGAATGCTGCGCAAATCGTCCGTCAATGCGCGGAGCTGTTCGCGGGTTTCGCAATTGCGCCCGAACAGGATGTAGCCCGCAGGGTCCGCGTCGCGGAAGAAATCGCGCTCATCGGCCGTGAGTTCAGGGCCGGAACATCCAAAGATCGCCGGAATCATCCGCAGAGACTTGCATCAGGCTCGCAGTCAGGCAAGCGCGGTAACCACCTATAGTGGGGGAAAACGGCTGGCAGCCACGACTGCTTGTGGCTCATACCCGGTCTACTTGACTGCGCAGTCGAGACCATCGGCCTTGATCGCAGAGCATAGCTGCCCCGCAGACGCCCGATCAGACGCGATGACCTGCAAGCGATACACTTTGGCCCCGTTAACAGTCGCCTCAACCACCCGATGACGCTTACCGGAAAGCGCATTGGTCTGACGGACCAGTTCATTCCAGCCCTGCTGCGCGCGTGCGCTTGAACCAAAGGCTGCGAGCTGAACGTAAGCGCCGCCGCTTGCCTGCGGCGGAGCAGGCTCTGGTGTGGGCTCGTCTGCTGCACGATCATCACCGTCAGGCGCCGCGTCGCCAGCGGAGGCTGTTTGCGGGGCGGCGGCGTCATCGCTGCTGGCAATCTGGCCTTCCGGCGTCTTGCCCTCACCCACTGCGGGCGCCACATTTCCTGTGCCCGCGAACTCTTTGCCGCCCGGGTCTTCCGGACGTTCCTTGATCGGACCAGCAGGGGCCTCGATCGTGCTGCCATCGGCAACCAGATCGGTATCGCCTCCGCGGTTGGTCATCAGGTAAATTGCGCCAACAGCCCCTAAG
>CALLQC010000064.1 GCA_938015255.1 uncultured Erythrobacter sp.
TGTCACTCCCGACGAGGCGATCAATATCGCGGACCTGATTGACGGAACCGCCAGCGAGGACTGGATCGGCGCGCGCGACCGGGCGGTGCTGCTGCTGATGTACGGCAGCGGCCTGCGCATTGCCGAGGCGCTCTCGCTGACTGGACGCGACGCGCAGTTAGGCGAGACGCTGCAAGTGACAGGCAAAGGCGGCAAGCAACGCATTGTGCCGATCCTGCCGATCACCCGCGATGCTGTGGCGGCCTATGCCAAGGAATGCCCCTGGCCCCTCCCCGCCGATGAGCCGCTGTTTCGCGGAGCCAAGGGCGGAGCGCTGTCACAGGGCATGGTGCAAAAGGCGATGGCCCGCGCCCGCCGAGCGCTAGGCCTGCCCGACACCGCGACACCTCATGCCCTGCGGCACTCCTTCGCGACGCACTTGCTGGGGGCTGGAGCGGATTTGCGAAGCTTGCAGGAGTTGTTGGGCCATGCGTCGCTCGGCTCGACGCAGATTTACACCAAGGTCGATGCCGCGAGCTTGCTGGAGAACTATCGCTCAGCGCATCCACGCGCGAAGAAGAAGTGAGTAACCTCAATCCCACGGACAGCCGCCGTATCCGTCAAGGCAGTATGCGATCCCGAAGAGAACATCCCACAGCGGTTCGTAGCCCAGCAATAACCCAATGACACAAGCCACCAGAAGCAGCGCGATAACTGCGCCGGTCCAGATCAAACTTCGTTTTGCAATCACAACTAACCCAACCGCGCCTCAATCGCGTCCCAAATCATCCCCGCCGTATCGGTCCCGTTGAACCGATCAATCGCGACAATGCCTGTCGGTGAGGTCACGTTGATCTCGGTCAGGTATTTGCCGCCGATCACGTCGATGCCGACGAAGGTGAGGCCGAGGCGTTTTAGCTCCGGTCCCATTGCCTCGCAGATTTCGCGTTCAACCTCCGTCAGCTCGGTCGCTTCCGCGCTCCCGCCCATCGCGAGGTTCGAGCGGAACTCGCCTTCGCCCGGAATGCGGTTGATTGCGCCCGCCACCTCGCCATCGATCAGGACGATGCGTTTGTCACCCTCGGCCACTTCGGGAAGGAAGGGCTGGACCATATGCGGCTCGGGCCAGGTCTGGTTGAACACCTCGAACAGCGCGGTGAGGTTATCGCCGCTTTCGGGCACGCGGAAGATCGCCTTGCCGCCATTGCCATGGATCGGCTTCACCACCACGGCGCCATGTTCGGCCATAAAGCGCTTCACTTCATCAGGAGAGCGCGTGACCAGCGTGGGCGGCATAAAGCGGCGGTAATCGAGCACCATCACCTTTTCGGGCGCATTGCGGACATTGGCAGGATCGTTTACCACTAAAGTCTCGCTCTGAATGCGCTCAAGCAGGTGGGTCGCGGTGATATAGCCCATGTGGAAAGGCGGATCCTGCCGCATCAGGACAACGTCTATATCCTTGCCGAGATCGAGCCGCTGCGCCTCGCCCTTCTCGAAGTGATCGCCCTCGACCCGCTGGACCTTCACCGGATAGCATTCGGCATACAGCCGGTCATCGGCATCGAGCGTGAGGCTTTCGACATGGTATTCGAACACGTCATAGCCGCGCTCTTGCGCCGCCAGCATCAGCGCAAACGAGCTGTCACCGGCGATGTTGATATTCTCAATGGGGTCCATTTGGACCGCGACGCGCAATGTCATGCCTGTTCCTCTAGGGTTGAAACGCATTTTCGATGTGGCGTGGACGTGTGCCGGGCGCAAGCAGAATGACGTCTATTCTGAGGTCATCGCCCTGCTGCGCGTATTCATGCGCGACAGCTTCGGCAGCGGCTGCCACGCGCAAAAGGCGCCGTTCGTCAATCGCATCGGCAAGGTCGGCTGCGCGCTTGCGCCATTTCACCTCGATAAAGGCGGTGATCGCGGATTTTCGCGCAATCAGATCGATTTCACCCACCTTGGTTTTCACCCGCTCTGCGACGATCTGCCAGCCCTGCTGCATCAGCCATTGGGCTGCCAGGGCTTCCCCTTCGCGCCCGCGCCTCTCTGCCAGTTCGCGTTTGGCGCTCATTCGGATTTCAACTCAATCGCGCGGGCATACAGTCTTTTGCGGTCGAGCCCTGTGGCTTTCGCGACCAGACCGGCCGCTTTTCCCGTGCTGTTATCCAGCAGCGCTTCTCGCAGCATCGTGTCTGCGTCGATCTTCTCGGGCTGCTCCACCGGCGGGCCTACCAGAAGGACAATTTCCCCTTTGGGCGGATGCGATGCGTAATGCTCTGCCAACTGCACCGCCGTGCCCGTACGGCATTCCTCGTGCAGCTTGGTAAGCTCACGCGCCACTGCGACTTCGCGGCCGGGCCAAAGATCGGCAATGGCATTCAGGCTGCGTTCCAGTCGCGGTCCGGTTTCGTAGAAGATCAAAGTTGCGCGGATGGCGGCAAGCTCGCCCAGCATGTCTGCCCGGGCTTTCTCTTTGACGGGCAAAAATCCGGCGAACAGGAACCGGTCATTGGGCAAGCCGGACAGCGTGAGCCCCCCGATCGCGGCGCAGGCACCGGGGATGCTCGTTACGCCGATCCCTGCATCACGCGCCTCCTTTACAAGCCGGTATCCCGGATCGGAGATTAGCGGCGTTCCCGCATCACTCACCAACGCGACGGGCTGTGACCGAGCGAGATCGAGAATGCCGGCCCGCTGGCGGTCAGACGCATGATCATCATATCGCAGCATCCGGGTAGAGACATCGCAATGCTTCAGAAGCTTTCCGGTAACACGCGTATCTTCGCAGGCGATCACTTCGCACCGGCGCAGCACATCGACTGCCCGAAACGTTACATCGCCAAGATTGCCAATCGGCGTCGCGACAATATAAAGCCCAGCGTCAAGAGGTTTACTATCGGTTGATTCAAAGTCGCGTGTCGTCATCTGGCGAACGTCTTTGGAGCAGCAATCAGGGGTCGGCAAGAATGAAGACGCAGCACGCATCGCTTTCGGGCGGAATTTTCAAGCGCAGTTTCGCATTGGCTGGTGGAGCCGCCCTGCTTGGCGGCTGTGCTGTCATCCCGAAAACCGGGCCGGAAAGCACAGGGCCGGTCAGCACGCCTACCCCGGAACCGAGCGCGACTGCGCTGCCGACCGATGCGACCCGCCACCGCGTCGCCTTATTGGTGCCCATGGGCGGCACAACTGCCGCTGTCGGACAATCGCTCGCCAATGCAACGACCATGGCGCTGCTCGATACCAATGCGAACAATATCCGCATCACCACATACGACACATCGAGCGGAGCAGGAGCAGCCGCCCGCCAGGCGATTGCCGATGGAAACAAGCTGATCCTTGGCCCATTGCTCGCCGACAATGTGCCCTCTGTCCAGGCGGCAGCGCGGCCAGCGGGCGTCCCGGCGATTGCATTTTCCAATGACGCAAGCGTGGCTGGGCCGGACGTTTTCGTCATGGGCCACACACCAGAGCAATCGATCCGCCGCACCGTGCAGTACGCCCGTGCTCGCGGTTCAAACAGTTTTGCCGCGCTCGTACCAGAGGGCGATTATGGTCAGAAGAGCTTTGACGCGCTGAACAATGCACTGCGTGACTTTGGCGGCGACCTCATTGGTTCTGCCCGCTATGCGCGCGGCAATACATCGATTGTCAGCGCTGCCCAGCGGCTTCGCCAGGCTGGTGGATATGACACGGTCTTGATCGCGGATGGTGCCCGTCTTTCCACACAGGCAGCGGGTGAAATCAAGAAGAACGGGGCGGAGAGCACGCGCATTCTTGGCACCGAACTGTGGAGCGGTGAATCCGTCCTTACGCGGTCGAGTGCGGTCAACGGTGCGCTTTTCTCTGCGGTGTCCGACGGCCGCTACAAACGTTTTGCCGACAGTTACGAGGCCCGTTTTGGCAGCAAACCGTATCGCATTGCCACCCTTGGCTATGATTCAGTGCTGCTGACCTTGCGTGTTGCGCGCGAGTGGCGGGTTGGCGATGCCTTCCCGAAAAACCAGCTTTATGACAGCGGCGGCTTCCTTGGCGTGGACGGTGCATTCCGCTTCCGCCGCAGCGGAGTGGCCGAGCGCGCGCTCGAAGTTCGCGAAGTTCGCAGTGGCAGCGTTGTCGCTGTGGAGGCGGCCCCGACCAGTTTCGGAAATTAAAGCGGCGCAAAACAGGTGGTGCCCCGCTTGTGAGCGTAGGGGGGCAGTGCCTATATCATGGTCATGTCAAATGACCTGTTTGAAAACGCGCCAGCCTCCAGCGGCGATTACGATTCTTCCTCGATTGAAGTGCTCGAAGGGCTTGAGCCGGTTCGCCGCCGCCCCGGAATGTACATTGGCGGTACCGATGACCGGGCGCTGCACCATCTCGCAGCCGAAGTGCTCGACAACTCTATGGACGAAGCCGTGGCGGGCCACGCCAACAGGATCGAAGTCCGGCTTGAGGAAGGTAACCGGCTGAGCATTTCTGACAACGGCCGCGGCATTCCGGTGGATGAGCACCCAAAATTTCCGGGCAAATCCACCCTAGAGGTGATCCTTTCAACGCTGCATTCGGGGGGCAAATTTTCCGGGAAGGCGTATGCAACCTCAGGCGGCCTGCATGGCGTCGGCGTTAGCGTCGTCAATGCGCTCTCTTCCCACACCCGCGTTGAGGTCGCCCGTGACAAGAAACTGTTCGCGCAGGAGTTTTCAAAAGGGCAGACACTCGGCAAACTTGAAGAGATCGGTGCCGCCCCCAATCGCCGCGGCACGCAAGTAACCTTCACTCCCGACACCGAAATCTTCGGCGATCGTCAATTCAAACCGCACCGGCTGTTCAAGCTGGCACGTTCCAAAGCATATCTGTTTGCAGGTGTCGAAATACGGTGGAGATGTGCCGAGAGCCTGACCAGCGACGATGTACCGGCAGAGGCTACCTTCAAATTTCCCGGCGGCCTTGCAGATCATCTCGCCGAGCAGATCGGCGCGCGCGAATGTGTGACCGCGCAGCCGTTTACAGGCAATCAGGAATTCCCCGAAAATGCCGACGGACAGATGCAGGGAAAGGTTGAATGGGCCGTCGCCTGGCCGCTTTTTTCCGACGGATCGACAAGTTGGTATTGTAACACCGTACCCACCCCCGATGGGGGAACGCATGAGCAAGGGCTGCGAGCGGCGCTGACAAAAGGGCTGCGTGCGTTCGGGGAGCTGACCGGGACGAAAAAGGCAAAAGATATCACCGCCGATGACGTCATGACCGGCGGCGAAGTGATGCTCAGCGTCTTTATCCGCGACCCGCAATTCCAGTCTCAAACCAAAGACCTGCTGACCTCCCCCGAGGCGGCCCGACTGGTTGAAAACGCTGTGCGCGACCATTTCGACCACTTCCTCACCGACAATATGGAGCGTGGCAAGGCGCTTCTGGGCGAGGTGATGGAGCGCATGGACGAGCGGCTGAAGCGCAAGCAAGAGCGCGAAATCAAGCGGAAGACCGCAACCAATGCAAAAAAGCTGCGCCTTCCAGGCAAACTTACCGATTGCAGCGGTGAAACCGATGCCGAGACAGAACTGTTCATCGTCGAGGGAGACAGTGCAGGCGGCAGCGCCAAACAGGCGCGAAATCGGAAAACGCAGGCAATCCTGCCAATCCGGGGAAAGATCCTCAACGTAGCATCGGCAACTGCCAACAAGATCCGGGCCAACAGCGAAATCGCTGATCTCGGTCTCGCGCTTGGCTGCGGCACGCGCAAGGACTGCGACGCAGAGAGCCTGCGTTATGACCGTATCATCATCATGACTGATGCCGATGTTGACGGTGCCCATATCGCGACGTTGCTGATGACATTTTTCTTTCAGGAAATGCCTGACATCGTGCGCAAGGGGCATCTGTTCCTTGCCCAGCCTCCGCTATACCGGCTGACCGCTGGCAAAGAGAGCCGCTATGCCCGCGATGACGAACACCGCGCCGAGCTGGAAGAAACAGTCTTCAAAGGCAAAAAGGTTGAAGTCGGGCGGTTCAAGGGTCTTGGTGAAATGAACCCGCAGCAATTGCGCGAGACCACAATGGACCCGGACACGCGCAGCCTGATCCGCATTACACTTCCGCCAGAATTCGAGCAGCGGGCTGCGGTTAAGGTGCTTGTTGACCAGCTAATGGGCCGCAATCCCGAGCATCGTTTCAATTTTATCCAGAACCGCGCAGGTGAAATGGACCGCGACATGATCGATGCCTGACGACCGCAAAAACTATCCTGATCCCCGCGAAGAGGATATTTTTGCTGGCGACCGGCGCATTTCCAGGCCCGACAGTTCGCTGCCTGACTGGGAGGTGCCCGACACTGCTTATCGCCCGATCCCTATCGTGTGGTTTACCGGCGCGATGGTGGTGCAGCTTGTCGCGCTCTTCGTGATAGTTCTGGCGTTTCAGCACCAGACTGGCTGGATCACCATATCATTGAGCAGTCTTGCCACTGGCGCCATCGGTAAATGGACCTGGGACAGGGGCATGAGCAATGCAGGCTATGGCTGGAAGCTCGCAACAATCACGGTGATGGTCGCACAACTGGCGCTGGCCTGTCTGGCTGCCGGAGCAAGGCTCTGACCAATTGCAAGCAAATCGGGCCGCCCTCGTAAGAAACCTGATGGAAGAACGACTAAGGGGGCATGACTACGAAAGCCGAACAACTCTACCGCGAGGCTGGCGAGCAATTTGCCCCGGCACTCGCGCGACTGGCGCGGGCGGTTGAGCGCAATCCGGAAAAAGCACGTGATCTTGAGCAGGACATGCATTGCGCCCTGTGGACCAGCCTGGCCCGCTTCGATGGAAGATGCGCACTGAAAACATGGGTTTACCGTGTCGCGCACAACGTCGCGGCGGATCACGTCGCCAAAGCAATGCGCGGCCCAAAAAAAGTACCGCTTGAAGACATCGATACCCTACCTGCCCTCTCCAACACCGAGACACTGGCTGCAGAGGCACATGCCATGGCGCGCGTGGCAGAATTGATCCGAAAGCTGCCAACGCTTGATACTCAAGTGATCCTGCTGTGGCTCGAAGGCGAGAGCGGCGCGGAGATTTCTGATGTCACGGGCCTTTCCCCCAACGCGGTTGGCGTCAGGATCCACCGGATCAAATCCCTTCTCGCTGATCAATTCAACACAGCTTCTGTCCCAGGAGAAAATCAATGAGCACACCGCCCTTCCCCGAATGGTGCGATGCTGCACCCGATGCAGCGTTCAGCGCCCCGCACGATTGTTCAAAGCGGGCATCGAAATTCGAGCGTACAATCCGGATACGCAACACCGCTGAATATGCTGCGGCTGTTCTGGTTCTCATTCTTTTTGGCGGATCTGCAATAGGTGCGCTTGCCAAGGGAGAAGGCCTGATGGCCATCGCTTTTGCCCTGATTATAATTGGCACCGGCTTCGTAATCTGGAGGCTCTATAAGAATGGCAGCAATCTGAAACGCCGGCCCGAAGATCCCTGCATCATGCACCTCAAAAGCCAGTATCGCCGCCAATATGAATTGCTGCGCAGTGTTCCGCGATGGTATCTGGCGCCATTCTTGCCGGGCCTGGTGATGCTCTATGGTGTCATCGCGATAAGGACTGCGGAACGGGTTGGCTGGGTCGAAGCTTTCCTCGGTCTCGCGGGTCCGGTCGCCATGACGGTTGGCGTTTTTGGGCTAGTTGCCTTGCTCAATTGGTGGGGTGCAAAAGGTTTGAAGCGCAAGATTGACGACCTGAGCGGGCTTGCCTGATGGGGCTCTTGTGGATCACTCCTCTTAATTCCGACAGTGATGGGCCCCTTGCGTGTCGCCGCACTGCCCACTATCGCGGCGACACACGATTCAGTTTTGAATCCGCACCAATTAAAGGGAAACCATGACCGATCAGCAACGCTTTGACGGAACCAGCGATTACATCGCAACCGACGACCTGAAGGTCGCTGTGAACGCGGCGGTGACTCTTCGCCGTCCATTACTTGTCAAAGGGGAACCCGGCACCGGCAAAACCGTGCTCGCGCACGAGATTTCAAAAGCAATCGGTGCACCGCTGATCGAATGGAACGTGAAATCCACGACGAAGGCGCAGCAGGGCCTTTACGAGTACGATGCGGTCGCCAGGTTGCGCGACGGTCAGCTCGGCGAAGAGCGTGTCCATGACATTCGCAACTACATCAAAAAGGGCAAGCTTTGGGAGGCATTCACCTCGCCCGAACTGCCCGTTCTGCTAATCGACGAGATCGACAAAGCCGATATCGAGTTTCCGAACGATCTGCTGCAAGAACTCGACCGGATGAGTTTCGATGTTTATGAAACGCAGGAGCGGATCGAGGCAAAAGAGCGTCCAATCGTCGTGATCACCTCAAACAATGAAAAGGAACTGCCTGACGCGTTCCTACGCCGCTGTTTCTTCCACTATATCAAGTTTCCTGATCGCGAGACGATGCAATCGATCATCGACGTGCATTATCCCGGCATCCAGAAAACGCTCGTCAAGAAGGCGATGGATATCTTCTACGAACTGCGCGAAGTGCCTGGTCTCAAGAAAAAGCCATCCACCAGCGAGTTGCTCGACTGGCTCAAGCTTCTGATGAACGAAGATATGCCGCTCGAAACGCTGCAGGACAGCAACCCCAACAACGCTATACCGCCGCTGCACGGCGCGCTTCTGAAGAACGAGCAGGATGTGATGATGTTCGAACGTCTCGCCTTTATGGCGCGCCGCAATCCGACCTAGAAATCAATTGAAAGTGTAAGCGACTTCAAAGTCGCCCCAGCGACGACCGTTGATGTAAAGCGGCACATAAACGTTGCGCACGACCTGATATTTCTGGCCATCACCCTCTTGGCGATAGACCGCCATCATGTATGGTGCGGCGCTGGCCTTAGCCTTTTTGTCGGTCGGCTCGAACATGATCCGTCCATTGCGGCAATGAGCCGTGTCATGCACGATATCACCCGTCGGTTTCAGGGATTTGTCGGAATGATGCGTCGGCAAGAACCCGTTCAAGTCGGTGCAGACGGACGCGATAATATTCGCGTCAGTATTGCGAGCCTGATCAAATTTGGGCTGCCAGTTGGACCCGGCCCAATCTGATAGATTCGTGCGATAAAGCTTCGGGTTGGTGCCCGGTACTTCCAGGTAGTTGGTATCGAAGACCTTGGCCTCTTCGATCTCGCCACTTGCGATCGCTTCCTCGGTCAATCGCGTTATGTCTTGAGCGATCTGCTGGGCGCGTTCAACCATGGCACTGTCTTGCGGCGAAAGTCCTGCGTGGACGATGCGGTCGAACATTTCGCTGGCGGTGAGTTCAAGCTCTTCCATGCGTTTATGTGCGCCCTGGAGCTGATCTTCGTTGGCGCGCGCGGCTTTGTCGAAACTGGTCAGCACGTCCTGCACCGCGCCAACATGGCCGCTGATCGTGCCGGTCGACCGCGCGATAACATCGTTCTGCTTGTCGACCTCCTCAACCAGCTCGCCCACGCTTGAAATCGTGGTCTCGATCCGCGCAACAGAAGCCTTCGCATCGGCGCTGGCCTGAGAGCCTGCCTCGAT
>CALLQC010000065.1 GCA_938015255.1 uncultured Erythrobacter sp.
CCGCGCCTGCCGCCACGCCTTCCTCGAAATGGGCGTTCCTGATGGCATCATCGTTGCCCGCACCGACTCGCTCGGCGCAGGTCTCACCAAACAGATCGCTTACACCAAAGAACCGGGTGATCTTGGCGACCAGTACAACAGTTTCCTCGATTGCGAAGAAGTCGATCCGGCAAACATCAAGAACGGCGACGTTTTCATCAGCCGCGATGGCAAATTGCTGCGTCCAAAGCGCCTGCCGTCCAACCTGTTCCAGTTCCGCGCTGGCACCGGCGAAGATCGCTGTGTGCTTGATGGCATCACATCGCTTCAGGCGGGCGCTGACCTGCTGTGGATCGAAACCGAAAAGCCGCATGTTGAACAGATCGCCGGTATGGTCGACCGCATCCGCGAAGTCGTGCCGAATGCGAAGCTGGTCTACAACAACTCGCCTTCGTTCAACTGGACGCTCAACTTCCGCCAGCAGGTCTACGATGCGTGGGCCGAAGCAGGCAAGGATGTGTCGGCGTTCGACCGCGACAAGCTGATGAGTGTCGATTACGACAGCACCGAACTGGCTGTCGAAGCTGACGAGAAGATCCGCACATTCCAGCGTGATGCTGCGAAGCGTGCAGGCATCTTCCACCACCTCATCACGTTGCCGACCTACCACACCGCAGCGCTCAGCACGGATAACCTTGCCAAGCGTTACTTTGGCGAAGAAGGCATGCTCGGCTACGTCCTTAATGTTCAGCGTGAAGAGATCCGTCAGGGCATCGCATGCGTTAAGCACCAGAATATGGCCGGCAGCGACATCGGCGATGATCACAAGGAGTACTTCTCCGGTGAAGCTGCTCTGAAAGCCGGGGGCAAGGACAACACGATGAACCAGTTCGAGGCTGCCTGAACCGCAGCCAATCGGGAGCCGGTCCGGCGCTTCGCCAGAGCGCGTCGAACCGGCTCCGCGAACGGACCGGCCATTCCAGCCTTGCGGGAACCAACTTGTCCCTTCATTAGCTGTAGCACCATCACCCCGTCCTGAAGGACAACGGAGACCTACGATGAGCGACACAGATACAACAAGCCGCGAACCGTCACGGGCACGCGCCCTGCTTTCGACGGCTGACATGAAGCTGCTGCGCCGTGCGCTGGAAAGCCACGCCCGCAACACCGAAGACCGCGACGAGCTTGCCAAGATCAACGCGCTGCACCATCGGCTCGGCACATATGTGCCCAGCGCCGACTAGGGCAGACTTACCCAACACGCAGTTCTCCTGGGGAGGAGAATACGGCCGTCGATGCGGAGCGATCCGTCTCGGCGGTCGTCCTTTTTGACGCTTCGGCAAGCATGACGGACCGAGACATGGAACACATGGAACACGGTCCTGGCGGTAAAAACCCTGCCCCAGCAACGGACGCCCAAAACATTGTCGTATAAAGAGAAATCAGGGATATTCGCAGCACACCAGACATTTCCCGCACGTGCCACACCGCACGATAAGTAGGAAAGTCTAAAGCCCGTACCAGAGCACCAGCAGCACTGAGAGCGATACCACCATCAACACGACAAGCGGGATCCCGGTGCGCACGTAATCCTTAAAGTCATAATTGCCCTCTGCCATGATCAGCATGTTGGTCTGATAGGCAATCGGCGTCGCGTAACACAGATTGCAACCGAACAGCACAGCCAGCACCAATGGCTCTGGCGGCAGGCCAAGCTGCGCTGCAATACTGAATGCAATCGGCGTTCCCACGGTTGCAGCGGTCGCATTGGAAGCGAAGTTCGTAAGCACCGCCACGAACGCCATGATCGCTGCCAGCACCAGGGCGGGTGGTAAATAGCCCAACCCCATAGACAAAATCTGCCCGAGCCACGCAGCCGCCCCGCTTTCATCGATCACGCGGCCAATTGCGATACTGGCGGCAACCAGCACGATCACCTGCCCGGATAACGCCCTGCCCACGCGGTCAAACTTTACGCAGCCGGTCACGAACATCAGGATTGCGCCAGCGAGCGCAGAGATCGCAATCGGGAAGATACCGATTGAGGCGGTGAAAACAGCAACGCCCATAATCACGGCGGACAGCAATGCTTTTGACCGGCGCGGCAGCTCCCGCGCTCCTTCGAGCATCAGGAGGCTGTCTGCACGGGCAAACCCCTCCAGATCCTCCTGAATGCCCATCACCAGCAGCACATCGCCTTCCGCCATGCGCAGATCACCGCCATCGGAATACTGATCGCGCCCGCCAATCAGCCGGTCGGGCCGATGAATTCCGAGCACGGCAACCCCGTAAAGGTCAGCGATGCCCGAGGACGGCAACGTACGCGTGATCAGGCGCGAATCCGCAGTCACCGTCATCTCGACAACCATGATGTCCTCGTCTTTCGCCGAGGCGCTGCGCTTGATCCGGTCGAGCACCCAGTTCGGTGCAAGTTCACCCTTTAGAACCCGAACAGCATCTTCCAGCCCTTCATGCGTTCCCGAGATATGCAGGCGTTGCTGCGCCTGAAGCGGCCCGCTGGCCCCATCATGAAACTGGATTGTCTTGGGCAGTTTCGGGAGGATGTCGGACACGTTCTGGCCCACCAGATCGCTGTCTCCGCCAATCCGCAGACGTGTGTGGAAGCGGCGAAAGTTCTCTTCAGCTTCCACCCGGTTGTCCCCAAGCAGACGCGGCATCACCAGCCACATATATGGGAGGGCGACCAGCCCCGCGAGCAGCACGATTGGCGTAAAGTCGAACACACCGATCTCGCGCATGCCCAGATCAACCGCAATCGAGACAACCAGAATATTGGTTGAGGTGCCGATCGTTGTCGCCAATCCGCCGATCAGGGAAGCGGAATTGAGCGGCATGAGGGTTTTCGATGTTGGCAGCGCGCCCCTCTGCGCCAAAGCGGCGAAGATCGGAATCAGCAGCACCAGAACTGGCGTGTTGTTAACGAACATCGACAGAATGAAGGCGATAGCCAGCGAGATCAGCAGGCCGAGCTGCAGATTGATTTTGAACACCCGTTCCAGCACGCGCGCTGCCGGCTCCAGCGCGCCAGTGACGACCAGCCCCCTGCCCATCACCATAAGCGCGCAGATCGTGATGAGCGCGTAATGCCCGAACCCGCCAAATGCGAGGGCGAGCCCGTCAATCGGACGCGTGCCTTCCAGCGGGAAAAAATACAGGCCAACCGCAATCACAGCGATTGTCAGCAGCGATACGATTTCGATCGACATCTTGCCGCGGACGAACTCCACGAACATCCAGATCGTAACGGCCATCGCGGCCATGGCGTGATAAGACGGGAGTTCAAACATGCCTGAGCCGTGATCTTTCAACAATGCGCAAGAAGATCAAGCGGTTTTAATCGAATGATGCCCTTGCCCCGCAGTCCAACGACGGCGATGGTGCCTGCAAATTCGGGATGGGAGACGATCGACAATGAAAGCACTCGTGTTCAACGGGCCTCGCGACATTCGCTATGAAAGCTATGACGATCCCGAATTGCGCAGCGCGAACAGCGCCATGTTGAAAGTGGAAAGCTGCTCTATCTGCGGCAGCGATCTGCATATGTATCACGGCGCGCATATCGGAAACACCGAATACAGCGCCGATGCTCCCAAATTCTGTTGCGGCCACGAATTTATCGGCGAGGTGGTCGAAACGGGCAGCGATGTTCACGGTTTCAAGGTCGGCGACAAGGTTTTGGCAGCCGGGGGAACCGGATGCGGCACCTGCCCGGTGTGCCTTACCGGCAATCAAAAACAATGCCGCGCGGCGACCGCTTTTGGCATCGGCCCTTCGCTGCAGGGCGGTCAGGCAGAATATGTGAACGTGCCCAATGCCGACGCGACGCTTCACTCGACCGAGGGACTGACCGCCGAACAAGCCCTGCTTCTCACAGACGGTATGGCGACGGCCTATTTCGGCCTGACACGTGCCGAACCAAAGCCCGGCGGCAGTGTGGCTGTAGTCGGGCTTGGTCCGATTGGCATTATTGCAGTCGAGCTCGCCTTTATTTTGGGCGCGGCACAGGTAATCGCCATTGATCCGGTCGCCTCGCGCCGCGATATGGCGGCACGGCTGGGCGCACAGACATTTGCGCCATCGCCAACCATGCATGCAGAGATCATGGAAGCCACAGGGGGCGCGGGCGCCGCTTCTGTATTTGAAGCATCAGGTGCCAAAGGCGCGATCAATTCTGTTTTGCCGCTGGTGGCGCATGGCGGGAACGCGAGCTTTATCGGTATTCCCGAACCGGACGACGCCCTGCCTCTTCCGCTCATCATGTTCAAGAATGTGACTGTGCGCGGCGGTATCTGCGATGTCACCGGCATGTGGCCGCATCTTATTCCGCTGGTTAGATCGGGCAGGATCAAAGCCGAAGGACTGTTCAGCCACAAATTCGACCTGTCACAGGGCTCAGAGGCATATCGCCTGTTCGATAGCCGGGATGAGGGCGTGATCAAATTGCGGATCGACGTGGACTGAAGCCTATCGGCGCAAAGCGCCGCAAGGCTGACTGGCCGTCAGCAGGCGCTCTCATTGCGCAGCGAAGAGGGCAGTGGCGATGAAACGATAGGAAAAGTGGTGCCCCTGGCCCGACTCGAACGGGCACTCCCGAAGGAATTCGATTTTGAGTCGAACGCGTCTACCAATTCCACCACAGGGGCACACCGCATAAAGCGGAGAGCGCGCTGTTAGCGCCGCGCGCGCATCACTTCAAGCTGTTAGCGAGCAGCTTGTGCAGTTTTGAGTGGAGCGCATCGTTCGCGGCGAGAACCTGCTGCGAATGGATCGGATTCGAGCGGCCACGAAAATCGCTGACAAACCCGCCAGCCTCCCGCACCAGCAGGCACCCGGCAGCGGTGTCCCAATCGTTCAGGCCGCTTTCCCAGAACCCGTCAAAGCGGCCCTGCGCAACCCAGGCAAGATCCAGCGACGCTGCGCCAAAACGGCGGATACCGGCAACTTCCGGGCCGATAGCTCCGAAAATCCGGCCCCATTCGACAAAATCGCCGTGTCCCTGAAACGGGATTCCGGTCGCGATCAACGCTTCGTCAAGCTGGCGCCGACCTGAAACGCGCAGGCGTGCATCCTGAAGCCACGCCCCGCGCGTTTTTTCCGCCCAGTATGTTTCATCGTTGATGGGGTGGTAAATCACCGCTGCGGTAACATCCCCCCAGCCTTTGCCGTCAAGGCGTGGCTCCTGCACCGCAATGCTGATCGCGAAATGCGGAATGCCATGCAGGAAGTTCGACGTGCCATCCAGCGGATCGATAATCCAGCGCGGCTTGGTCGGGTCGCCTTCGATTATGCCCGCCTCTTCCAGCACAAAACCCCAGTCCGGGCGCGCATGAAGCAGCTCGTCATACAGCGTGCGTTCGGCGCGCATATCGGCCTTGGAGACGAAATCTGCCGGACCTTTGCGGCTGACCTGCAAATGCTCGACCTCGCCAAAATCGCGCCGCAAGCGGTTGCCCGCTTTGCGTGCGGCGCGCTCCATCACGCGGATCAGGCCTGAAAACATGCTCATGGGAAGTTAACCGGCCTTCCCAACGTAAGTCTGCTCATACACATCGACGATGATGCGCGTGCCGCTTTCAATGTGCGGGGGAACCATGATGCGAACACCGTTATCAAGCACAGCCGGCTTGTAACTGGAGGAAGCGGTCTGTCCCTTCACCACCGCGTCGGCTTCGACAATTTCGGCTTCGATTTGTGCCGGGAGCTCGACCGAAATCGGCTTCTCTTCCCACAGCTCCAGCTTCACTTCCATCCCATCCTGAAGGAACGGGCGCGCATCGCCGAGAAGATCGCTCGGCAGGTTGATCTGCTCGTACGTGTTGTTGTCCATAAAGACGAGCATCTCGCCATCTTCATAAAGGAACTGGTATTCCTGCGTATCCAGACGCACTTTCTCGACCGTGTCGGCGCTGCGGAAGCGGACGTTGGTTTTCCGTCCGTCCTGAAGGTTCTTCATCTCGACCTGCATGTACGCCCCGCCCTTCCCCGGCTGGGTGTGCTGGATCTTGGCAACTTTCCAGATGCCTTTTTCATATTCGATGATGTTGCCGGGACGAATGTCGACGCCGCTGATTTTCATGGGGCCTGCTGCCTTTGTCGGAAAAATTGCATGAGCGCGCGGCGGTCAAGCCAGAACGCGGAAATTTCGTGATGCGCGCCAATAGCGAAGGCCGTCTGATACAGCAAGCGTAACGCGATCCCGATCGCCCAGCGCACAGGCTTTGTGTAAGCAGTTGTAAATTGTCAGCCTCAATTCAGCGAGACGTGGTTAACACCGTGGTGAGAAAGGCTCAGCGGTGCTAAATGCACACTCGGATCGAGACCAAATCAATGAAAACCAGATATGTCATTCTTCTAACATCGGTTGCTGCCGCGATTGCAGCGGCAACCCCGCTGATGGCGGACGCTGCACCGCCGCCGCCCGGCGGGATGCTGGCGACCATGCCGCACGGCACCTATCAGTGCGCCCTTCCCGGAGACGCGTTGGGCGATGCGTTTGTGGTGATGGAGGACGAACAGTTCGTGATCGGTACCGCATCAAGCTATCGCAGCGCGAAAGGCCGCGGCACCTATATCCTGCGCGGTGAAACGCTCACCTTCACCCGTGGACCGCGTAAAGGCGAAAGCTTCAAACGTGTAGGCACCAATCAGCTGAAGCGCGGCGATCTGCTGTGCACACGCCTAGGCAGTTCGGGCTAGTCATTCAGGTTCTGGCGCAACCTGCGGCGCAGGAGGCACAGGAGCCGCCTGAGGCGCAACCGGTTCCGCCGGAACAGGCTGCACTACCGGCACGCTGACGGTCGGCGTCGGGCTTGGCGTCATGACCGGCGGAGCCGCAGGCGTAACAGCCGGAGCAGTGGGGGTGACAGGTTCAGGGGCGGTCGCCCCAGCAGGTGCCTCTACAGGCGTTTCTATCGCCACTTCTTCATCATCGCTGTTATCACTCGCCAAATCGAACAGCGCGCTGCCAAATACGATCCAGAACACCGAAGTCAGCGTCGCTGTGATGACTATGGTGAGCAAACGATCGAAGAATTTCATGGCCTGGCCCCTTCTGTTTCATTTATTTCAGTCTGCGCGATAACTTTCGCAAACGCCTCGACTGCGGCTATTTCATCGCCATTCCACACCGCTCCTGACACGGCGAGAAAGTCCGCCCCTGCCTCGATAACAGGAACGCAGTTCTCTGGTGTAATGCCGCCAATGGCGACGCAGGGGATCTCAAACAGGGTGGACCACCACTCCAGAATTCCCGCATCGGGGCGCTCGGCATCACCCTTGTCCTTGGTGCTGCTTTCAAAGAATGCGCCAAAGGCCACATAGTCCGCGCCCGCTTCACCCGCTTCCATCGCAAAGTGGCGGGATGCATGGCAGGTAACCCCGATCTGCGCATCGCGGCCCAGCTCCTCTCGCGCTTCGACAGGATCGCCATCATCCTGACCCAAATGCACTCCGTCTGCCTTTATCCGCTTGGCCAGGGCCACGCTGTCATTGACGATAAACGCGACATCATGGGCCGCGCAGATCGCCTGAAGCGGCTCAGCCAAACCAGCGGCCTCGTGCTGGTCCAGACCCTTCACACGAAATTGAAATGCCGTGACGATCCCTTTCCCAGCAGCGAGCGCCCGCTCAAGCCGTTGAGGGAATTCTCCCGATACATCGAGAGGTGAAATCAGATAAAGCTGTGTGGCGGTTTCACTCATTTTAGCCCCATAGCGCGCGGTTCACCTTCCGCCAATCGCTTGCGCGGCGTTGGCCACACCCGGCTAACTGTGCCATTGCGGCGCATCCTGCCGCAACTGCAGGCGGTAGCGGTGGATTTGGTGTATCGAAGGGGTTCACAAGGAGACGCACCATGGCAGCACTTTCACGCGCAGCAATCGCCCTTGCAGGCGCTGTTCTGACCACATCAGCGCTGGCACAGCCGGACACCTACGACCGGGTTTTCGGCGTTGCCTTTTTCGAGCGTGTGACGGTCGGTGATGTCGAGGTCACACCGATCGGCGTGCTTGAGGAATCACGCTGCCATGACCCGCAATTGTGTTTTCGCAGCAACCGGTTGGTGGTGGCGGCAATCTTGCACGATTATCGGGGCAAACGGGAGATACCGCTGCGCCTTGGCCGCGCGACACCGGTGCCGGGCGGCGAGCTGTGGCTTACCAATGCAGGTGCACGTCCCTTCCGCAACGGCGCTATACCGCTGGACCGGTACAGCCTCGATATTGAATTTGTGCCTGGCCGCTAAGCCGCGCGCATTTGATCAACCCGCGCAGCTTGCATCGGCGATCTGATCAATTGCCTTGCCCAGTGCTCCGTCGAATTCCGTATCCGATTGACCCTTGCGCAGATCCTGCAACAGGCCGCGGCTAAAGCTTGCAATCATACCGGGATTCTTGGCGAGATGGGCGCAGGCATCGTCGGTTGAATAACCGCCCGACAGCGCAACCACGCGAAGGACAGCGGGATGGTTGATGGCCGGAGTGTAGTGGCCCGGTTTTACCGGGATCGACAGTTTCAGCATCACCTGACGCCCTTCTGGAAGCGCGTCCAGGCCTTTCATGATCTCCGAAAGCAGGATGTCCTCGCCTTCAGCGCGGTCATCGGCAGTGATGTCATATTCCGGCTCAAGCATTGGCATCAGACCTGCATCAGCGATCTGGTTGCCGACTTCGAATTGCTGCGCCACGACCGCCGCTATTCCTTCGGCGTTCGATGATTTGATCACAGAGCGCATTTTCGTGCCGAACATCCCGTGACCTACCGATTTTTCGAGAAGTGCGGGCAGTTTATCCAGCGGCTTCATCAGCTGCACGCCGTTTGCCTCATCCTCCAGCCCCTGATCCACTTTGATAAAGGGAACGATACCGCGATCTTTCAGCGCGTTTGCAGTCGATTTGCCTTCGACTTCGCCGTCCATGGTTTTTTCAAACAGGATCGCGCCGATCACTTTACCATTACCAAAGCATGGCGAGGTGATGACGCGGCTGCGCATAGCGTGGATTTGCGCGAACATTTCATCATCGCCCGACCATTCGCTGTCGTCGACACCGTATCCGCGCAGCGCCTTTGGCGTTGAACCACCGGATTGATCCAGTGCCGCGATAAAGCCCTGCCCGTCGGCGATTTTAGCAGTCATCTGTTCGGTGTTCATCGCTATTCCTTACTTGGTCTGCATAGCTATGCATGGGGTATGCCCGCCCCTTAGCCAGCCCCTGCAAATGCTGCAACCGCGAACAGTATTTTGTGTGCCTACCGTTTCGAAAAGCGACGGATTATGCCGGTAAAGCTAAGCGCGGGTTCACCGTCTCCGGTAATCAGGCCGCGCACAAAAATCGTCTTGCCGCCTCCGCGCGTGACCTCGCCGCGCGCCTCGACAAGCGCGCCAGGTTGAACCGCGCCCAGAAAATCACCGGAAAGGTTCATCGTAACCGCATTGCTATCACCCAGCTCATCCGTAGCAATCGCGAACAGCGCGAAATCGGCAAAGGTCAGCAAGCAACCGCCGTGCATGAAGCCCGCGCCATTCATGTGGCGATCTTCTGCTCGAAAGGCGCTCAGATAGGTTCCATCGTCCTCGCGGCGCATGAAGAACGGGCCTGAACGCGTCTCATAGGGATCGTGGTTCCAGTGATACCAGCCCGCGAACTCGCCATCCTGGCATTGGGCAGCATTGGCAAAGCCGTATTCGGTCGATGTATCGCTCATTCCGCCTCCCCTATCGCCATTGCTGAAGTTTCCTGACGTTATCGGCGAAGCGATCGTCGCTTGATGTAGGCGAAAGGCTGCGCTCGGCCAGTTTCCAGCCGCCAAAGCGCGGTTTTCGCCACAAATCGGTGATCATGAATTTGCCCGACCAGTCATGCGCGCCCAGCTGCAATTCCAGATCGGCGCCCGCGACATACCACGCCGTGCGGCCATGCCGACGGACAAAGGCCTCTCCCAGTCTGAAGCGGGTGCAGCGAAAGTCGCGTTCGATAGCCGATACAAAGCTGGGCCTATCAAGCAGTTCCGGCGGATTGCTGCCAACCATCATCATGAAATCGCGCGCGGCCATGGACTTGATTGCACCGGCATCGCGGTGCATCCAGCTTTGCATAAAGCGCAAGGCGAGCGCTTCAATCATCGGCTCAATCTGAGCCATGGCTATTTGGCGAGGGCTGCGACGCCAGGCAGCTGCTTTCCTTCCATCCATTCCAGGAAGGCACCGCCCGCGGTCGAAATGTAGGTGACATCCTCCGTCACGCCCGCCTGCGCTAGCGCTGCGACAGTGTCTCCGCCTCCAGCCACGCTGATTAGCGAGCCCTCTTGCGTGAGCGCGGCGGCATGGCGCGCAAGCGCTACTGTCGCGGCGTCAAACGGTTCAGTCTCAAATGCGCCTAGTGGACCGTTCCATACCAGCGTGCGGCAGGTCTTGAGCACATCAGCCAGCGCCTCGGTCGCATTGGGACCGATGTCGAGGATCATCTCATCCTCGGCGACCTCATGGACATTGCAGGTGCGCAAGCTCGGCGGATTGGCCGCAAATTCCTTCGCGACGACGACATCGTAAGGCAGGTGGACAGTGCAGCCCGCATGATCAGCCTCATCCATGATCTTGGACGCGGTATCGGTGAGGTCATGTTCGCAAAGTGACTTGCCAACATTCACTCCCCGCGCGGCAAGGAAGGTATTCGCCATGCCGCCGCCGATGATCAGGTGCTGGACCTTGCCGACAAGGTTTTCGAGCACGGCAAGCTTGGTCGAAACCTTCGCCCCGCCGACTACGGCGGCGACCGGCTGCTGCGGTGTGCCGAGCGCAGCGTCCAGCGCTTTCAGTTCTTTCTCCATCGCCCGGCCGGCATAGGCGGGCAGATGGTGAGCAAGCCCTTCGGTCGTCGCATGGGCGCGGTGTGCGGCGCTAAAGGCATCGTTCACGTAAAAATCGCCGTGCGCGGCGATGGCCTGAGCAAAGTTCGGATCGTTGTCCGTCTCTCCGGGCCAGAAGCGCGTGTTGTCGAGCAAGCCGATATCGCCGTTGCGCAGGATACCGATCGATTGATCTACAACCGGGCCAGAGACCTCGGGAATGAACATCAGCTCCTTTCCCAGCACCCCCTCGACATCGCCAACAACCATGCTGGTTGAAAGCACCGAAGACCGTTTCCCGCCAGGCCGTCCGAAGTGGGCGAGCAGCAGCACTTTCGCGCCCTTCTCGCTCAATTCGAGGATTGTCGGCTTGACCGCCTCAACCCGCGTCACATCAGAGGCGGAACCACCCTTCATCGGCAGGTTGAGATCGACCCGGACGAGTGCGACCTTCCCGGTCACATCATCCAGATCATCGAGCGTCTTGAAAGCGGCCATTGCGGGGGTCTCCGGCGCGAGGTTGATTTAGAGGAACTTCGCCATGACACCGGCAGTGTCGATCATGCGGTTGGAGAAGCCCCATTCGTTGTCATACCACGAAACGACGCGGGCAAGCTTGCCTTCCATTACACTCGTCTCGAGGCTGTCTACAGTAGAGCTGGCCGGATGGTGGTTGAAGTCCGAGGATACGAGCGGTTCGTCGGTGAAGTCCAGAACACCCTTCATCGGGCCTTCGGCGGCGGCTTTCAGCGCTGCGTTCAGCTCATCAGCCGTGGTGTCGCGCTTTGGCGTGAAGACCAGATCGACAAGGCTGACGTTTGGTGTCGGCACGCGGACCGAAGATCCGTCAAGCTTGCCAGCGAGATCCGGCAGAACCAGACCCACAGCGCGGGCTGCTCCGGTTGTCGTCGGAATCATGTTCTGGGCACCGCCGCGCGCGCGGCGCATATCGCCGTGCATCTGGTCCAGCATCCGCTGATCGTTGGTGTAAGAGTGGATCGTGGTCATGAAACCGCGCTCGATACCCACGGTATCGTGCAGCACCTTCGCCACAGGTGAGAGGCAGTTGGTCGTGCAGCTCGCATTGGAGACGATCACGTCTTCTGCGGTGAGTACATCATGGTTCACGCCGTAAACGATGGTAGCTGACACGTTCTTGGCCGGAGCGGAAATCAGCACGCGTTTCGCGCCTGCCTTCAGATGCGGTTCGGCGGCCTCGTGGCTCTGGAAAAAACCGGTGCATTCAAGGACAATATCGACGCCCTGCGAAGCATGCGGCAGATTGCCGGGATCACGCTCGCTGGTGACTGCAATGGATTTGCCATTCACCACAATCGCGCCATCGGCCACTTCGACCGATCCGGGGAAACGGCCGTGGGTGGAATCGTATTTGAACAGCAGCGCGTTCGATTTGGTATCGGCCAGATCGTTGATCGAAACGAGTTCAAGATCGTGATCGCCCCGCTCGAGGATCGCACGGGCAACAAGACGGCCGATGCGGCCAAAACCATTGATTGCAACTTTAGTAGCCATTTGGGGTAAGCTCCTGATTAGCTGTTCATTTTGTCTTTGATTTGCGGAACAATCTGATCCGCAGTGAAACCGAAATGGGCGAACAGATCGCCCGCCGGAGCGGAAGCCCCGAAACTGTCGATACCGATATTGATCCCATCGCTACCAGTGTAGCGTTCCCAGCCGAGAGTGCTGCCAGCTTCAATCGAAACCTTCAGAGTGTCCCCCGGCAGAACATCTGCCTTGTAGGCGGCATCCTGTTTGTCGAAACGTTCGGTGCAGACCATGGATACCACATCCGTGCCAATGCCCGCAGCCTCCAGCTGCTCGGCGCATTCTACCGCCAGAGCAACCTCGCTGCCCGATGCGATCAAAACCACCTTGCGCGCCGCCTTCGCAGCCTGCAAGCGATAGCCGCCCGTGGCGCTGCGATTGCTCGCCGGTGTCCAGTCCGCATCACCCTCTCCGCGCAATTGCGGCAATCCCTGACGCGAAAGCGCGAGGACCGATGGCGTTTCCGGCGTCTGCAATGCCAGCGCCCAGCATTCGGCGGTCTCGATTGTGTCGCACGGGCGATAGACATTGAGGTTGGGAACAAGCCGCAGGCTCATCACCTGCTCGACCGGCTGGTGTGTGGGTCCATCTTCGCCAAGGCCGATGCTGTCATGCGTCATCACATACACCGCGCCGGTCTTTTGCAGCGCCGACAGACGGATCGCATTGCGGCAATAATCGGAAAAGATCAGGAATGTGCCGCCATAGGGCACCACTCCGCCGTGCAGCGCCATGCCGTTCATCGCTGCCGCCATGCCAAATTCGCGAATACCGTAATAGACGTAGCGACCACTGTAATCGTCTGCCGTCATCGGTAGCGTGCTGGGCGTCTTGGTGTTGTTCGATCCGGTAAGGTCAGCCGACCCGCCGATCAGTTGCGGCAATGCTTCGGTCAGCGGGTTCAGAGCCATTTCAGAAGCCTTGCGGGTGGCAACCTTCTGCGGCTCCTTTGCCAGAGCGCGGATATGCCCCTCGATGGCCGGCCCTGCCGTTTCAGCAACCCCTGCCATATGGCTCTCGAATTTGCCCTTGTGCTGTGACGCATCAAGCCGGGCCTGCCACGCCGCCGATGCTGCGCTGCCAGCGTCGGCGGTGCCCTTCCAATCGCTGCGAATATCATCCGGAACGACAAACGGATCGTGCTCCCAGCCCAGAAATGCTCGTGCGGCGGCAATTTCATCCGGTCCAAGCGGGGCGCCATGGGTCGCACTGGTGCCCTGTTTGTTGGGCGCGCCCTTGCCGATCACTGTCTTGCACGCGACCAGAGATGGTCGGTCGGACGCCTTGGCCTCCTCAATCGCGCGTTCAATATCGGCAAAGTCGTGTCCGTCGCAGGAGGCGACATGCCAACCGGTTGCTTCGTAACGTGCCTTCACGTCTTCGCTGGTCGAAAGATCAGCCGTGCCGTCAATGGTGATGTTGTTGTCATCCCAAAGCACGATCATCTTGCCCAGCTTCAGGTGCCCGGCGAGGCCGATAGCCTCGTGGTTGATGCCTTCCATCAAGCAGCCGTCGCCGGCGACAACCCAGGTGCGGTGATCCACCAGGTCATCTCCGAACATAGAATTCAGATGCCGCTCTGCCATCGCCATGCCGACCGCCATGGCAAGCCCCTGACCCAGCGGGCCGGTGGTGCACTCAACCCCATCGAGCAGGAAGTTTTCCGGGTGCCCCGCGCACGGGCTGCCAAGCTGGCGGAAATTGCGGATGTCGTCGATTGTCGGGCGCGCATAGCCGGTAAGGTGCAACAGGCTGTAAATCAGCATTGATCCGTGACCGGCGCTCAGCACAAACCGATCGCGGTCGGCCCAATCCGGTCGGGAAGGATCAAACTTGATATGGTTCTGGTAAAGCACGGTCGCCACATCGGCCATACCCATCGGCATTCCCGGATGGCCCGAATTGGCGGCCTGAACGGCATCCATTGAAAGCGCGCGAATGGCGTTCGCCATATTCTGCAAGCGTGCGGTTTCCATCGTCATTCGGGTCCATTGCCTCCTGCTGGCAAACGACAGGCGGATTGGCTCTGCCGTTTCTGCTGTCGGCCCTGAGCGCGGGCCGATTCGATCCGTTTGCGATGCCATTGCCGAGCGCCATGATGAGGTCAAGGCGCGCGCGCCTGTGTGATCCCATTGCTCCCCGATCACGCCCCGCCTCACGCCCCACACCACTTATCAACAGGAGCCTCCAAGGCTTTGCCTATGAACATCAATCTTGATATTCTGACCGCATGGGAGAGGATCGGATCACTTCGGCATTGGCGCGGATTGAAGCCGCCATGGACCGCATTGCAACAGCGCAGGCCAATGCCGCGCCGTCGCCAGCTGAGCCCGGCGGTTCCGCCAAGGTCATGGCGCTGGTAAACAGTCACGAGAAATTGCGCGAGGAAGTGGCTGAAACCATGCGAGAACTCGATACGCTGATCGCGGATCTGGAAGCATGAGCCAGGTATCTCTCAAAATCGGGCCAAAAAGCTACACCGTCAATTGTGCCGACGGTGAAGAGCAGCATATCGAAAAGCTCGCCGCCATGATTGACGAGAAATACGCGCAGCTTGGCGCCGCCCGTGCGCCGCAGGAAGCGCAAAACATGCTGTTCGCCGCACTGTTTCTTGCCGACGAGCTCGCCGAGGCGCGCAAAATCGCCAAGAGATCGACCGAGAATGTCGAACACGAGAAAGAACGCTCAGGCGGAAAAACAGTCCAGCTTCAGTCTGAGATCGAAACGCTGACCAAGGCCGAAGCGCGTGCCCGGCAAGAGGTGGAAGAACTCAAGGAACAGCTTGCCGAAATGCGTGAGGCCGAACGCCATCAGCACGATCTTTTCGGAGAGGCAGCGGACGCCGGCGATATCGCCGATAAGCTGGAAGCACTCGCAAACCGCGCTGAAGCGGCAGCAACAGCGCTTGAACGCGGCTCGACAGCACCCTAAGTGCATTTATGGCGGGGCTGCCCGGCACGAGCCTATCGAATATCCCTGAGGCTATAAGCATTCCTAGGGAGCTGTCCCTGTCTTGGATAACGGGTTTGTCCTGGGGTCCAGGATATACGGCGCCCACCTGACGTTTAGGCGTCAGAGGATTTCTCTGGCAACGACCCATGGTGGTCCCGTCATTTGTTTTCTTCCCGCCCCCATTCGGGGCGCGAAATCCTCGCTTACACGCCCTTTGGGCGCGTCGCTGCGGGCGGCCGGTCGGCCTTGCGGCGCTGCACGCCGTATGGTCCATGCCGGAAACATTGATTTTCGTCATGGTGAGCGGAGCTAAACAATCCATGGATCAAGCATTGGAAAAAGCGAAACTGCGCAAATCACTTCGCAAAGCGCGCCGCGAGCATGTCAAAGCGCAGTCCGATGCAATCAAGACGCTGTTGTTTCATCGCCCCCCTGCCCCGCTGCTGGCGAAAATCGGCAAGGGTGCTGTGATCGGACTCTATTCTGCCAATGCCGATGAAGCGCCAGCGGCTGGCTATGCACGGTTCTTTCACGAGCAGGGACACGCCATCGCCCTCCCCGGCTTCGCGGATGACGACTCGCCGATGCAATTTCGCGAACACACCGATCCCTTCGGCCATAGCGACCTCCAGCCAGGTCCGTTCAGCATGCGGCAGCCCGCACCTGGCGCAGCAGAGTTGATACCCGACGTTCTGTTCGTCCCACTCGTCGGTTTTACGGCGGATGGCGACCGGCTTGGCCAGGGCGGCGGCCACTATGACCGCTGGCTCGCGGAACATCCCGGGCGCATGGCGATTGGTCTCGCATGGGATGTGCAATTGTGCGATTCCCTGCCCACAGAGCCGCACGACATCGCGCTTGATGCCGTGATCACGCCAAGCCGCATGTACGGGATCAATTGATGAGAGAAACACCAACCTGGCGCATTCCGGTCGGCATTATCGGGCTGTTCGTATTCCTGATGATCTACGGTGTCGTCATCGCGCGCTACGCGCCTGAACTGATTGGATATTGGCCAGGCTGGGCGCAGACGATCGTATACGTCATCCTTGGCCTGATCTGGCTTCTGCCGCTCAAGCGATTTCTGATCTGGATGGAAACAGGCAGCTGGAGCGCACCGCCTGCCAACGAATAACGCGCGCCATCTCCTGGGCTATCGCGGGCAAATCCTTCTTGCTAGTTCTTAGGCATGAAATGGTTCACGCTTCCGCTCGCCCTGATCCTGGCCTCATGCGCGAGCAGCATTGCCCAAACCGAACAAGCGCCCACAAACTTCGACAGCATCCCGCCGGACATCACCGAGTTCATGCCGCAACCGGCTATTCTGGTTTTCTCCAAGACCAGAGAATGGCGTCACAACAAAGGCATTGCCGGGGCCGACCGGTTCTTTGCAGAAACGGCAGGTTACACCGGAATGGGGCTGTTCACGACAGAGAACGCCGCGGTGTTCAACTCTGAACAGCTCGCACGATTCAATGTTGTCGTTTTCAACAACATGACCGGCGACACACTCTCGCCCGAGCAAGAGCGCGCCTTTCAGGATTGGCTTGAACAAGGCGGCGCTCTGATTGCCCTACACGGCTCAGGCGACAATTCGCATGGCGACTGGCATTGGTACGACAAGCAGGTGATCGGGCCAGAATTTATCGGCCATCCTGCGGGACCACAATTTCAGAAAGCACGGGTCGTGAACCTCGCAACTGACCATCCCGTGATGGTTGGGATCCCGGCTGAGTTTAGCAAGGTCGATGAATGGTACAGCTTTAACACCGCCGAGCTGGGCGATGCGGTGCCGCTTCTCGGCCTTGACGAAGACAGCTACAGCCCGGCAAACCTTAGATACGGCCCGGTGCAGGATCTGCGCATGGGCGGCGGCCCGCAAGGCCACCCGATTGCATGGGTGCGCTGTCCAGGAGAAGGCCGTGTATTTTACTCTGCAATGGGCCACAATTACACGAGCTATAACGATGCAAACAACATCCGCTTGCTCCGCAATGCGTTCGAATGGGTCCGTACACGCGACGCTGAGCGCAAAGGCTGCCCGCAGTTCTGATTGTGAGAGAAATCCCCAAGTGGCGCGAGTGACGGGACTTGAACCCGCGACCTTCGGCGTGACAGGCCGACACTCTAACCAACTGAGCTACACCCGCGCAGCCACTTGGGAGCCGCGCAAATAGGGCCGCATGCATATGCTGTCAACGGCCCTCTTTGCGAAAACTCAAACTTTATTCAGCCGCTCACTCCGACAGCAAAAGCACAGGCGTTTCGATCAGCTTTTTCATGTCCTGAACGAAGCTGGCCGCGTCATAGCCATCGACCACGCGGTGATCGCAGCTGATCGAGATGTTCATCAGCTTGCGCTTCTCAATGCGCTCCTGCCCGTCGGGGCCAGTCACGAACATCGGACGTTCGATAATCCGGTTCGGACCGATAATTGCGACTTCCGGCCGGTTAATAACCGGAGTGGTCGCCACTCCGCCAAGCGGGCCGAGAGAGGTCACAGTCAACGTTGAACCGGAAAGCTCGTCCGACTTGGCCGATCCATCGCGCGCCGCATTGGCAAGGCGGCCAATTTCATTCGCCAGCTGCCAAAGATTGCGGTTCTGCGCGTCCTTGATCACCGGCACCATCAGGCCGCTATCGGTCTGCGTCGCCATGCCCAGATGAACGCTGCCGTGACGGGTGACGACATTAGCCTCGTCATCAAAGCGCGCGTTGATCATCGGATAGTCCGGAATCAGCTTGCAAATCGCGCTGATGAGCAGCGGCAGCATGGTGAGTTTGGGCTTTTCTCCGCGAGCGGAATTGAGCTGCGCGCGCATCCGTTCAAGCTCGGTAACGTCGCATTCCTCAACATAGGTGAAGTGCGGGATGTTGCGCTTCGCCGCGCTCATATTCTGCGCGATCCGTTTGCGCAGACCAATCACCTTGATCGCTTCATCCTCACGCGTTTTGCCAGCAGCCGCAAAGCCGCCGCCCGCATTGTAGGACAGGAACTGGTCGAGATCGCCGTGGCGCACGCGCCCGTCTTCGGCGGGTTTCACCTGCGCAAGATCGACGCCGAGTTCCCTCGCCCGTTTACGCACCGCAGGCGTGGCCAAAACCTTTGCCGCGATTGTCTTGCCAGTGCCCGGAGGCCCGGAGAACAGCTCTACCTTTTCGTCATCGGTGGTTGCAGATGATGCGGGCTCGGATTTGGGCTCCGGTTCATCTTCTGGTGCTGCGACCACCGCCGGCTCTGGCGCTGGGGCCGGTGCAGCTTCGGTTTCGGGTGCCTCGTCATCGGCCGCGTCGCCTTCGACTTCGATCACAAGCAGCATCGCGCCGACTGAAATCACGTCGCCAACTTCACCGGCGACCTCGATCACTTTGCCGTCGACCGGGCTTTCAATATCGATCGTTGCCTTGTCGGTCATCACGTCGACCAGATGCTGGTCTTCGGATACGGTATCCCCGACCTTCACCTGCCATTCGACGATCTCCGCCTCGGCCACGCCTTCGCCCACATCGGGCATGTTGAATGTAAACTTTGCCATGACGGTCAGTCCTTGAGGATCTTGTCGATTGCTTCGCCGATACGAACCGGACCGGGGAAATAGGCCCATTCGAGACTGTGCGGATAGGGTGTATCGAAACCGGTCACACGCTCGACCGGCGCTTCGAGGTGATAAAAGCAGCGCTCGGTAACCAGCGCCGAAAGCTCGGCGCCAAAGCCGCTGGTGCGGGTTGCTTCGTGAACAATCAGGCAGCGGCCCGTCTTTTTGACCGACTCCTCAATCGCTTCGATATCGAGCGGAACCAGCGTGCGCAGGTCGAGAATGTCGGCATCAATGCCTTTTTCGCGGCATACAGCTTCGGCCACGTGGACCATCGTGCCATAGGCCAGAACGGTCAGCTGCTCGCCATCCGTCACGTGCCGCGCCTTGCCGAGCGGGATCTTGTAATACCCCTCGGGCACGACTGAATCCTTGTGCTTCTTCCACGGCTCGACCGGCTTGTCATAATAGCCGGAGAACGGGCCGTTATAGATGCGCTTGGGCTCAAAAAAGATCACCGGATCGTTGTCTTCGATGCAGCTGATCAGCAGACCCTTCGCATCGTAGGGCGTAGACGGGATCACCGTTTTGAGCCCCGATACGTGGGTGAAAATGCTTTCGGGCGATTGCGAGTGCGTCTGCCCGCCGAAAATGCCGCCTCCAAACGGCGAGCGCACTGTCATCGGTGCGATATATTCAGTCGCGGAGCGATAACGCAGGCGCGCGGCTTCTGAGATCAGCTGGTCAAGGCCGGGATAAATGTAATCGGCAAACTGAATCTCGGGCACAGGGCGAAGGCCGTATGCCCCCATCCCCACCGCGACACCGATAATGCCGCATTCCGAAATCGGCGTGTCGAACACGCGCGTCTTGCCGTGCTTTTCCTGAAGGCCCGCCGTGCAGCGGAAAACGCCGCCGAAATAGCCGACATCCTCGCCCATCACGATCACGTCGTCATCGCGCTCAAGCATGATGTCGAGCGCGTCGTTAATCGCCTCGATCATGTTGATCCGGCGTTCGGTCACTCCACCTTCAGCGGGCTTTTCTGTTTTTGTCTGAGCGTTCATTTGCCCGCTCCACCTTTGGGGTGGCTATCGGGCCACTTGATCTTGCGTTCGCGCGTTGCCTGTTCCGCCTGTTCTTCGAGATGCCAGGGAAGCTCTTCGAAAACATCCTCGAACATGGTGTGAAATGGATGGTGGAGGCCGTGGCCGAGGATGCCGTTCTTCTCAGCTTCCTTGGTGGTTGCCTTCACTTCCTCGGCGCAGCGCCGGTCCATTTCGGCTTGCCGGTCCTCGTCCCACTCGCCGATCGCAATGAGGTGGTTTTTAAGGCGCATCACCGGATCGCCCAGCGGCCATTCCTCGCGCTCCTGCGCAGAGCGATAGCCAGATGGATCATCCGATGTGGAGTGCCCCTCTGCGCGGTAGGTGAAGAATTCAATCAGGGTCGGCCCCTGGTTGGCGCGGGCGCGGTTGGCGGCCCATTGCTGCGCGGCGTAGCAAGCCAGCGCGTCATTGCCGTCGACCCGAAGGCCCGCGAGGCCATAGCCCAGAGCGCGCGCAGCAAAGGTCGTGCGCTCAGCTCCTGCGAAACCGGAGAAGCTTGAAATTGCCCACTGGTTGTTGATCACGTTGAGGATCACCGGCGCGTTGTAAACAGTCGCAAAGGTGCAGGCGGAATGGAAGTCACCTTCCGCCGTCGAGCCCTCGCCCACCCATGTGGCGGCAATACGGCTGTCGCCCTTGATCGCGCTCGCCATCGCCCAGCCTACGGCTTGCGGAGTTTGCGTGGCCAGGTTACCTGAGATCGAGAAGAACGAATGCTCGCGGCTCGAATACATGATCGGCAGCTGGCGGCCTTTCAGCTTGTCACCCTTGTTCGAATAAATCTGGTTGATCATCTCGATCAGAGGGTATCCGCGCGCGATCAGGATACCCTGCTGGCGGTATGACGGGAACACCATGTCGTCGCTCGCCAACGCCATGGAGGCGGCAACGCTGGTCGCCTCTTCGCCGGTGCATTTCATGTAGAAGCTGGTTTTACCCTGCCGCTGCCCGCGGAACATCCGCTCATCAAATGCGCGGACCATCGCCATGTGGCCCAGCATGATTCGCAGCGTTTCCGGATCGAGTTTCGGATCCCACGGGCCGTGCGCCCTGTTGTCATCGCCCAGCACCCGGACAAGACCATAGGCGAGGTCTTTCATATCTTCTGGCTTGGCGCTTTCGTCCGGGCGTGGCTGGTCACCAGGCTGACCGATATCGATATCGCTGAAATCGGCCTGATCGCCCGGCCGGAACTTCGGCTCAGGGACGTGCAGCGCAAGCCTCGGTC